>NZ_JBKIWN010000021.1:0-102798 GCF_058146165.1 Streptomyces sp. AM25 | reverse complement strand
TGGCTGTGGTGCGTGGGTCTGCGGTGAATCAGGATGGTGCGAGCAATGGGTTGACCGCGCCGAATGGTCCGTCGCAGCAGAGGGTCATCCGCCAGGCGCTGGTGAACGGAGGCCTGTCGGCATCCGACGTGGACGTGGTCGAGGCGCACGGTACGGGTACGACCCTGGGTGACCCGATCGAGGCCCAGGCGCTGCTCGCTACGTATGGCCAGGACCGGCCGGAGGAGCGGCCGTTGTGGCTCGGTTCGGTGAAGTCGAACATCGGTCACACGCAGGCCGCGGCAGGCGTGGCGGGCGTCATCAAAATGGTGATGGCGATGCGGCACGGCACGCTGCCGCGCACCCTGCACATTGATGCTCCGTCGTCGCATGTGGACTGGTCCGCCGGCGCGGTGGAACTGCTGAAGCAGGAGCAGGCCTGGCCGGAAGGGAACGGGCCACGCCGGGCAGGCGTGTCCTCGTTCGGCATCAGCGGCACGAACGCCCACGTGATCCTGGAACAGCCCGAGCCTGCTCCGGCCCGCGCAGAGCGTCCGGTTGCCGACGGCTGGGTTCCCCTGGTGCTGTCCGGCAAGACCGAAGCAGCACTGAGGGCCCAGGCCGGTCGGCTGGCGGCTTTCATGGAGGCGAGTGCCGACAGCGGACTGGCCGACATCGGCAGCGCGTTGGTGACCACACGGTCCGCCTTCGCCCACCGCGCGGTGGTGCTGGCGGAGAGTCGGGACGCTGCACTCGGTGGCCTTTCAGCGCTGGCCTCGGCCGAGACCGCTCCGGGCGTGGTCGAGGGATCGGCACGTACCGGCAGGACCGCCGTGCTGTTCTCGGGTCAGGGCGGGCAGCGGCTCGGCATGGGGCGTGAACTCCATGCCCGTTTCGCGGTGTTCGCCGAAACCTTCGACGCGGTGTGTGCCGGACTGGACGAGCACCTGGGCCGGCCTGTCCGGGATGTCGTCTGGGGTGAGGACGAGGATCTGCTGAACCGGACTGTGTTCGCCCAGGCTGGGTTGTTCGCGGTCGAGGTGGCGTTGTTCCGTCTGGTGGAGTCGTGGGGCGTGCGCCCGGACTTCGTGGCCGGGCATTCGATCGGTGAGGTGGCGGCTGCGCATGTGGCTGGTGTGTTCTCGCTGGCCGATGCGTGCAAGCTGGTGGCGGCGCGTGGTCGGCTGATGCAGGCGCTGCCGGCGGGCGGTGCCATGTTCGCCGTGCAGGCGAGGGAGGACGAAGTCCTGCCGCTGCTGGGCGAGTCCGTCTCCATCGCTGCTGTCAACGGCCCTTCCTCCGTTGTGGTCTCGGGCGTCGAGGACGCTGTGCGGGAGCTGAGTGCTCACTTCGAGGAGCGGGGCCGCAGGACGACCCGGCTGAAGGTCTCGCACGCCTTCCACTCGTCGCTGATGGACCCGATGCTCGACGAGTTCGCCCGGATCGTGGCGGGGCTGTCCTTCGGTGAGCCGTCCGTGCCCGTCGTCTCGAACCTGACCGGCGAGCTTGCCACGAGCGAGCAGTTGCGTTCCCCGGACTACTGGGTGAGGCACGTCCGTGAGGCGGTGCGCTTCGCGAACGGCATCCGCACTTTGCGTGCCAACGGCGTGAACCGGTTCCTGGAACTGGGCCCGGACGGAGTCCTCTCGGCCTTGGCGGCAGCATCGGTTTCGGAGGAGGGCGAGCCGGTCTTCCTATCCGTCCTGCGCAAGGACCGGGACGAAGAAGCCACGCTGCTGCAAGCCCTGGCCCAGCTGCACGTCCACGGTGCGAAGGCCGACTGGTCCGCACTCTTTGCCGGAACGGGCGGCCCCCGGGCCGAGTTGCCGACGTACGCCTTCCAGCACCGTCGGTTCTGGCCGTCGGGCGGGCCCGGGGCCCGGGGAGCGGAGTCGGTGGGGCTGAAGTCCGCGGAACACCCGCTGCTGGCCGGTGCCGTGGAACTGGCGGGATCCGAAGGGCTGCTGTTCACCGGACGATTCTCCGCCCAGTCCCAGCCGTGGTGTGCGGACCATGTGGTGATGGGGTCGGTACTGGTGCCCGGCACGGCACTGCTCGAACTCGCCCTGCGTGCCGGCGACGAGGCCGGCTGCAGCCTGGTGGAGGAGCTCACGCTCGCCACGCCGCTGGTGCTGCCCGAGCAGGGCCACGTGCAGGTGCAGGTCGGGGTGGGCGCACCGGACGAGTCGGGACGCCGCACCGTGAGTGTGCACTCCCGACCGGCGTCCGGCACGCAGTCGCCGTGGACGCTGCACGCCGGCGGTGTCCTGGCGCCGGGAGCCGCGCGGACGTCGTTCGACGCGTCGGTGTGGCCACCGGCGGGTGCCGAGCCGCTGGACGTGACGGGCGTGTACGCGCGGTTCGCGGACGCCGGTTTCGAGTACGGGCCGGCGTTCCAAGGGCTGAAGGCCGCCTGGCGGTGCGGCGACGAGTTGTTCGCCGAGGTCGCCCTGCCCGACGACGTGGACGGCAGCCCGTTCGGCCTGCACCCCGCACTCTTCGACGCGGGTCTGCACGCCATCGCACTTGCAGAGGACGGCGACGATGCGACCGCCGGCGTGCCGTTCTCGTGGGCCGGGGTGTCGCTCCATGCGACGGGTGCCTCTGCGGTGCGGGTGCGACTGACGCGCTCGGCCGAGGGCGCGCTGTCGTTGGCAGTTGCCGACGGTACGGGGGCCCCGGTCGCCACGGTGGAGTCGCTGGTCGTCCGGCCGCTCACCGCAGAGCAGCTGAACACCGCGGCGGGTCGGGTCGACCGGGACGCGCTCTTCCGGCTGGAGTGGACGCCCGTCCGGCCTGAGGCCATAGCCGATGTACCGTTGGCGGTGCTCGCCGCGGACACGGACGCCCCGGCCCTGGCAGGCCTGCGGAATACCGAACGGTATGCCGGCCTCGAGTCCTTGGCCGAGGCTGCGGATGATGTGCCCGGCATGGTGCTCGTCCCCGTGCACGGCGACACAACGGCCGGGACGACGGGAGCTGTGCGCGCGCTGACGGCGCACGTTCTGCGACTGGCGCAGGAATGGCTGGCGGAGGAGCGATTCGGGGCCTCGCGCCTGGTCTTCGTGACCCGTGGCGCAGTTTCCGGAGCCGACCTGGCCGCTGCGTCGGTGCGGGGCCTGGTGTGTTCGGCGGTGTCGGAGAACCCGGACCGCTTCGGACTGGTGGAGCTGGCAGCCGAGGACGAGGCGTGCCTGGCTGCACTTCCGCAGGCCCTTGCTCTGGATGAGCCCGAGCTGCTCATCCGGGAGGGTGAGGTGCTGGCTGCGAGGCTGGCCAGGATGTCTGCCCATGCCGGCCGGGCACAGTGGGACCCTCAGGGCATGGTGCTTGTCACGGGTGGTACGGGTGGTCTGGGTCGGTTGGTGGCCCGGCACTTGGTGGTCGAGCACGGTGTGCGGGGCCTGCTGCTTGTCAGCCGGCGTGGCGCCGAGGCCGAGGGTGCTGCCGAACTCGTGGCCGAGCTGCGAGGCCTGGGCGCTGAGGTTGTTGTCGAGTCGTGCGATGTCGCGGATGCGGTTGCTGTCGAGGGTTTGGTCGGCCGGTATCCGGTGCGGGCTGTGATCCACGCGGCAGGTGTCCTGGACGACGGTGTCATCGGTTCTCTGACGCCCGGGAGGCTGGCTGCGGTTCTGCGTCCGAAGGTGGATGCGGCGTGGAACCTTCACGAGGCCACGAAGGGGATGGACCTCGATGCTTTCGTCGTCTTCTCCTCCGTGGCGGGCACGTTCGGGAATGCTGGCCAGGCCAACTACGCGGCAGCCAACGCCTTCCTGGACGCCCTCGCGCTGTACCGCCGTGACCGAGGTCTGCCGGCTGTGTCACTCGCCTGGGGCCCGTGGACCGGCGGGATGGGCGAGGCGGAGACCCGGCGCATGGTGCGTGCCGGAATGCCGCCGCTGACCCCGGAGCAGGGGCTGGCCTTGTTCGACGCCGCCGTCTCCGGTCCGGAGACGGTCCCGCTGCCGGTGCGCCTCGACCTTGCGGCCTTCCGTGCCCGCGGTGAAGTCCCGCCGCTGCTGCGCGGCCTGGTCCGCACGCGGGCGCGCAGCAGCGCGGCGGCGGGCGGCGGTGACCTCGTGGAGCGGCTGTCCGCCCTCCCCGGGCCTGAACGGCGAGGGGCCCTGCTCGAGACGGTACGGGGCCAGGCGGCCCTTGTCCTGGGGCACTCCCGGGCGGCGGACGTGGACCCGCAGCGGTCCTTCCAGGACCTCGGCTTCGACTCGCTCACCGCCGTCGAACTACGCAACCGGCTGAGCGCGGTCGCCGGGGTCCGGCTGCCGGCCACGCTGGTCTTCGACTACCCGACGCCGGACGAGTTGACGGAATACGTGTACTCCCGGCTCGCGCTCGGCCCGGATTCGTCCGGTGGCACGGTGGCGATCCTCGCCGAACTGGAGAAGTTGGAGAGGGCGTTCAGGAGCGTGGAGATCGGCGAGGAGGCGTACGAACAGGTGGCGGGCCGCCTGGAGGTTCTCAGGTCCAAGTGGGCAACCCTGCGCGACGACGCTGCCACTGCACCGGGATCCGCCGCGGACGAGGCCTTCGACTTTGAAGCGGCCTCCGACGAGGAGGTCTTCGACCTTCTGGACAATGAGTTGGGACTGTCGTGACCCACCCGGCGCCCCGCCCCCGGCTTCAGGCGGGGCGGGGCACCCGGAGGCCGGGGCGACGCGGCAAGTGGCTCCCCCGGAAAGGGGAAACGGATCGTCCCTCGCGCCTTCGAAGCACGGTGCCACGTGGAGCAGGCGGCCGTCTGATCCGCCCCCTGATCTCCCCCGCTTCCGAACGCACGGGTGAGGGATCGATACGGCTGACCCCGTGCGAGGGATGCGAGGAGTGGCGGTGCGTCAGCGGGGAAGGACCGGGCAGTCAGGCGTGCTCCACGAAAGGTGAGTTCATAACTTCTCCCGGCTATCGGTCTCTTCCGTGTGCTCGTCGGTTACGCCGTTGCTCTCGGCGCAGTCATCGTGGGCCCCCTCCTGCACGGCATCGGTATCGGCTGATCACCCCGATTTGCCGACGGCAACTTCGTGCTCTACACCGACGCCCCGATCGCTGCCGAGGAGCCGGTTGCTGAAGAGGTACCCCCGTCCCCGTCCGCCCCCGAGGCGCGCACCTACACGGTCGAACCCGGCGACACCCTGTGGGCCGTCGCCGAACGCTTCTACGGTGACGGCAACCGCTACCGCGACATTGCCGCCGCCAGCGGCATCGACGACCCGGATGTGGTGGACGTCGGCCAGGTGCTGACGTTTCCGTAGTCCGGTGCGGTACCGCGCCCTGTAGGGGCGCGGGGAACTGCGCGACCAGCCATGAACGGCCCGCAGTTGACCTACCGCACTTCCAGCGGAGTGCTCAAGCGCCGTCCACGAGGCGGAAGAGCTCCGCATCCGTGGCCGTGGCGAGGTCGACGCTGCTGACATGCTTCGGAGCGGGACCCCAGCGCTTCGCGAGGTCCTTGAGGCGGTTGGCGCTTGCGGCGTCGAGGCATGCGCCCGCATCCAGCAGGGCCTCCAGCTCCGCCACGACCTCCGCCGAGGACCGGGGGGCGGCCGGGGCGCGACGGTCCAGGCGCTCGCGGATGAACCGCATGACGGCCGTGGGCGTGGGGTGGTCGAACACCAGGGTGGAGGGCAGCTCGATCCCAGTGACGGCAGTGATGCGGTTGCGCAGCTCGATCGCGTTGACCGAGGTGATACCCATGTCCGTGAAGGACCGGGTGGCGTGGGGGCCGCCGAACGTGCGCCCGCCGACAACGGCCCCGGTCGCGGACAGCACCAGATCGGTCAGGACCGCGTCCCGTTCCCCGCCATCGAGGCTGGCCAGATGAGCGGCCGCAGACTGCGGTGTCACGTCCTCGGCGATGCCCTCCCCGGCCGCTGTGCCGCCGGTGTCCGGCGTCCGGCCGAGCCAGTACGTCCGCCGCTGGAACGGGTACGTGGGGAGCGACACCGGACGGGCGCCGGAGAGCACCGAACGCCAGGTGACGGGCACTCCGTGAAGATGCAGCCGAGCAGCCGCCGATAGCACCGCGCGTTCCTCACCGCCCTCGGCGGTCACGGCCGGCACGACCGCCGAGCCGGGCATGCGGGAATCGGGCCCGGCCGCAAGGCACTCCTCGATCATCGGGCTGAGGGCGGCACCGGGCCCCAACTCCAGGAAGAAGTCCGCTCCTTCGCAGTGCAGAAAGTCGATCGCCGCGCCGAACCGGACCGGCTCCCGTACCTGGCGCACCCAGTAGTCCGGGTCGCACACCTCCTGCCCGGTGAAGGGCAGGCCGGTGAGGCCGGACAGCATCGGGATGCGCGGTGGGCGGAACGCGAGATCCTCGACGGCCTTGCGGAAGTCCTTCAGCATCGGGTCCATCGCCGACGAGTGGAAGGCGTGGCTGACGGCAAGCCACCGGACCCGGTGCCCGGCGGTGGTCAGCTGCTGCGCGAGGTCCTCCAGCGGCCCCCGTGCTCCCGCCAGCACCAGCGAATGCGGGCTGTTGACCGCCGCGACCGTCAGTGCGTCCGCCGGGCCCGTCAGCCACCGCGAGACCTCCTCCTCCCGCATGCGCACGGCCAGCATCGTGCCGCCCGGTGGCAGGTCCTGCATCAGCCGGCCCCGGGCCGCGACCAGCGCACAGGCGTCCGCGAGCGACAGAAGGCCCGCTGCATGGGCGGCGGCGATCTCGCCGACCGAATGGCCCACCAGGTGCCCGGGAACCACGCCCCAGGATTCGAACAGCCGGAACAGCGCGACCTCGAAGGCGAACAGCGCCGGCTGCGCGTATCCGGTGCTGTCCAGCAGGGCCGCCTCCTCCGTACCGGGAGCGGCCCACATCACCGAGGCCAGCGGGCGTGCCAGCCGAGGACCGAGCTCCGCACAGACCTCGCGCAGCGCCGCGTCGAACACGGGGAAGGCACGGGCGAGTTCACGCCCCATGCCCGGCCGCTGGCTGCCCTGCCCGCTGAAGACGAACACCGGACGGCCCGCGCCCGTACCGGCAGGAACAGGCAAGGGCGAGGATCCGCCTGCGCCCAACGCGGCGACGGCGGACACCAGTTCCTCACGGCTCGATCCGACGACGTACGCTCCGAGCTCGTGCGGGGCACGGGTGACCGCGAGCGCGCAAGCGATGTCACGGGCGGACAGCTCAGGATGCGCCTCCGCATGGCAGGCCAACTGCCGTGCCCGCGCCCGCAGAGCCGGTTCGTCGTGCGCGGACAGCACCCAGGGCACCATGCCGCTGCCGGGCTGCTCCTCGGCGGCGGGCCCGGGCTGCTCCGGCGCCTCCTCCAGGATCACGTGCGCGTTGGTGCCACTGATCCCGAACGAGGACACCCCCGCCCTGCGTATCCGGTCCGCCGCGCGGGGCCACGGACGGGGCTCGGTGAGCAGCCGTACGGCCCCGGCGGACCAGTCCACGTGGGACGACGGGGCGTCCACGTGCAATGTCCGGGGCAGGACACCGTGCTGGAGCGCCAGCACCGTCTTGATCACCCCGGCGACCCCGGCGGCGGCCTGGGCATGCCCGATGTTCGACTTCACCGAGCCGAGCCACAGCGGCCGGTCCGCAGAGCGCCCCCGTCCGTACGACGCCAGGAGGGCCTCCGCTTCGATCGGGTCGCCCAGGGCCGTGCCCGTCCCGTGGGCCTCCACGGCGTCGACGTCCCCGGGCTCCAGCCGGGCGTCGGCCAGGGCATGGTCGACCAGACGGCGCTGGGCAGTGCCGTTCGGCGCGGTCAGGCCGTTCGACGCACCGTCCTGGTTCACAGCCGACCCCCGTACGACGGCGAGGACGGGATGCCCGTTGCGCCGGGCGTCCCCCAGCCGTTCGAGGACCAGCAGCCCGACGCCTTCCGACCACGCCGCACCGTCCGCGGCCTCCGCGAACGATTTGCACCGGCCGTCCGGGGACAGCCCGCGCAGCCGCGAGAACTCCACGAACGGCGTGGGCGTCGCCATCACCGCGACCCCGCCCGCCAGGGCCAGGGAGGACTCGCCCGAACGCAGCGACCTGCAGGCCAGGTGCACTGCGACGAGCGACGACGAGCAGGCCGTGTCGACCGTCAGCGCCGGGCCCTCGAGACCGAAGGTGTACGAGATCCGCCCGGCCAGCGCGCTCGCGGCCGTACCGATGCCGATCAGCCCCTCCAGTGCGCTGCCGCGGACGAGGGAACCGGCCCCGTAGTCGTGGTACATCGCCCCGGTGAAGACACCGGTCCTGCTTCCCCGCAGGGCCGTCGGATCGATGTGAGCCCGTTCCAGCGCCTCCCACGCCGCCTCCAGCAGCAGCCTCTGCTGAGGATCGGTCGCCAGCGCCTCGCGTTCCGAGAAACCGAAGAACCCGGCGTCGAAGTCGCCCGCGTCGTGGAGGAAGCCGCCCTCCCGGGCGTAGGACGTGCCCCGGTGCTCCGGATCCTCGTGGAACAGCCCGTCGAGGTCCCAGCCTCGGTCACGGGGGAAGGCGGAGATCGCGTCGGTGCCGTCCGCCACGAGTGCCCACAGATCCTCCGGCGAGGCCACCCCGCCCGGCAGGCGGCAGGCCATGCCGACGACGGCCACCGGCTCGGCCGTCGGGCCACCGTCGCGGTCGGTCCCTTCTTCCTCACCCCGGTCCGTCTCGGCTGCCAGAACCTGTGCGACTGCGGCCGGGGTGGGGTGGTCGAAGGCCAGCCCGACCGGGAGCGACAGACCTGTGGCCTCGGCCAGCAGGTTGCGCAGCCGGACGCAGCGGACCGAGTCCAGGCCGTGGCTGCGGAAGGTCTCCCCGGGCCGGACGGCCGTCTCGCCGGGCTCCTGCGCCAGCACCTTCGCCACGCAGGATGCGACGAGGGCCAGGGACTCGGCGAAGGAGACGGGGCGACGGGCTCCCGGTGCGGCAGAGGTGAAGCAGCCGGGGCCGGCGAGCAGGCTCTCCAGCCTCCTGCGGTGGAGCTTGCCCGCAGGAGTACGGGGGAGGGCGTCGACCTTCACCAGTTCGAGCGGAATCTTGTAGTCGGACACCCCGCGCTCCCGCAGGAACGCGGTCACCTCGTTCAGGCCGACGGCCGTGCTCGCCCGGCCGGTGACGACCAGACACGGATACTCCCCGAGCCGGACGTCCTTCCGGGCGACAACCGCGAGCGGCCCGATACCGGGCAGGTCCGCCAACTCGCCCTGAATCTCCGCGGCGTTGAACTTGCGCCCGCCCACGTTGATCAGTTCGGCCGCCCGGCCCAGGAAACGGACGCGGCCGTCGGCACCGACGGCCGCCAGGTCGCCGGTGCGCAGCCAGCCGTCCTGGGTCATCGAGGACCGTGTCACAGCCGGCTCACGGTAGTAGCCCCGGAACATGCCCGGGCTGTGGTACTGCAGTTGGCCCGGTTCGTCCGGGGCGCACTTCGAACCATCCTCGCCGACGACCCGCACCCGCGCCCCGCGGGTCGGCAGGCCCACCGTGCGGATGGCGACGTCCAGGGGATCGTCGGCACGGGTACAGGTTCCCGTGCCCAGTTCGGACATCCCCCACACTGCCACGAGCGGAGCGCCCAGGGCCGCTCGGACATCGGTGACGAGCGCCCCAGGTATCGCGGCACCGGCCGTTCGCACCTCGTGCGGGCGGAAGCCGGCCGGCTCCCCGCCGTCGGCGAGGCAGGCGACGACGTCGTGCAGCTGCGCCGGAACGGCGAAGACGACACTGGGCTGAGCCTCCCTGGCCAGCTCGAGGAAGCGGTCCGGGTCCCAACTGGTCAGCAGAACCTGCGGGCATGCCGTGAAGAGTGCGGAGTGCATGGATTGCAGGCCGAAGAGATGCGTGAGCGGACAGGCTGTCATGACCGCGACGGTGAAGGCTTCCCCGGCCTCCGTTGTCACGAAGGACGTGTTGGACAGCAGCCCGTCATGGGTGTGCAGACAGATCTTCGGCCGTGCGGACGTCGTACCGGAGGAGGGCAGGAGCACGAACGGCATGTCCGGCCGCACATCCACCGGATGCGGTGTGCTGCCGTGCCAGTCGGCCAGCAGCCGGTGCAGGGCCGGAACATCCAGTACGGCGCGCAGCGACGGCACGGCCGGGAGTGGCGGGTCCGGCTGCGGTGTGCCGTCCTCCCCGGCCGCTTCTGGCAGCACGGCGAGCACGGGTTCCACCCGGGCCAGCAGAGCCTGTACGTCCGCATGGCCATTGCCGGAGTGGACGGGCATCAGCACGGCGCCGACGGCCGCGACGGCCAGGTGCAGGGTCTCGAACTCCCAGCAGTTCGGCACCTGCACCGCCACCACGTCGCCGACGCCGACGCCCAGTTCCTGAAGTCCGCGTGCCATCGCGTCCACGTCCGACCGCCATGCGCGCCACGTCCACGAACGGTCCCCGTCCCTGACGGCGACCGCGTCCGGAGCGGCGCGCACGGCGTCTTCGAAGACCCGGGGGAGGGTGAAACCGCCGAGCCCGACGCCGAGTCGGCCGGGGTCCGTGCCGGCGGCCGGATCGATCTCGTAGTCGTCGTTGTGAACGGACACCATCACTCCCGGGAATCGGTGGGCGGTCTGCCGCCCCATGCGTGGGTTCGGAAAGCCTTAGACGTTCGCGGCACGCTCCTGCTGCCCCGGCATCCCGGAACGCAGCAGTGCGAGGAGGGGCCGCGCCTTCACGACCGTCTCCTCGAACTCCGCCTCCGGGTCCGACAGTGCAATGACCGCACCGCCGACCCCGTAGCGCAGCAGGCCGTTGCTGATCACGGCAGTGCGGATGACGATGCTCAGATCGGCGGCCCCGGTCAGCGAGAAATACCCGATGGCTCCGGAGTAGATGCCTCGCGGCCCGTCCTCCAGCCGGTCGATGATCTGCATCGTCCTGACCTTCGGTGCCCCGGTCATCGACCCTCCGGGGAACGCCGCCCGCACCCCCGTCACCGTCCCCGTGCCCGGCCGCAGCCGCGCCCGGACCGTGCTCACCAGCTGGTGGACCGTGGCGTAGGTCTCCACCTGGAAGACCGGATCGGCGACCACCGTACCGACCTCGGCGCACCGCCCGAGGTCGTGCCGGACCAGGTCGACGATCATGAGGTTCTCGGCGTGGTCCTTCTCACTGGCCTTCAACTCCTTGACCAGCAGCGCGTCCTCACAGGGGGTGGTCCCTCGGGGGCGGGTTCCCTTGATGGGCCTGGATTCCATCGTGCCGTCCCGGTCGACCCGGAGGAATCGCTCGGGCGAGGTGCTCAGCACGGACAGTCCGCCGAAGCAGAGGAAGGCGGCGAACGGCGCGGGGCTGGCGCGCCGCAGGAAGCGGTAGGCCTGCCAGGGGTCGAGCGCGGTCTCGGCCTCGACCATGTTGGTCAGGCAGATCTCGTAGGCCTCCCCGGCCGTGATCTCCTGCTGGCACGCGTCGATGAGTTTGAGGTAGGCCTCCCGGTCGTGACGCAGCCGGATCCCCGTGCCCGGCTCTGCAGCGGGCCTCTCGCAGGGCCCGGCCGCCCGGCAGGCGAGCTTGTCGAGGTCCGCGGCAGCACTGCACAGCCAGGTGCGCGCTTCCTCCTCGCCGCTCTCACCTGCGAGCACCAGCAGATGGGTGGTGCCCGTGGAATGGTCGAAGACCACGGCCCGGTCGGCAAAGACCATGGCGGCGTCGGGGTCCGGTGAGCGGTGCGCCCTCTCGCCGCCGCATTCGGCCTTCAGCTCGTACCCCAGCGCGCCGACCCAGCCGAGGGTGAAACCGAAGGGCAGCTCGGGCACGTCGACCCGCAGGGACCGCAGGTCGCGGTCCAGCCACTCCAGGAACTCACCCGCCACGACCCGCGTCGACCCAGGCTCCGTCACGGTCACGGTGCCCCGGAACACGTCGGCGGTGACGACACGGGCCAGCGGCCCCGCCGCGTTGCCCATGACGGAGAACCGGCCGAGCAGGCCCCCGTCCAGGCTGCTGTCCAGCCAGAAGGCGTGGGCATCGGCGCGGAACATCCGGTCGAAGACCACCTCGGCATCCCACCGGGTCGGCAACTGCTCGGTCAGGACACGCAGTCTGCGCACCCGGCGGACCACGGGACTGCTGTGCACCGGCCGGTGCACGGCGGGCGCAGCGGCCCTCCGGCGTGGTGCACCGTGCCGTTCGGTCAGCGCCCTGAAGTTCGCCAGCAGCTGGTGACCGGCCTGGGTTCCTATGGACTCGGGATGGAACTGCACCCCCCACAGAGGGAGGCTGCGGTGGCGCAGCGCCATGAGCACCCCGTCCGCGGACCGGGCCAGCGGTTCCAGGACGGAGGAGAGGCCGGTGACGGCCAGCGAGTGGTACCGGACGACCTCCAGCGGCTCGGGCAGGCCTTCGAACAGGCCGGTGCCCTCGTGCCGGACCAGGGAGGTGCGCCCGTGCCGCGGCGTGGGAGCACGCACGACGTCGGCCCCGTGCACCAGGGCTATGCCCTGGTGCCCGAGGCACACGCCGAGCACGGGCAGCAGTCCCTCCGCCGCGATGCCCGCACAATGGCCGACATCGGCGGGACGGTGGGGCGTCCCCGGTCCCGGGGACAGCACCACGTTGTCGAACGCCCGGAGCAGTTCCGGCCGCCAGGACGGGTCGTCGTTGAGGATGACTTCGGGCTCTTCCCCGTTCACCTGAGTCAGGTAGTGGAAGAGGTTGTAGGTGAACGAGTCGTAATTGTCGACCAGTAGTGTGCGCATGTGAATGTCCTTGTCCTGCACGTGACTTGGCGGACAGCACCGGGAAGGCTGCGGTGTGTCACGCGGTGTCGAGTTCCCGGGCGATTTCTTCGTTCACCGCCGACGGGTGTTCGGCCAGGAAGAAATGTCCGCCGGGGAACACCGTGAGCCGGAACCGTCCGTCGGTGTGGGTCTTCCACGCCTCTGCCTCGGCCAGTGACGTCCGGGGGTCGGCCTTGCCGGTCAGCGCGGTGAGGGGACAACGGAGCCTGCGGTCGGCAGCGCAGGTGTAGGTCTCGATCGCCCGGTAGTCCCCGCGGATGGCAGGCATCGCCATGCGCAGGATCTCCTCGTCGCCCAGCAACTGCGGGTTCGGGCCGTTGAGCAGCCGCAGTTCGGCCAGCACGCCGTCGTCGTCCCGGCAGTGCACCGATTCGGCACGGACGGTGCACGGTGCACGGCGGCCGGAGACGATGACCGACTTCGGTGAGTGGGAGGCCTGCTGCTCAAGACGCCAGGCCGTTTCGAAGGCCAGGACGGCCCCCATGCTGTGGCCGAAGAAGACCGTGGGCTTGTCGTCCAGTGTCAGGAGTTCGGCGGTGATGCAATCGGCGAGCGTGCCGATGTGCTCGATGCACGGTTCGTGTCGCCGGTCCTGTCGTCCCGGATACTGAAGTGCGATCACTTCGGCTCCGGGCGAGAAGGCCACTGACACCGGCAGGTAGAAACTTGCCGATCCGCCGGCGTGAGGAAAGCAGACGAGCCGGATTGGGCCGTCCGCGGCCGGATGGAATCGCCGCAGCCACAGGGCAGCACAACGGTCCGGGTTCTTCAAGGGAGTCGATCCTTTCGCAGGGTGGCTGTCAGGACAGGGCGGGGAGGCCGAGGAGCAGATCGGCCGCGGCGATCCGCCCGCCCGCGGCCCGCTGCAACTCGCCGAACCGCTGCGCGCGCCGGTGGAACCCAGGATCGTCGAGCACGCGGGTGAGCTTGTCGACGACATCGTCCGGGGCCATGTCCTGCGGCCGGTCGAGGGGCAGGCACACGCCGAAGTCCCGCCCGCGCACGGCCTGGTCGAAGCAGTCCACCCACAACGGCCGCACAACGAGGGGCTTGCCGAAGTACAGGCCCTCGTGGAAGCCATTTCCGCCGCCGTGAGTGAAGAACACCTTCACGTTCGGGTGATCGAGGATGTCCAGCTGCGACGGCACCCAACTCTCGATCCGCAGGTTGCCTGGCAGAGATTCCTTTGCGGGCAGCAGGGCGAGCTGTTCCTCCGGCAGTTTCCACAGGAATTGGTGCCGGCCGTCGAGCCTGCGGGCGACCTCCACCAGCGAGCGGACCTGTCGGCGCGTCAGGCGCGTGATCGTGCCGAACCCCATGTAGACCACGGACGATTGGGCGTCGAGCCAGTCGGACAGGCCGTCGTCGTCCGGCACTTCGGGCAACGGCGGCACCATCGCGCCGACCAGTTTCATCTTTCCGGGAATCTCGAAGGGGTAGTCGAGCTCGGGAACCGAGTTGCACAGGATCATTTCTGCCCGGTCGATCCTGGTCATCGGGTCGGGCGGGGGAAGGCGGAGTTCCTTGCGGAGTTTCGTATCCTGCGAAAGGACTTTTCCCATGGCCGGGTTGAAGAACATGGCCAGCGTCCGCAGTTTGAACATCCGGTTGGCCATGCGCTGCACGGGATTCATGGGGCAGGGGAGGCCCGAATGCGGCACGGGGAAACCGCGGGGCGTGTACGACCTTCCGAACGGGCTGTGCGAGGTGAGGACGTTGCTCGGCAGGAACGGAACACTCAGGACGTAGGGGATGTTGCGGGTCAGCGCGAGATCAACGGCGAAACTGCACATGCAGTCGATGACCATCAGCGCCGGACGGGCCTTTTCCGCCACGGACTCCAGACGGCGGTACTTCTCCGCCTGGAGGGCCGGCCGGTAGGAGTGGCGGATGACGGCCCGGTGTGCCTTGAACCGCGACGCCTGGGTGACTTCGCGGTAGACCTCGTCGCTCCAGGTCACCGCCGAGAGCTCGGAGAAGACGTCGCCGAGCGAGGCGAATTCCACCGCGCTGCCCGCTGTCAGGCGCCCCACCTCGCCTCGCCGGGGCTCGTCGCTTGCGAACCACAGGTCGGGTACGCCGCGGCGCGACAGCTCGGAGGCGAGAACGAGCAGAGGGTTGAGCAGGCCGCGCTCTGGCAGGCTGACGAAGAGGATCGGTCGTCGTGCGGTGCTCATCGGGAACCTCCCATCGCGGTGGAGGTGCCGGAGGCCCGGTGGGTCACGTGCGGACAGGGGCAGGAGTTATGCCCGGTCGCGGGCAAGGGTGTTCGCTGCACCGCAACTTGGTCTCACGGTGGCTACCGATGAATTCGTAGTCTGCCGACGGCCCAGGGGAGTTGGGCCCAGCGCGCCCTGCCGCATTCGCGGTCGGCGCATCCGGGTGATCGTCAAGGTGGCCGGATCCGTCTGCACGCTGCCTACCGGCGGGTTCTTGATGGTTCCCATACAGGGACGACCGCGTTCGTCGGCTACGCTGGCCGACATTGAGCGCCTGGGTGGCGCGTAACGATCGTTGGCCGCGGGCGGGACGAACCACCGGCATGACGGCTCTGGTTCAGGCGCGAGGGGGAATCAGTGCTCAACCAGGCAGGCGTTTCCGGCTTCGCAGGCACCATTGTCGGCCGCACCGGCCAGCTGACAGCGCTCGAGGCCCATGCCGCAGCCGCACGTGAAGGCCGACCCGGCCTCGTGATCGTGACGGGGGCCTCGGGCATGGGGAAGACCCACCTCCTCACGGCGTTCCTCGCTGGCAGACCCTGCAGAGGGATGACCGTACTGCGGGGTACGTGCAGCGAATCCGCACGCGATGAGCGCTACGCGGGCACACGGGCGCTGTTCGGCACGCTGGGTCTCACAGACGCCGCAGTCCCCGACCACCCGCTGCTCGACGGAGCCGCCCGCCACGCACTGCCCGCCCTCCGGCACTTCGTCGCCGGCTCCGCCTACTCCATACTCAACGGCCTGTACCGTCTCGCCGTGAACCTGACGGCGGACCGTCCTCTCGCCCTGGTGCTGGACGACGCCCACCACGCCGATGCGCCCTCCCTGCAGTGGCTGGACTTCCTGCTCCGGCGGGCCGGCCGGCTGCCCCTGCTGGTGGTCCTCGCACAGTGCCCGGAGGCTCGCCCCCGGACCGCGGACGTCATCATGCAGCCCCCGGTGTCGACGGTCCGCCTGGACCCTCTGACCCCGGCCGAGGTCGCCGGACTGGCGCGGATCGCGTTCGGCGCACCCGTTGCCGCCCCGTTCGCCGCACAAGTGGCCCACTTCTCCGGTGGCAACCCCCGCACGGCCACCCGGCTCCTGCGCGAGCTGCACAGCGAAGGCACACCTCCGAACGCGGTGAACGCACCACGTGTGTCCACCACCGGACGGCGCCTGATCAGGCAATGCGTGGGCGAATTGATAGAGCGTCAGCCCAAGCCCGTCCGCGAGGCCGCAGCCGCAGCCGCCGTGCTCGGCACGGACTCGCCGCTGCACCTCGCCGCCCTGGCCGATGTACCGCTCGCACTGGTCGAAGACGCCCTGGCCGTGCTGCGCCGGGCCGAACAAATGGCCCCCGGCAGAAGCGAGCTGGTCCACGAGGCCTTCCGCTGCGCGGTGCTCGAGCCCCTCGGCACAGACAGGCTCGCCGCGCTGCGTACAAGGGCCGCCCAGCTGCTCAGCGACGCCGGCCGCCCGGCCGAGGAGATCGCCCGCCATTTGCTGCTCGTGCCCGGACCACCCCTGCCGTGGATGACCCGGCTCCTGCGGGACGCAGCCACAGCGGCCGAGGACCGCGGCGCCACCGAGACAGTGGCCCGCTGCCTCCACCGGGTGCTGGAGGCGGAACCGGAGAACGCACACGTACGGCTGCAACTGGCTGCGTCGCTGACCGAGACCGACCCGATGCAGGCGCTGGACCTGCTGAGGCAGGGCAACGCCGAAGCCGCCGACGACCGCGTCAGGGCCCGCTTCGCGGTGCAGTACGCGATGACCTGTATCGTCCTCCGCCGCCCGGGGCTCGCCGTCTCGGCACTGGCGGACAGCACCCGATCCCTGCCCGGCGCACCGGGCCCCGGTACAGACGGCCGTGCCGACGGTGAACTGCACGAACTTGTACGGTCCACACGGCGTATGGCCGAGGACGCCTGCAGAACGACCGCTACGGCTGCGGCACGCGAACGGGGTGACCGGACGCCGCAGTTGCTGCACTGTCACCGCGAGGCGCTGTCCGCAACACTGGCTGCCTTGGACGGCCGACCGGCGCACCAGGCCGTCGAGCACGCCCGCAGGGTCACGGCAGCCGCCCACCCCGCACCGAGCGGCTGGCCCCTGGTCACCTCGGCGATCGCACTCGGCCTGGCCGACGAGACCGACGAGGCGCTCACCGCCCTGGACACCGTTCTCCGGAACACCGCCAGTGGCGGGGCCGCATGGACCCGTGCCCAGGCGTTGGCCGTCCGGGCCGCCGTGCTGTACAGCACAGGCGCCATTCCCGATGCAATGTCCGAGGCCGGGGCCGCGGTCCGTGTCGTCGCCGGGGCGGGGTGGCGCGCCCGCGTACCCCTTCCCTACCTGATCCTGGCGGCCGGCCTGATCGATCACGGTGACCACGAGCAGGCCGAGCGGCTGCTCGTCCGCATGCATCTGCCGGCACCGGACGGCCGTTCCCCGGAACACCCTCTGTATCTGATGATCCGGGCGAGGGCCCGCTGGGCCGCCGGAGACGACGACACCGCACTGCGGCTGCTGCTCGCATGCAGCAGGGCCGAGGACGAAGCGGGAGTGGCGAACCCGGTGCTGGTGCCGTGGTGGGTCGACGCCTGTCACCTCCTCGCTGCCATGAACCGTTCCGGCGAGGCCCGGGATATCGCCGCCAACGCCGGTGAACGGGCACGACTGTGGGGCACCGCCCGTGCCCTCGGGCTCGCCGGGCTGGCCTGCGGCGTGATCACTCCCGGGCGGCCCGGCGCCGAGCAGCTCACCGAGGCCGTCGCGCGGCTGGCCGTATCACCGGCCCGGGTCGACTCTGCCAGGGCCGAACTGGCCCTCGGGCGAGCCCTGCTGGGGCTGGGCGACCACCGTGGCGCACGGGGACACCTGCGCTCAGCAGCCGGCACAGCCCGGCGCTGCGGTGCCCTCGCAGTCGCCAGAGCAGCCAGACGGCACCTGATCGCCGCAGGCGGACGCATGCAGGAGATCACCGCCTCCCGGGCCGACGACCTGACCGGCACCGAACGGACGGTTGCGGGCCTGGCTTCGGCAGGAGCCAGCAACCGCGAGATCGCGGAGTCGCTGGCGGTCACCGTTCGTACGGTGGAGACACACCTGACCAGCATTTACTGCAAGTTGGGTGTGGACCGGCGCACCGCGCTGGCCCCGGTGCTGCAAAGCTCCGGCACCACCGGTGGACGTACGCCGGTGCGAATTCCCTGATTCCGGCTCCGGGGAAGCGAAGAGACCGAACTGCGAACCGAAGATCCTGGTGGGACCATGCACCCGTCTCGAGGAGGGACACCCGCCTGGCCCGGCGTGCCCTGGGCACCGCACACCACACCCGTCCTGCTGCACCGGCACCGCGAACGCGCAGTCCTGGCCTCGGTCCTGGCCGAACTGGGCAGCGGTCGCCCCGCGATGGTCATCGTGCGCGGCAAACCGGACTTCGGACAGGATGCCCTGGTGCGCTGGGCTGTGGAACGCGCCGGGCAGGAGGGACTGCGCGTGCTGCACGCACGGGCGACCCCGAGTGAGCGGGGGCTGCGGTACGGCGCCCTTACCCAGTTGCTCGCACCGCTGGGCGGAACGGTCTGCGATGAGCAGTCGTACCGGCCACCGGGCGTTGCCGAGTTCCTGCCTGTTCTGCGCGAGCGGCCGACACTGCTGGCCCTCGAGGACGCCCAGTGGCTCGACGCCGAGTCGCTGGCCTGGCTGCACACGCTCGTCCGGCGCCTGGCGGGCGTCCCTGCGGCTCTCCTGGTGAGCAGCAACGGCACCGGCATGGCAGACGGGCCGGACTGGTCTGCAGTCGCGGCCTCCTTCCCAGGGCCGGGGGTGACCCGTGAACTGGTTCTCCCGGCCCTGGTCCCGGCCGATGTCGCGACCGCAGTGGAATCGGCCTGCGGAAGGGCAGGAGAGGAGCCCTTCGTCACAGGGGCTGCACGCCTGTCAGCGGGCAATCCCCGGGTGTTGTACGACGCGTTGGGGCAATTCGCCCGCAGTGGACACCAGCCGGTGGCACACCACCTGCCGCAGCTGGAGGCCCTCAGCTCCGCGGTCACGGGCGACTATGTCAGACGTGCGCTCGACGGCCTGGACGGCGAGGTGCTTGCGGTCGTGCGGGCGCTCGCCGTCAGCGAGGGCATACTGGATCTCCCGCTCGTCTGCATGCTCGCCGGTCTGCGCACCCTGGGCGAATCCGGACTGCGGGCCCGGCTCGAGGCGACGGGGATCGTCTCCGCCACCGGGACGGGACTGCACATGGAACCTGGGGCCCGGGACCGGATCCTGGAGGGCATGACCGCAGGCGAACGTTCCGGTCTCTACGTCCGCGCTGCAGAGCTCGCCCACCGAATCGCCGCTGAGGACAGGGACGTTGCCCGACTCCTGCTGCACGCCCGGCCGGCCGGAACCCCCTGGGCCGTGCCGGTGCTGTGCCGCAGCTTCGCCACCGCGATACGGCAGGGAATGCACCGCGACGCAGCGGCCTTTCTCACTCGCGCGCTGGAGGAGCCGCTGGAGCAGGTGCTGCGTGCACAGCTGAACCTCGAGCTGGCCACGGTCGAGTTGGTCGCCGTCCCCGAGGCGGGCGGACGGCGCCTCGACGAGATTGTCTACAACCCGTCCGGCGACCCGGCGGGACTGCGCCTGCGGGCTTTCGAACTCGGCTTCACCTACGGCGACGCCGACCGGGTGCGCCGGGCCGTCGCCGAAGCCGTGCCGGACGCCCGGGGCAGCGAACGCGACGACCTCATCGCCCTGTTCTGGACCGTCGACCAGGCCCGGCGCGACGATGGTGATCTGATCGTGCCCGAGGTCCCCGGACTGCCGGCCTGCCCCCTGTCCCCGGGGCAGGCCGGGGTACGGGCCTGGCAGCTCGCCCTTCAGTGCGACGACCTGTACACCGTCCGGCAGCTCGCCCGCAGGGCCTTGGCCCCCGGCGGGGCCCGGAGCGCGTTGGCCCTGCCACGTCTGGCCGCCTGCAAGGCCCTGTGCCTGACCGGGGACCACGACGAGGCCGAGGCCGGCCTCAACGCCCTGCTCGCCGAACTCCGCTGCGGGCACCTGGCCATCGGCGTCCCGCACGCGCTGGCCGTGCGCGCCGAACTGCACCTCCTGCGCGGCCGACTGGGTGCCGCCGAGAGCGACATCGCAGACGCCGGCCGCGCGCTGCTGACGGCTGGCCGGCACCCCATCACCGTGGCATACGTCAGGGCGGTGCGCATCATGGTCGACTTGGAGTGCGGTTGCCCCGACAGGGCGAGGTCGCTCGCCGACGCCCGGATGCCTCCCGGGGCGGAAGAGCACGTCCACTGGCCCCACCTGCTCTTCGCCCGGGCACTGGTCGCCATGGCCGACGGGCGGCCGGCCCCGGCGGAAGAGCTTCTGCGTGAGTGCGGTCGCCGGTTGATGAGCTGCCGTCAGCTCAATCCGGCACTCAGACCCTGGAGGTCGCTCGCCGCGGAGATCTGCCACGCGGCCGGAGAGTACGAGGAAGCCGAGCGCCTGAGCCAGGAGGAACTGTCGCTCGCCCGGCGCTGGGGCGCGGCCGAGGCCCTCGGCCGCGCCGGGCTGACTGCTGCCCGGCTGGCCGGTGAGAACCGGTTGACGATGATCCGCGAGGCGGTAGGCGTGCTGCGCCGAGGACCCCAGGGGCCGGTCTACACGCGTGCGCTGGCCGACCTGGTGGCCGCCGAACTCGAGCAACCGGGTGGTGACCGGCAGGCGGCCGCCCAAGCACTGGCGGAGCTGACGAGGCTCACTGCTGCCCACCCCGCGAGCCCGATGGCCCTGCGGGCGCGACGGCTTGCCGAAGAACTCGAAACGGTGCCGCGGACGGGACCGGCCACGGAGTGGAGCACGCTGTCTCAGACCGAACGGCACACCGCCGTACTCGCCGGCCACGGACACAGCAACCGGCAGATCGCCGGCATCCTGGCCGTGTCACAGCGGACGGTCGAGCTCCGGCTGAGTCGAGCGTACCGGCAGCTTCGTATTACTGGGCGTCAGGAACTGAGTGCGTTGGTGCGTGCGATGGAAGGACGCTGAACGAATGCTGATCGAGCGTGGCTTCGAATTGGCGCTGCTGCGGGAGTCGCTGTACGCCGCCAGGGAAGGCAAGTCCTCGGTGGTCCTGCTCACCGGCCCTCTGGGCATCGGACGGTCGGCACTGCTGTACGAACTGGCCTCCTGCGTCACGGACGACGTGTCCGTCCTCCAGGCCCACGCGGCACCGATGGAACAGGACTTCGCCTTCGGAGTGGTGCGCCAACTCTTCGACCCGCTGCTGGTGCGGATGCCGGACCACGCGCGCAACCAGTGGCTGCGCGACGCAGGTTCCGCGGGCCCGGTCCTCACCGACGACCTCGCCGTCACCGGCGAGGACCAGGACGTCCCGGCCTCGGACACGGTCCTGCACGACCTGTGGTCCCTCGTGGCCCGGACCGGCGCCGCCGCCCCCGTGCTGATTCTCGTGGACGACTTGCACTGGGTGGATGCCTCCTCCCTGCGCTGGCTCGCCTACCTTGCCAAGCGGCTCCACGGCCTGCGCGCCGTGCTCGTCTGTACCCTGCGCGACGGCGACCCGCGGGCCCAGAACCTCCTGGTGCGCGAAGTGGTGGAAGCCTCGACACATGTGCTGCGGCCCGGACTCCTGTCCCTGTCAGCCACCAAGGAAGTCATCAGTCGGCAGTTCGGTGAAGCCGGCGACGAGGAATTTGCTGTCGCCTGCCACGAAACCTCCGCCGGCAACCCCGTGTTCCTGATGTCGGTCCTGGTCGGGATGGCGGTCGGCGGTCACCGGCCCACGGCGGAGCAGGCGGACACGGCCCGATCCCTGCGCCCGTCGCAGCTGCGGGAACGCCTCGCCGCCTCCCTGCGCACCCAGCCACAACTGGTACGCGACCTCGCGGCGGCCATCGCCACCCTCGGCGAACAGGGCGAGCCCGCGCTCGCCGCCCGGCTGGCAGACCTGGACACCGTCGGCTTCACCGGAGCACTGCGGGTCCTCCACCAACTGGGGCTGCTGGCAGGGGAGCACCGGCCGCGCTTCGTCCACCGCGTCGTGCAGGACGCGGTCGAGTACTCCTTCACCGCTGCAGAACGGCAACGCTGGCGCGAATCCGCCGCGAATCTCCTGTACAGCAGCGGATATCCGGCCGAACAGGTTGCCGCACAGCTCATGGCCGTGCCCGTCTCCGGCCACACCTGGTCCGTGAGTGTGCTGTGCGCAGCAGCCGACACCGCACTGCGCAGGGGCGCTCCCGACACGGCTGCTCGATACTTGAGGCGCGCGCTGCTGGACAGCCCCGAACAGGGCGAGGACCGGGCCCGCCTGCTGCTCTGCCTGGCTGCCGCAGAGCGTGCCTTCGACGCCTCCGCCTGCGAACGGCACATTGCACAGGCCATCCCCCTGCTGCACACAGCCAGGGACAGGGCCTCCGCAGCCCTTCGGATCTCACCGGAGTTCCATGCACACCTCACTCCCACGGCCGTCGACATCCTGCGCCAGGCGGCCGACGACCTCGGCTCTCCCTGTCAGCTCACCGGCTCGGTCCGCGAAGTGGCCCTGCGGCTGGAGGCACGCCTGCGGCACACCGGCCGGGCGGACTCGGCCGAAGTCACCTCGGCGGTCGAGCGCCTGCGTGCCCACGGGGACGAACCTCCGGCGGACTCCAGCGCAGAACGTGAACTGCTCGCCGTGCTGCTGCACACCGCGACACTCGGTGCCGCGCTGCCGGCCGTCGGCATCGCCCGACAGGCACACCGTATCCTCGACCGCGAACCGGCCACGTCGGCCCGGCTGTCCCCGGTCCTGCCTCTGGTGGTAATGAGTCTCGTGGGAGCGGACTCGCTGCGGCCGCTGGGCTCCTGGCTCGCCGCCGAGGAACAGGCCCGGCGGGGGACCGGCGGCATCGCCGAAGCAGTCGTGCACGCCCAGCACGCCCTGGTGTCCCTGGCCCGGGGACACCTGGCACCCGCACGTTACGCCGCGGAGCGCGCCTTCGACCTGGCGGAGGCCAACTGGCTGGAAGCAGGCGATTTCTGCACCACCACGCTGGCCGCAGTCGCCCTCGAAGCACGCGACCTCGCCCTCAGTGACCGCATCCTGACCCACGTCGGCCGGCATGGGCACATGCACCTGATGCCCTCGGCCTTGCTCCTCCTCCTGCAGAGTGCCGCACAGGCGCAGCGCGGCCACTGGAGCGAAGCCCTCGAGACCACACTGACCTGCGGCAGGCGACTGGAGGCGGCAGGCTGGCACAACACGGTCCTGTTCCCCTGGCGCCCCTGGGCCATCAGCCTCCTTCAGCGCCTCGGCGACGAGCGATCGGCGCTTGCCCTTGCCGAGGAGGAACACGCCCGCGCCACCGCGTGGGGTGCGCCGGTCGCAGTCGGCCGCGCCCTTCGCCTCAAGGGCCGACTGCTCGGCAGCACGGGAACGGAAACGCTGCGCGAGGCCGTCACCGTCCTGCGGGACTCCGCCAACCAGCTCGAACTCGCCCGCGCCCTCCATGCGTTGGGCTGCAGGCCGGGGGAGGGTGATGAGGCGGAGGCCGCACTGCGCGAGGCCGAGACACTCGCATGGATCTGCGGGGCACCGTGGCGGGCCGGGCCGACGGCACCCGGAGCCGCCGACGCAGGTACCGCTCCGGGTGCGCTGCTGACCCGCACGGAACGCAAAGTGGCAGGCCTGGCCGGAGGCGGCCGTACCAACCAAGAAATCGCCCGCGAACTCGGAGTGAGCTCACGAGCGGTGGAAAAGCACCTCACCAATTCCTATCGAAAGCTCGGAATATGCGGAAGGTCGCAGCTCGTTTCCGTCCTGAACGGGGCGCGGGCCGAGAACCGGTACTGACCGCAGAACCGTTGTTCCTTCGCCGGGCGGGCCGTGGTTCGGTCCGTCCGGCATCGCGTTTCGGTGGTCGGTTCGGTCCGCGCCGTCCCACGGCGGCGAGCTCCTGTGAATCCAGCCCGAACTGCGGCCTGACCGAGCTCACCGTACCGATCCACCGAAGCCGAAGACGGCCCCTCCGAACCTGGCGCGGCATCCCACGAAATTGACGCGGAACCTGGGACGCCGCGTTGACCGGCCTCCGGAGGCGTCCCTAGCATTCATGTCGGAGTCGTTCCGGTGCAAGCCTTCGAACCGACCTCCAGGAAAACCCTAGAAGAACCCCCGGATATCCTTCCGGATCATCCGGTGTCCCGAGGGGAAATGAGTTCCTTGGCAATTTCCGCTCTTCCCGCACCGCCGGCCTCCGCGCCCGCGGTCGCACCGGGACTCCCGGCCGGCCTCCCCGGGCCGACGGAGGTCTACGTGCTGCTCCACCGGGCCGACCTGAACATGGCCTGCCTGGACCGGAAGTTGACGATCCAGCATGCCAACAAGGAGTTCCAGCGGAGGTTCGGCGGCCCCTCTGTTCGTCTCTGCGGCCGTTCCTTCAGTGAGCTGGTCCATCCCAGCGTCCAACTGCCGCTGCTGCGCCAGCTCTCGGGCCTTCTCGAAGGCAGACGTGACCGGTTCGCCACCGACGTGATAGCTGTGGGTCCGGAGGACACGGCATTCACCGTCCCTCTGACCGCAGTTGCTGTCAGAAACGGACTGCCCGGCGTCTCAGCGATCCTGGTCATGCTGAGCCCCGAGCACGCCTCGGAAGACCCCAGGGTCGTCATCCGGCGCAAGAAGATCCTGACCGAGATGGACGCACGCATCCTGGAGGGCATTGCCGCCGGACTCCCCAGCGTCCCCCTGGCGTCACGGCTGTACCTGAGCCGGCACGGCGTCGAGTACCACGTCACCTGCCTGATGCGTAAGCTCAGGGTCCGCAACCGGGCTGCCCTGGTCTCCCGCGCCTACTCCTTGGGTGTGCTCAAGGTGGGTGTCTGGCCTCCGCGCGTCGTCGAGGACTTCGTCAAATGAGGCCGCGTGACCGGGACACCGGCGGGTGTCCCGGTCACGCTTGCCGAAAGATCATCAGCACGTTCGGAGGGACTCGAGCGGAACGCGCGCATACAGCTCAGGCAACCGCCCTCGACCGCGTCGTCGAAGCTGGCCGGCTGCGCTTCCCTCCGCCGCCGCGGAGGGGCCGCTGCAGGGCATGTGAGGGCACGGGGGTCAGGAACCTGTGGTCCGGACGGGTCGCCACAGCTCGTGATGCCTGGGCGGGGAATGCTCGCCCTGCACAAGAAGGGAGAGCAGAAAAGCGAGATCGGCTGGGGCGTTGGCCAGCAACTCGGCCCGGACATGCACCCTGCTCCGAGGCCTATCGTGTGAGACGCTGTCCGTCTCGGCGAGAGCGCCAAGGAGCCCTGCGGACCAGTCGAGGCGGCAGCCGACCGGCGACTGCTCGGTGACGTGCAGGCGGGGTGGCAGGCCGGCGGCCATCAGCCGGGCTGCGATTGCCGCAATTCGTGTTTGCTGCCCCGCGGCGGCGCGTCGCCAGCGTGCGTACTGCGTCGCCGTGGCGTACCAGCAGCTGCCGGGGTGGCCGTGGGAGATGCGCTGGGGCTGGAAGGCGTCGCCCAGGAGCCGGCGCCACTTGGTGGCGGGAAGCAGAACGAGGTCTCCGTTCTTGCGCATGCGGTAGATCAATTGGGCCAGCGCCACGTGGGTTTCTGGCAGGTCGTACGCGCTGCGGTAGGTTTTCCGGTCGTACCCGGCATCCCAGAAGGCCTCCAGCATGAGATCGAGGTGCCGCATCGGATGTGCCCGGGCCTCGAGCACCCGGCGGATGCTGCCACGGCCAGGTATCAGGGTCATGGTGTGCCTCCTCTGCGCGTGGACGAACAAGTGGGTGTGAACCATAGGCAGCCACCCGGGCCGTCGGGGAGCAGCAGGGCCTCAGAGTGGTAGCCGTGGCCTGCGGAGGGATTGCTGCCGGGTTGAGCTTTTCACCGGCATCGCTTCACCAGCGCGTTTCACATCACTTTGACGCACTTCGTGTCAGGCGGTGCCAGCAGCAGCCAGTAACTGACCGCCCGGAGTCGGATGTGGCTGCCACGGAATAGGCCCTGTGGAGTATCGGTCTTCTTGTTGGCTCGGCTGCCGTCCCATCCACCAGCTCCCTCCCTCCCTGGAATGGGACCCGCACCCACAGGACAGCCACCGGTATCCGGCGAGCATGGGGTACGTTGAGACTGAGCAAGTTTCGCGAGGGTCAAACGTGATCGCTGGTCAAGACGCACAAGTCCAGGCAAAGTTTTCGAGCCTGTTCGCGACTGACGTGCAACCGCTACACCGCCGGAGTCCCGCCCGCTGCTGTGAGTGCTCCGTCGGCTGGATCTTCGCTGCACTACGAGGGCGTCGGCTCTGCCCCGGTCGAGTTTGCACGGAGTTCGCACGGATCACCATCAGCTGGGCGTGTGCCGAGGGTCATGCATGGGTCCAAGCGGCACGGAGAAAATATCTGTGCTTCCGGAGCATTGCCATTTCGTATCCGGCGGTAACCACCTTGTACGAGCAGGATGAGCGGCTCCGTAAAGGCGCCGATAAGACCGCGGAGTAGCGGTGGTAAAGACGTGTGTCTGCGGGTATCGAATCCGTAGCCACTGGCCCAAGTCAGGTATGCACGGCGGGTGCCATTGTCGTGACCTTGCGCGAGAGCTGGCCCGAGCATCGGGCCTGAAGGAGACCGGCAGGCCCGTTGGGTTACGCACGATGAGAGGAGTCCCTCATGGCTGTGCCCCCGCTCAGCCTCGAGCAGCGCCTGGCCGCACTGGAGAAGGCCGTCGCCGCGCGCAAGGAGCGGGCCGAGGCGAAGGAGGCCCTCAAGCATGGCACGCTGTCGCTGCGCGAGGTACTGGCCAGCGACCGTGATGCCATCCGCAAGATGCCGGTCCGCATCCTGCTCGCATCGCTGCCCGGCACCGGCCAGGCGCGGGCCCGCAAGGCCCTCGACGAATTGGAGATCGCCGACAGCCGCCGCCTGCGTGGCCTGGGCAGCCACCAGCGAGAACGCCTTCTCGAACGGTTCGAGCCCAAGGGCTGACCGGCAGGTCCCTGTCGGCCGGAGACCGCACTCGGCAGGAGAGCAAGGCGCCCAACACACCCCGGGCCGGTTGAAGCACCAACCTGAACCGATGGAACGAACCCGCCAGGCACTCGGCGCAAGGACATACGCATGAGCGAGGACGCCCACAGGACGGCCCGGACCGACCGCAGACACATCCACGCGCGGACGTATCACGGTCCCGTCGGGGTCTGCCCACGCGAGACCAGCATCCAGGTTGTGACGTTCACCGGGTCCGAAGAGGCCGACATCCTCCACTCCGCCGGCATGTGGATGGGGGAACACCGTGACGCCACACTCATCGGTGTCAACTGGGTGGGCGGCTTCCTCTTTCCTCACGACTCCGACCCTCTCGGCCCGCCGCTCCACTGCCTCGACCTCACCGTTGATCTCTCGAACGAACGGCACTGAGCCAGCATTTGCGATCCAGCCATGTCAATCTGCGGCCCCCGGCAGGTGAACGACGGCCGGATCGGACGCTACCGCCGCAGCACACGCGACCGCGAGAGACCAGCAGGTTCGCCTGAGTCGGCTGTGGAGCTCTGGTGCCGGTGGGGAGGATGACGCCATGTAGCAGCACGAGGACGGCCATCGGCACCCGTGAGAACCTCGCGGGTATCCGGGCCGCCGCCTGACCTTGGCTCGCCGGCGAGCTGACCGGCAGTAGGCTTCAAGCCCACCGGAGATTGGGGGGTTCAGGCAGCTGATGCATTCGCCTGGGGTGCAGGCCACGTCTGGTGGGAATGACTCAACCGTGCACCGAGACGCCAGCTTTGAAGGGGGAACATATGGCCGATAGGGCTAGCGGCCTGATCCAGTGGTACAACCGGATCCAAGGTGTCGGATACATTGACGGGGACGACGGCCGTGAGGTGCGGGTGGGGCGCCAGTCCATCAAAGACGGGAGCTTTGTCGTCGAAGGCTTGAGGGTGACGTACGTGCCCGTGGAGGACGAAAGCGGCTGGCATGCGGAGCACCTGACCATTGACAGGCAGTCTCCGGGAGATGCCGACCACGAGTGACTCGCAGGTCCGGCAGTCTCTGGGGAGCGAGCAGGCATGCCCGTTCGCCCCGCGATGGCGGAGGGCCTCTCGGGAGATGTTCGCCTGCGCGCAGTTCGGCACCTCCCGTGAGGCCATGAGTCCTCAGGAGGCACTTTTCCCGGGACAGCGCCCCTCACAGGCGCACAACAGGCCATGATATGCACCGTGTTCTGTTACAACGGCCCGGACGGATTCCGGTTGATCGTAACGGGGGAGCTCGATGTGGCTACCTCCCAAGCCCTCCGCGACACACTGCGGGCCGCGGTGTCCGATCACTGCGTTGTAGTGGTGGACTTGGCGGAACTCACATTCTCTGACTGCTCAGGACTTGGCGCACTGCTCGATGGTGCTCGCGCGGCAAAGGAGAGAGGCGCGGAACTGCGCTTGCATAATGTTCCGCCCTGCCTGGACCGGCTATTCCGGCTGCTGCACGTCAGCAGCGTGTTCTGCATTGAACCGTCATGCCATTGATGCCCATCGCAGCAGGCGTGGCAGCCACAGTACCCCCGGTGCGTTCGCCAACTCCGCAGCATTCAAAGGGGGTTGGTGCCGTGCGCGGGGTGCCCCGGCCGAGTGGCGGGTGCGACCGGCATGGTTCACCGAACCGCAAGGTGGGTCCTGGCTGGTGCTGATCCCGCACTCCGGTGAACACATCAGCGTGAACACTGGACTTGAGACCCGGGACGGGCCGCAGGTGAACTCCACGACTGTTCAGGCGCTGCTGCGTGCGGCACAGGGCGTTGTGAGCGCACCGGCAGCTGGCTGCTGGTCGGCCGGCGGAGTGTCCTGTTGCGCCTGGAACAACGTTGTCCGACGGGACGGAGGCCATTGCTCGTACGGGGGCGGCGTCAAGGACGAATCAATTGCCCGTCCCGGCACATGCCGTCACGCAGAAGAAGGGCTACGCTGCGGGAGAAGTTGAGGAAACACCCGGGAAACACCAGGTGCGTTGTTCGGTGGGACCTCTTCACAGGCTCGTGCCATGTGCCCCACAACAAACGTGGGGTGGTTGTGACAGCCTTGAGCGCCCCACGGACTGTCTGCAGTGGTCCCAATCCGTGAGGATCGATGAGGCTTGAGCCGGTCCCCACCCGGATCTGCTCCGGCTCGGGGCACTGGTGGCGTGGGGCCGAGGTGGTCGCTCCTTCACAAGTCGCGGCCAGTGGAAGCCGGCACAGTGCAGCCTGTGAACCACCGTTACGGCCAGAGACGGGGTGAGTGACATGCAGCGTAGTTGCAACAGCCTGAGTGGTCTTCGGCGTCGCATTCGTATGTCCGCGTCGATCTGCGGTATTTGGTAGCCGCTCTGTCCCCTGCGCGCCGCAGTCCGATCTCCTTCCCTGCCCGGCCGGCTCTCCCCGCTTGTCCAGCCGCGCCGTGCTCTCCTTACAGAGGTGGTCTTCCGTGTCCCTCCTCGCCTTCTTCCACTCCCACCGCGTCATGCCGCACCTCGGCTTCGGCACGCGGCCCTCACGGCACCGGATCGTCCGGCGCATTGCCGCTGGCGCCGTCAGCACCCCCGTCCTGCAGGCCTTGGGGTTTGAGACCGGTCCCCGCGCAGAGGCGGACCGCACCCGATCCCGTCCCCGAGCCCACTGGCAGGTGGTTACCGGTGCCGACGGTCGTCGGCACCTGGAGGCCGATTGGTACTTGGAGCCCTGATCCTTCTGCCGCTGCAGCCCCTGTGCGAGTGGCCCGAGCGACAGCGCTGGGAAGAAGTTGAGCAGGGCGAGGACGAGAGCCGCCCCGGCGGCCAGCGCGATGAGGTTGATGCCATGGGCGAGCAGCGTTCCGGCGGTGACGGTGCCGGGCCGCTGCCGGGCCAGGCGTCCGGAGAGGGCGAGTGCGAACGCCATGGGGAGGTACCGCCCGATGAGCATGGCCGCGGCCTTGATCACCGGGGCTGACTCTCCCATGATCGCTGGGTAGTCGACGCTGGCGGCCCCTGCGACGACATCACCGTCGCCCGGCACCTGTCGGCACTCCCGGCGTCCATCCGGCCAGGCGGCGCATCAGGGATTGCGCATCAGGGTGAGCGGATCGAGCCTGCGCACCGGGGCGGTCAGGGTCGGCCACAGCTGCCACAGGTCGAGCAGCCGGAGGAACGGTCGAGCGCCGGATCCGGTGGGGCGGGGGCTCATCAGAACGAGTCCGGAAAGATCCACGCCAGAATCAGGTAGCCCACCAGGCCGGCCGCGACCGCCAGCCCGACGATGTTCTCAGTGCTCACCGGGACCTCGTTTCCTTCTGCTGTGCGGGATGCTTGAGCCTGTCGGAAGGGGTAGTCGGATACGGAAATCGGGCTGGAGCCCGTCGACGGTAGTCCCGCAGGGCGGGGACATGGCGGGACCCTGACGAACCGGGCCTCTCCTTGACACGCCCCTGGCACCGGTACACCGCGGAGTATGCCGGGCACGGTTCAATGGATCATGCCTCAAGACCTCCCCGCCCTGGGCCATCTCCTGCTGGCATTCCTCCTCACGTACGCGCTCGGCTTCGAACGGAGCCTGCGCGGATCCACTGCAGGGGACCGCACGTTCTCCCTCATCGGGGTCGGATCCGCCCTGGTGGCGATCCTGGCGCTGAACCACGCGCCCAACGCGCTGGCCGGGGTCGTGACGGGCATCGGCTTCATCGGCGGCGGACTGACGTTCCGTCAAACCATGGCCTCCGGCAAGGTAGTGCACGGCATCACCACCGCAGCGGCAATCTTCGCGGCGGCAGGCATCGGCGCCACGGCCGGCCAGGGGCGGACGACGCTGGCCGTCGCGGGCACGACTCTGGTGCTGCTCGCCCTGGAGATCCGCAACATCCCGGTCCTGCGCGCGCTCGACGGCAAGCAGTGGTCCCACCGGTTCAGGGAGGACGACGCCTCCCGCACACAGTCCGAAACCCCCGGCGCGGCGCCGAGCCCGTGACGAGGCCCGCAGGCTCGCACCCCCCGTACTGCGGACGGGTGGAGCGCATTTGGTTCGGCTTGATCGTCATTGTTCTTGTCGTGGAGCTGGGCGTGCATGCACACTGGGACCTCGACGTCGTGACCAGCAGACAGATCACGACGGCAACTGTCCTGGTCATGATCGGGGACCTGATCGCCGAAGCCCGTGACCACATCAGCGAGCAGGTCACGAGACACCAGCACAACGACGGGATACGGGCCTCCGTCAACACCATCCACCAGACGGTCGCAAGAGTCCGGCACTGGTCGGACCGGCTCAAGAGCCGACGTGTGCCCTGACCGGCCGACAGTCGCCGAGGGAAGTGCAGCAGAGTGCGCAGCTCACGCGCGGCTTGGGGGGCGGGGTAGAGATGTGCTGTCGAGGCGTGCATGGGCTTCCAGTACGGCGAGGTAGCAGCGGTGCACATGCTCGTGGTCGGCCCGCTCCGGTACCGACTCGGCACTCGCTCGGTGAATCATCTGTGCCTGGGCCAGTAGCACCTGGCGCTGTTCGGACGTCGTGGTTTCCGTCATGATCCCGGCGAGGGCATCGAGTTGCCGGGCCAGCACGGCAGGCATGCCCCGGCCTGCCTGCCGGATCTTCTCGAATGCGCGCTCGACCAGCTGTTGGTACCCCACCGGGGCCGTCAGCACCCGGATGCAGCCTGCCTCGTCCCGGTGCTCCGGGTTCGGCTGCCACTGGGCCGCGGCCCGGCACAGCCCGTCCCCCAGCCAGTCGATGCACGTCAGCGCAGTGAAGGTGTCGTTGACGGCGGGCGACAGTGCCCGGAGGGCGATTTCGACGAGTTGGTCCACCGCAAAGGCGATGTCCTGGGCGAGGGTCCGGGACGGACCGGTGATGTGCACCCGCGCAAGGCTGCTGGCCACCTCGGGCGCAGCACTGGCCGGCCAGACGGTGGCCAGCCGGTGGCCTCGCAGCAGGAATTGCCCGGGACAGTGATCAAGGCGGATCACCGCGTTGAGCCCAGCGGCGATACGCACCAGCGTGCGGTGCCGGACGAACTGCAGATAGCCGCTGCCCGGCGCCGGTACCGCACCCCCCGACTCGTCCAGCCGGGCGTGCAGTTCCGCGGCACACGGCCCGCGCTCCGTCCTGTTCGCCTGCCCAGGCCCTGCCTCGCCGACTTCGATCGCCTCCGACAACTCGGCGGCGATACCTGCAATCACATTCGGGAGCTGGATGGAGGTGGCGGTGTGGTGGATGAAGTAGATCAGCAGCGCCAGGTCGGCCAGCACGAGGACCATGCAGACGGTGATCGACAGGTGTGGCACGAAGTCGCCCTGTGGGCCAGGGCTGACGGCGATCAGGGTGAGGACCGCATAGACGAACGTGGCAACAAACGTTCCCAGCGTCAGCTGCGTCGTACGGTCGCGGATGAAAGTGCGTAACATCCGCGGCCCGAACTGGGTGGATGCCAGAGTCAGCGTCACGATCACCACAGAGAACACCACGCCGACAACCGTGATCAAAGAACCCGCCATCACTGCGAGAACCTGCCGCGCGGCATCGGCGGACCCGTCGATGACCCACCACGGCAACACCAGCAGACCCCGGTACGCCGACCAGTCCACGGCACAGGTTCCCAGGAACATGCCGCTCGCGAGGACGACTTCCACCACGGGCACCAGCCACAGATTCGTCCGTAGTACCTCCCGGCGCCAGTGCGACTCGAGGCAGGCCCGGCGCATACGTTGCCCACCACCAGCTGCTGATCAGGCTCTCCGGTTCGCTGGAATACAGCCTATGTCCCCACACCCGGGGCATAGTCCAGATTCACTCCAACGGGAATGCAGACAGCAGCAGCTGGGAGAGAAGTTCATCGAGTTGTCCGGTCCGGTACGCGAACGGCGGCTTCCAGGCAGGCCGATGCCTCCGGCACAGCAGTCCAACAACAGCGTCTCCGGACAACAGGCGCGCGCCGCTCGTCGCGTCCGGTGACATGGTGTATCGACGGCCGCTCGGTGATCTTGTGCCGCCTTGGGGAACTTGGCTTCCAGCGCGTCCAGAGTATGGGACATCCGGGTGTGGACGGCATCGGTGTCAGGCCGCTTGAACACCGTCCTGAGCAAGGTGGTCACCCACGGCTGTGCGCGTGCCGAAGCAGGATTTCCGGGTGTTGGTCAGGGTGCTCTCGGGCTTCTTGCCCGTCGGGCCTGCTCGTCCAGACTGTCTCTGATCACTGGTGGTGACGGTGAAGTCGGGGAGATAGGGATCGGGCGGATCGCTGTCGGTGGTGAGGAAGAGCGCGGGCTCAGGCAGCCGTGAGTTCGTCGTCCTGCTGCCAGCGGGTGGCCTCCCGGTGCGATGCTGACCAATTGCTGACCAGGCGCCTTCCACGAGGCCTCTGAGCTGCGGAAACGCTGACCAGTGCTGAGTTGTGCACCATTTTGACGAAGTGTCCGGCGGCGCCGGGGCCGATGCGGGTGCAGCACGGCGTTCCGTCGGGGGCCTTGGCGGTGATGGATTCGAGGAGGGGGCCGAGGGCTTTGTAGGACTCGGTGGATCGGGTCTGTACCGGGCCGTCATGAGCGTGGGCGGGCAGCGGAGAGAGGCTACGGGGACGCTCGTGATCCAGAACGGAAGCATCTGGCGGCAAACAGCCGACTGAGGAGGACCGATGAAGAGCTCTGTACGTTCCGGGCAGCCCGTTGCGCCCCTGGACGTCTACCGCGAGTGGAACGCCTGCCTGCTGGCTGGTGACTTCCAAGGGGCAGCGCGGTACGTCGACCGTGAGCACTGGAATGAGAAGTGCCTGGGGCTGACCGACTGGCTGACCGATTTCGACGGCGCCGTCTCGCACTACGTCACGAACATGGTCCGCCCGTGGGACCGCATGGAGATGCGCGAGGGAAACGTCATCGAGGGACAGGATGCCGTCACCGTCCGCTTCTGCGTCGAGGCCACGCACGTCGGACCATTCCTCGGGGTGCCGGCGACCGGACGTCGGATCGCGTTCGATGCCATTCGTATCGTCAAGGTCAGCAATGGGCTGGTGACCGGACAGTGGGCGCAACTGGACCTGTGGGAATCCACGGCCAGCTGACGGCCCCCGGTGCTCCGGGAAACGAGAGGAGGCGGACATGACGAGACCTCTGCTCCGAGCGTGGCATACTGCCGCCCGTTCGCCCTGGTCACCCTGAGCTTCGGGGGTGTGCGCCATCGGCACGACCGAACTCGTCATTATCGGAGTGCTGGAACTGGCGGCCGACGCCACGAGGTGCCCGGTCGGTACGGCCTATCGTGCCGGTCCGGGCACGCAGGCGTTCCGCGGGACGCAGTGCTGCGGCGGCCAGGAGGTAGGCGCCGACTCACACAGGACAGCCATGGTGGTACAACAGGTCGCTGCCGTCAGTCTGTTGTGAGCGAGGGAGACACGTACATGAATGCTGCCGCCGCTGTGGTGGTGGTCGTTGTTGCCGCGTTGGTGTTGTTGAAGAGCAGCCTGCGTGTGGTCAAGCAGTACGAACGTGGTGTTGTCTACCGGTTCGGGAGGGTCAGGCCGGCGCCGAAGGAGCCGGGGCCGCGGTTGCTGGTGCCGTTTCTCGACCGGATGACCAAGGTCAACATGCAGGTCGTCACGATGCCCGTGCCGTCCCAGGAGGGCATCACACGGGACAACGTCTCGGTGCGGGTGGACGCGGTGCTCTACTTCCGGGTCGTCGATCCGATCCTGGCGACCGTGCATGTGCAGGACTACACCTTCGCGATGCTGCAGGTGGCCCAGACGTCGCTGCGCTCGGTCATCGGCAAGAGCGAGCTCGACGACCTGCTGTCGGGTCGTGAATCGCTCCACGAGGGGCTGGAGTTGATGCTGGAGACCCCGTCGACCGGCTGGGGCGTTCACATCGACCGAGTGGAGATCAAGGACGTGGCACTGCCGGAGTCCATGAAGCGGTCGATGGCCCGTCAGGCCGAGGCCGATCGCGAGCGGCGTGCCCGGATCATCACCGCCGATGGCGAACTGCAGGCCTCCCAGAAGCTGGCCGAAGCAGCGCGGGCGATGGAGGACAACCCATCCGCGCTCCAACTGCGGCTGCTACAGACGGTGGTGGAGGTCGCAGCGGAGAAGAACTCGACCCTGGTCATGCCGTTCCCGGTGGAAATGCTCCGCTTCTTCGACCGGGCTGGCCGCCCGGAGGGGAACGGTACGGCTTCCCCGGTTCCCGATCCGCGTTCACCGCGTCCGGAGACGGGGCAGCACCGGGCGGGCTAGCGGACCACGCCCGAGTGGCAGCGCCAAGTCCGGCACGCTTCCTCCCGGGTTTGCCTGTCTCTTACGTGGGGGTGGCCATCCGGAAGGCCACCCCCACGACCCGCAGCACAGAGAGCCACCATCTCAAGTCATGGCTGGAGCCCGGAAGTAGCTGTTGGACGGGGAACACGCCTTTGGCCCGACACGCCATGAGGTGGGATGCTGGCCGGCGCGTTCCCCGTGCGCCGGGGCGCACGCCTTGCAGTAGCGCTTCCGACAGTCGTGAGCTTTAACGCTTCGCTGAGCGCCGTTGTGGGGGAGACGCTGCCTACGCTGAAGGCGTGTCCGCCTTTGTTCGGACGGGGGAGGGATGGTTCATGGCGCTGTCGGGGGAGCCAGCCACAACGCGTATCCGCGAACGTGCTCTGGTCCAGTGCACCGCCTGGGTGCTCGTGCTGCTGATCCTGGGGATGGACTTCTTCCGCCTGGAGTGGAAAGTCCTGGCACTTGCGGCAGGGCTGATCATCTTGGGCAGTATCGGGGTGGCGGCGCGGCTGGAGAACGTCAATCTGGTGGGGGTCCTGGAAAAGATCGGCGTCTGGATCGCCCTGATCGCTGTCGTCGTGGTGGTGGAGGTGGGTGTCCATGCGCGCTGGGACTTCGACGCGGTCACCGGAAGGGAGATCATGGCTGCCACCGGCCTTGTCATGATCGGCGACTTCGTCGCGGAGATACGCGATCACGTGAGTGAGCGGGTCACGAGCCATCAGCACCGCGATGTCATCAGGGACTCCGTCAGCGCCATCGCATTCATGATCAAAGCGCCCCTCCGTTGGTGCGGCGGGCCCAAGAAGCCAGTACGTCACCAGCACGCCGGGTCCTCCGGCGCACAGGGGAGGGCGGCAGAGTTGCAGGGCGCCGTTCTCCCGCCAGCCGGCCAGGACCGCACGGATCACAGCGGGAAGGGCGTGAACTGACGCTTCCGGCACGGCTCATGCTGCGCGAGCTGCGCCGAAACGGGACAGCCGGGGTAAGCCCGGCGGGCCTCGCGGCGCTGCACGACGAGCACCAGATCAGCGGCATCACCCGGCGGCAGCTGCAGTACGACCTCGACCTGGAGGAAGGCGGCCTTCTCGGCGGCAGGTGACCCCCGCGGCGTCGGCGGGGTCGTTGAACGCATGGTGCCCGGCCAGGGCGTCAGCGTGTCGAAGGGGGGTGTTCGCCGGGGTACGGCTGCTGGGCATCGGCGACTGTAGCCGAGTTGATGCACTCACCCAGGGTGCGCGCCACGTTGGACGGGAATGACCTGATGCGATAGTCAACAGTGCCCACATGCACCAGCTTTGGAAGGCGAACATATGGCTGACAGGGTCAGTGGCGTGGTCCGGTGGTACAACCAGGCCCGGGGCGTCGGGTACATCGACGGGGACGACGGCCTTGAAGTGAGGGTGGACCGCCAGGCCATCGAGGACGGCAGCTTCGTCGTCGAGGGATTGCGGGTGACTTACGTGCCCGTGGAAGACGAAAACGGCTGGCATGCGGAGCGCTTGAACATTGCCCGGCACTCCCCGGGCGTTGCCCGCCACGAGTAGCCCGTACATCCGGAAACCTCCGGAGGCGAAGCGGGTGTGCCCGTTCGCCCTGTCGTGGCGGAGAACTTCTCGGCCGGCGCTCGTGACATCCATGCGGATGCCGAGCAAACGCCTGCTCGGCATCATCGCTCGACAGCCTGCTGACGGGTTCGAGGGCCTGGGACGGGGAACGGCCGAACTTCGCGAGATTCAGGCGCTGCGCCGGGTGCCGCCGACGCCCTCGGCAGTGCGACGCAGCGCACAGTTTTCGATGCGGTCGTCGAAGTCGCTGGTACGCCATTGCCCGGTATCGACACCATCGTGAGGGCAGAGTCGGCGTCAAGGACGAATCCATTGCCAGTCTCGGCACATGCCGCAACGCAGTTGGAAGCCTACGCTGAGAGGAAAGTTGAGGAAGCATCAGGGAAACATCGGATGCCTCGTCCGGTGGGACGTCTTTACGGGTTCGCATCACGTGCCCCGCGACGGAGATGAGGTGAGAGGTATGCAGCGCAGTTGCAGCAGTCCGGGCTGCCTTCGGCCTCGCATCCGGATGTCCCCGTCAACCTGCGGTATGTGGTAGCTGCTCCGCCCCCCCGCCGCACTCCTTCCGCCCGTGATTTTCCGGCCAGTTCGCACTGTTGCCCGGCCGCACCGTGCTCCCCTCACGGAGGTGGTCTCCCGTGTCCTTTCTCACGTTCTTCCACTCTCACCCCATGCCGCGTGTCGGCCTCGGTCTCCGCCTCTCGCGGCACCGGATCGTCCGGCGCATCGCCTCCGGCGCCGTCGACAGCCCGGAAGGTTATTCAGAACTGTTTCTGCAGGTCGCAGGCGGGCTCATGATCCCCAAGGTCCTGCTCGGGCCGCAAGCCGCTCGACCAGGGAGTCCGCCCGACTGCGCAGCCTGATCGAATCGGCACGATGATCCCGAACTTCCCATGATCCAAAGCGTTTTGAATAACCTTCCCGGTCCTCCAAGCCCTGGGTCTGGAGACCGGACTCCGTCCGGTGGTCACCCGCACCCGGCCCCGACCACGGGCTCACTGGCGCGTGGTCACCGGGGCCGACGGCCGCGCTGGGCTGGCGCGGCCGGGGCACCGGCGAGGTCGCGCAGCGGCTCCGTGACGGGGGTGCCGGCACACTCCTCCCGCCCGGGTGGGACAGGGTAAGGCGGGCGTCTTGCTCGGGTCGGCACCAGGGCATTCGCCCACGGCAGACGAGAAAGAGCCCCAAGGGACTGGAACCTCCTCCGGGACCATGTCAACGTACAACGTCCCGGAAAACACCAGGTCAGCGAAGGGGCGCGGGCTACTAGGTCGATCGGCCGACCGGTCAGCCGCCACGGCAGCCCGCAGCCTGCGCTACTCGGTCTCGCAGCCGAGGCCCGCCCAAGGAGGTCCATCTGTCGAATCCCGCGATCCGATCCGCTCGCTTCACTGCTCCCGTCGTCCTGGTGCTCGGTTGCCGTGAACGCGTGAGCTACCCAGGAGACAGAGGGCTACGGGGCTCTTTCAACGGCGTTGTGTCTCTGTGTCTGCGCGGCCGAGCTGTTGGCGCCTCCGAGTGCGATTGTCGCCCGCAACCTCGACTGCCTCGCCGGCGACGGGCTGCTGATGCTCGTCACCGATGGTGTGAGCCGCGCCCTCCGGTCCTGCCGACTGGCCTCCTGACCGCGGCCCAAAAGAGGCGATGGCCAGTCTCTCGTCGTGCGGGGCAATACATAGCAGACGATCCCCGGTTACCGAAACCGGGGATCGCGGCAGAGTATTGATGGTGTTCGCACTCGGCTTTGCTTGGCGGTGGAGCCGTGGGGTGGACGCAGTAGACAGCGCCGCAAAGACACAGAGGAGGTAGTGAGCGGCCCCGCCTGTTGCTGCCCTGAAATCCGCAGCGTCTCTTCGCTGGAAGACAGCGATACCTCGGCCGATTAGGCATGGGATCCCGGCGCTGCTGAACCCGCTCTATTGCCCCGCGCTCCCTTACAAGGAACACCACCCCATGTGCCGATCCGCGATACCCCCTGCCCTTTTTCACCTCGAAATGGTCGGCCCAACTGCCTTGCTCACAGACAACGCGTCCATCGGAAATCGCGAGGTGGCGTGATGCAACCGCTCCTTGCCTCTTCCGCCGTTCCCTCTGCGACCCGTGTCATGCACGCAGCCTTCCTGACCGTCAAGGATGCCGCCGAGTACCTCGGTCTCTCACCGCACACGCTCTACGTCTGGCGGCACCGGCGGCAGGGACCGCCGAGCTTCCGCATGGGGCCTCGCGGTCGCGTCATGTACCGGCGGGAAGCCCTTGATGCCTGGGTCCGTGAACAGGAGCAGGCCGACTCCCGCTCCAACGAGGCCCTGAGCCCGCTGAGTGCCGTTCCGCAGCATCGCTCCAGCCGCATGCCCAGCGCCTGACACACTGCGCGCCTTGGCGCGCCGCCTCCCGTTGCCACCCCTCGACAAGGAGACGCACCTGCCCGGCTACATAGAAGACCGCTGGATCAAGAAGAGGAAGGATCCGATAACCGGGAAGAGGGAAAGAACCGCCCGCTACGGCAAGGGGAAGCGATACAAGGTCGCCGGCATACCCGGGATCCGGGATCGCTCCTTCGACACCCTGGAGGACGCCAAGGCGTGGCTTCGCCGGGCAGCCACGGACGAGGAACGCGGCGAGTTCGTTGATCCACGCGACGGATCCATGACGCTGGCCGACTACATCGCGATGCACTGGGCGCCGGGCCGAGGAGGCGCTCCGAAGACCCAGCAGAACCAGGAGCGACATGCGCGGCTCCACATTGTTCCGCACCTGGGTGAACTCCCGCTCAGGAACATCACAGCGGCGGACCTCCGCGTGTACATAGCAAAGTTGGAGGCCACCGTCTCCTCGGCCTATTACCGGCGTGACATCCTGTCCGAGCTGTCAAGCATCCTGGAAGCGGCCGTCGATGACAAGCGGCTCGCCAGGAACCCGATGCACGCGAAGTCCGTACGGTGGCCCAAGGCGCCGCGGGAGCGGCGTGAGGCCTGGTCGCTGGAGACAGCCCTCCGCGTCCGGGATGAGATCAGCCCGCGGAACCGGATTTCTGTCGTCCTCGGGCTTGGGTGCGGACTGCGTCAGGGTGAGGTCTTCGGGCTGAGCCAGGAGGACATCGACTATGCCCGTGGCGTCCTCCACGTCCGTCGCCAAGTCCAGGCCATCAAAGGGAAGTTGTACTTCACCCTGCCGAAGGGTGCGAAGACGCGCGTCGTCGACATGCCCTTCTCGGTGGCCGAGGAGCTGAAGCGCCACGTGGAAGCGTTCCCGCCCGTGGAGGTGGAGCTTCCGTGGGGGAAGCCAGAGGCAGGGCAGCGGAGGAAGGTCTCTCTCCTGCTCACCACGCGCTTCGGTAACGCTGTGGCGGCGAACACGTGGAACACCTACACCTGGAAACCGGCGCTGGCCGCGGCCGGGATCATCCCGCCGCGCCCGCACGACGCGAAACCCTGGCAGTGGGCGGCGGCACCGAAGGACGGATTCCACGTGCTGCGACACACCTATGCCTCCATCCTGCTGGAGGCGGGTGAATCCGTGGTGACTCTGGCGCGCTGGCTCGGGCATTCCTCGCCGGCCATCACGCTCGGTTACTATGCTCACTTCATGCCGGAGGCCGGAAGCAAGGGTCGCACCGCCATCGACGGAATGCTGGGGAGACAAGGGGATCGGGATGCCAGCCGAAACTCCCCAGATTCTCCCCAGGGCTGATCGCCGTCGACTTCTCGTCTTGCTCCACCTCAGCCTCCGCTGTCGAATGTAAGGTTGAGAAGCGGGACGGCCTGGGACCTATGGCATGGACGTCCTCACCGCGGAGCGGCCGCCCTTCCGGATGCAGACCTCCGACCGGGCCCGCGAGTTCGTCGGCACCAAGCTCTCCGACCTCGACGGCTCCGCGGTGCAGACCCTCACCGTGGGCTGGACGTCCTGACCGGCTGCGGCGCCGGACTCTCGGGGACGAGCCGGGCGAGCCCGGTGACCTTGTTCATCAGGTACTCCAGCGGGCCCCGCTCGGCATAGCGCAGCCAGACGACGGCCAGCAGCATGAAGGCCGCGATGAAGCCGAGCAGCACCGGCAGCGGGGAGCCGGGCACGTCCCCGATGCCCAGCGCCCAGATGGCGGCGATGTGCAGGACGTAGGCCGTCAGCGAGATCCTGCCGACCGCGATGACGGGCCAGGCCGCCCGCCGGAAGCGCGGCAGGGCGTCCGCCGCCGCGATGCAGGCCGCGAGCACCACGAGGGCCACCCCGGCGTTGCCGAGGATGGACGGGGTGGTCTCGCTGTGCGGCGCGGCCACCAGCAGCCAGGCGGGGGTGTCGCCCGTCGGGTCCCCCACCGCGTCCGACCACCAGGCCGACATCACCGGCCCGTCACCGACCGCCCCGACGGCGGCCGAGATGCTGTGGAACAGGTTCAACGCCAGCCAGGAGCCGCCGTAGCCGACCACCGCGAGCGCACCGCCGGCGGCGGCCAGCCGCCCGAGCACCGCGCGCGAGCCGAGGTCGAGCCGGGCGACCGCCATGCCGGCCAGGACGAACGGCATCCACGTCAGCACCGGATAGCTGCCGGTGAAGAACAGGTCGACGAGCCCGTCCGTGCCGCTGATGCGGGCCAGCGGGTCGTGCGCGGCGACCCGCTCGGCCCAGGTGCCGGTGCTGATGGAGTCCTGCACCAGGTACAGCGCCTGCGGCAGCACCAGCGCCGCCGCGGCCGCCAGCCACGCCAGGGTGCGGGCCCGCAGCCGGTACAGCGGCAGGGCGAGGACGAAGTACAGCCCGTAGTAGGCGAGGATCACCTCGACCTGCGTACCCGTCATGGTCAGCGCCGTGCCGAGGACGAGCAGGGCGGCGGAGCGGATCAGGATGCGGGCGACGGCGACCTGTCCGTCGCGTCCGGTCTTCGGCACCCGCCGGCCGGTCATCAGCACGAGCGAGAACCCGGCCAGCACGGCGAACAGCGCCGAGGCCCGGCCGTGCGAGAGCTCCATCAGGAACCCGGTGATCCCGCCGGTGGACGGATCCGGGCCGACATGGGCGGCGAACATCCCGAAAACCGCGAGCCCCCGGGCCAGATCCACGCCGACCAGCCGTCCCGCCCCCGTGCGGCGGCCCGCACCGTTCCCCGCGCGGGCAGGGGAAGGAGCCGGGAGGGCTGCCGTTGATATGTTCTGCGACATCCCTCCAGGGTCGGGTACCGAGGTTACCGATGGCAGGGCATTGGCTTTAATTTGCCTCACACTTGCGGGTGGCCGGCCTGCGGATGTCAGGCCGCATGCTGCGAGGCGGCCGCCTCCGGCCGCAGATCCGCGAGGGTCAGCCGGTGGCGGGGCTCCTCGGGCAGCACCACGCGGCGGACGACCTCCTGGCCGGGGCCGGCGTACAGCAGCTCGCCGGGCTCCATCAGCCGCCACTGCGGGTTGTCGTCCATGCGCTCGCTGGCCACCACGACCGCGGGGGAGCGGGCCAGGTCCTGCGAATGCACCCGCAGCCGGCCCGCGGTGCCGCTGTGGTCCAGGTGCCGGCAGCCGTGCCGGCCGCCCGCGGGGCGCTGCAGCACGTACAGCTCGTGGGTGTCCGGATACCGCAGCGCCCACAGCCCGTCCGCCGTGGCGAGGACCAAGTTGACGGCGTAGACGGGCAGATGCTCGGCGACCCACCGCGCGGCGTGCTCGATCCCGGCCGCCACGTCCCCGCCGCGGGCCCGGATCTCCCGGCTCACCAGCGCGAAGAACCGCTCGGAATCCGTGTCGCCCAGCACCCGGGCCCGGTCCTCGCCCAGCTCGGCCTCCAGCGCGTCCAGCCCCTCGATCACCCCGTTGTGCGCGAACAGCCGCCCGTCCTGCACGAACGGATGCGTGTTGCGCTCCTGCAGACCGCCGGTGGAGGCGAAGCGGATGTGCGCGACGAACGCCGTGGACTCCACCTGCCGCGCCTCCTCGGCGAACTCCCGGTCCTGCCAGGCGGCCAGCGGCGCCTTGCGCACCACCGGCCTCCCGTCGGCGGCGAAGTGGCCGAGCCCCGTGCCGTCGGGCTCGTGCCGGCTCTGGACGCTCAGGCTGTCCGGCGCGTCCAGCAGCCAGAACGTGGCGCGCACACGCCGGGGAGCGCTGCTCAGGCCGAACAGACGGCACATCGGGGGCTCCTCACTCGCGGGGTCCCGGACGCCGGGGGCACGCGGTCTCGGCACCGTGCGCGAAGGCGCCCGCGTCGTCCACTCCACGGTAGGGCCTGTTCTGGCCGGCGAGCCGGGGCAGGACCCGGCGCAGGTCCTCCAGCAGCAGATCGGCCAGATCGTGACTGAAGCCGTTGCGGACGACGATGCGCAAGACGGCCAGATCGGTGCGGTTCTGCGGAAAAGTGTAGGCGGGTACCAGCCAGCCCCGCTCCCGCAGCGCGGCGGAGACGTCGTAGACGGTGAACGCCTCGATGCCGTCGCGCACCCGGAAGGCGAACACCGGCGTCTCGCTGCCGTCGGTGAGCAGTTCGAAGACGTCGAGCTTGGAGATCTCCGTCGCCAGGCGCATCGCGACGTCCCGGCACGTCTGCTGGACCCGCCGGTAGCCCTCGTGGCCGAGCCGCAGGAAGTTGTAGTACTGGGCGACCACCTGGGCACCGGGGCGGGAGAAGTTCAGGGCGAAGGTCGGCATGTCCCCGCCCAGGTAGTTGACGTGGAAGACCAGGTCGTCCGGCAGCGCCTCCTTGTCCCGCCACAGCGCCCAGCCGACCCCGGGCATCACCAGCCCGTACTTGTGCCCGGAGGTGTTGACCGAGGCCACGCGCGGCAGCCGGAAGTCCCAGCACAGCCCGGGGTCGAGGAACGGGGCGATCATCGCCCCCGAGGCGCCGTCGACGTGCACCGGCACGTCGGTGCCCGTGCGCGCCTGCAACTCGTCCAGCGCGGCGGCGATGTCGGCGACCGGCTCGTAGCTGCCGTCGAAGGTGGAACCGAGCACCGTGACCACGCCGATGGTGTTCTCGTCGCAGAGCGCGACGGCGCTCTGCGCATCGAGGCGGTAGCGGTCGCCCTCCATCGGCACGTACCGGGGCTCGACCTCGAAGTAGTCGGCGAACTTCTCCCAGCAGACCTGGACGTTGATGCCCATCACCAGGTTCGGCCGGTCCGCCGGGGCGCCCTCGGCGCGGCGCCGGTGCTGCCAGCGGCGCTTGAGCGCCAGGCCCGCGAGCATCGCCGCCTCGCTCGAACCGGTCGTCGAGCAGCCGACCGCGCGGTGCGGGTCCGGGGCGTTCCACAGCCGGGCCAGCATGTGCACGCAGCGGGTCTCCAGCTCCGCCGTCTGCGGGTACTCGTCCTTGTCGATCATGTTCTTCTCGGCGCACTCGGCCATCAGCCGCAGCGCCTGCGGCTCGGCCCAGGTGGAGACGAACGTCGCCAGGTTCAGCCGGGCGTTGCCGTCCAGCATCAGTTCGTCGCGCACGATCTGGTACGCGGTGTCCGGCCCCATCTCCCCGCGCGGCAGGGCGTGCCGGGGCACATGGACCGGCTCCCGGGTGAAGACCGGATTGATCTCCACGTCGCGGGCGGCACGGCGGTGGTGGCGGGGATGCTTCAGGGCCATCGTCGACGTCCTCTCCCAGGGAATCCGGCGCCTCTGCCGCCTACCCCGGTGCGGTCCGGTTCACCGCGCCGGGGAGGGTCGCCTTGCGGCGCCGCGGGCACGCAGCACTCTGCCGTCTCCAGCTGACGCCCCGCCAGCCCCAACGGGAGCCCCCAGAGCTCCGGTTGAACCGGTTTCCGGACAGTTCGGTCGTCCGGGAGGGAAACGACGGGTACATCCCGCTCGTTGGGAATTCCGTGCGAAAGTCCTGGGGGAAGCCGGCCGTCGCCGTCCTGCTCATCACGCTCTGCGCGTTCTTGCCGTCCGCCACGCCCACGCCGGTTGCGGAGGCGCCCACGCTGTCGCAGGTCCGCCCCGACGCATCGTTGAACGAGGCGTTCCGCGGATACGCCCTCCACGGCACCGATCCGGCCCACTGGACGGGCGGCGACAGCACGTACTCCGTACCGACGGCCGCCGGTGAACTCTGGGTCTTCTCCGACACGTTCCTCGGCACCGTGCACCCCGACGGCTCGCGGAACCCGACGCCCTTCGTCCACAACAGCTTCGTGCTCTGGAACCGCTCCGGCCCGCACACCGCCGTCGGGCACGACCGGGACGGCGGCCCCACGTCCCTCGTCGCGCCCGCCTCCGGCTGGTACTGGGCCCGGGCCGGCACCACGGACGGCCCCGGTGCGGTCGAGGTCGTCTACGCACGCTACGAGCGCACCGGCCCCGGCCCCCTGGACATCGCCTGGCGCGGCAACGCGCTGGCCCGGTTCCGCACCGGCCGGCTCGACCGGACGGTATCGGTCACCCCTCTGCCGTCGTCCGCCCGCATCGCCTGGGGCGCCTGGCTGTCCCGGCAGGACGGGCACACCTACGTCTACGGCACCGAACGGGCGCCCTCCGGCGGCAACTTCCTGCACCTCGCCCGCGTCACCGGCACCGACCTGCGCCGGCCCTGGCAGTACCGCACGGCCCACGGCGCCTGGTCCGCCCGCGAAGCGGACGCGGCCCGCCTGACCGGACCCGGCGGAGCCGCCCTGCGCACCGCCGACGAGCTCAGCGTCGTCCGGCACGGCTCCTGGTACGCCCTGCTCACACAGCGGGCGGACCAGCCGTTCAGTGCCGAGCTCCAAGTGGCCTGGTCCCGCACGCCGTTCGGCCCGTTCGACAGCGCGCGGACGGTGTACAGGGCACCGGAAGCGGGACCGTACGGCACCTACCGCAACGCGAACGTCATCGCCTACAACCCGCACGAGCACCCCGAGCTGGAACGCCGCGGGGAGCTCGTCGTCTCGTACAACGTCAACAGCCTCGTCCCGCAGGACGTCGTCCGCCGCGCGGACCTCTACCGGCCGCGCTTCCTGCGCATCGCGCTCACGCCACCCCGGGCCCCGCGCAGCGCTTGACCGCCTTCCGCTACGGGTAGCTTCGCCGCGTGAAACCGCCCGTCGCTCCCGGAGCGCGTGCCGTGCTCGGGCATGTGCGGCCGCTCCTGAAGGACTTGCCCGGACTGCTCGCCTCGTGCGCCGGGGCGGGGCCGGTCCAGCGGCTGCGGCTGGGGCCGAGGGACGTCTACCTGCTCACCGAGCCGGAACCGGTCCGCCAGGCGCTCGCCCTCGAAGGGGACGGGCTGGGCCGGGTGCGCGAGGGCGGACCGGGCCGGCTGCTCGGCGAGGCCCTGCTGGGCACCACGGGACCCGCCCACCGGGCACGGCGGCGGATGCTGCAACCGGCCTTCCGGCACGAGCTGACGGCGTGCCACGCCGACGTCATCGGACCGGTGGCCGCCCGCCTCGCCGCGCACTGGAGCCCGGGCCGCCCGGTCGACATGGTCCACGAGTCCGTCGCCTGCGCGGCCGAGGCCATGTGGGCCGTCCTGACGGGGGCGCGGCCGTCCCGCATGCCCGTCTCGGATCCCGCCCGCCGCATCCTGGACGTCGACCGGGGAACGGTCGAGGAGACCGGGTTCCTCGCACGGACCCCGGCCCCGGCCCGGCGCCGGTACCGCTGCGCCGCCGCCCTGCTGCGGCGGATGCTGGCCCACGCGATCGACACGCTCCCGCCCCCGGGCAGCGCACCGGCCGGCCTGCTCGGCGTCCTGGCACAGGTGCGCGACCGGGCCACCCGCGAACGGCTGTCGCGGCGCCAAGTCCTCGACCAGGCCCTGGAGATGCTGGTCGCCGGTGCCGTCGCGACCGGCATGACCCTCGCCTGGGCCTGGCACGAACTGGGCCGCCACCCCTACGTCGAGCACCGCCTCCACGAGGAGATCGACGGCCGCCTCGGCGGGCGCCCCGCACGCCACGAGGACCTGGCCCGCCTGCCGTACGCGGGCCGGGTCGTCACCGAGGTGCTGCGGCTCGCCGGGCCGCCCCTGGTGGGGCGCCGCGCCCTGCGCGAGATCGAGCTCGCCGGCTACCGGGTGCCGCACGGGGCGGACGTCGTCTTCTGCCCCCACGCCCTGCACCGGCACCCGGACCTCTACCCCGACCCGCTGCGCTTCGACCCGGACCGATGGCTGCCCGGGCGCGCCGGGGCGCTCCCCCGCGGCGCCTTCCTGCCCTTCGGGGCGGGCGACCACCAGTGCATCGGAAGCTCCCTGGGGGCGGCCCACGTCACGCTCGCCCTGTGCACCATCGCCGGTAACTGGCGGCTGCGACCGGCGCCGGAGCACCGCATCCGCTGCGTCCGCAGCCATGTCCTGCGCCCCGACGCCCTGCCGATGACGGCCGAGCCGCGGCGGCCCATCACCCGTCCCGCACAGGGCGGTTGAGCGGTCTGTTACCGTAACGGTCATGAAGCGCGCTGGTTCTGCCATGACGACGACGCCGGAGAGTGTCCCGGCGCGCTGACATCTGTTCTGTGTCCGAAGCCCCGGGGCGAGTGCCCCGGGGCTTCGCCGTGTGGTCACTCGCACCGATATCCGCGAGGAGACCGCGATGCACGACCACCTGATCCACGAACGTCCGAAGCACGACCACCGCAAACTGGGCCGTGAGCTGGACCTGTTCGACACCGACCCGCTGATCGGCGCAGGCCTGCCGTACTGGCTGCCCGACGGCGCGGCGGTGCGCCACGCCCTGGAGGAGTACGTCCGCGCAGCGGAGCGGCGGGCCGGCTACCGGCATGTCCACTCGCCGGTGCTCGGCAAACGGGAGCTGTACGAGATCTCCGGCCACTGGTCGAACTACCAGGAGGACATGTTCCCCCCGATGGATCTCGGGGGAGAGCAGGTCGTCCTGCGGCCGAGCCTGTGTCCCCACCACGCCCTGATCTACCGTTCCCGGTCCCGCAGTTACCGCGAACTTCCCTTGCGTATGGCCGAACTGGGCGGCATGTACCGCTCCGAGCTCTCGGGCGTGCTGGGCGGTCTGACCCGCGTGCGCGCCATCCAGCTGAACGACGGGCACATCTTCTGCACCCCGGACCAAGTGGCCGACGAGGCGCGGGGAGCGCTGGAGCTGATCGGCCGCGCGTACGCCGCCCTGGGCATCACCGCGGCCCGTTACCGGCTCTCCCTGCCCGGGGCCGGCGGCAAGTACGTGGCCGACCCGGGCCTGTGGGAGCGGTCGGCCGCGCTGCTGACCGAGGTTCTCGACGCCTCCGGCGTGCCGTACGAGGCGGTCGAGGGCGAGGCGGCGTTCTACGGCCCCAAGATCGATGTCCAGGTCGCCGACAGCGCCGGGCGCGAGGCGACCCTGTCGACCGTCCAGGTCGACTTCCACCAGCCGGAGCGGTTCGGGCTGCAGTACATCGGCCCCGACGGGGAGAAGCACCGGCCGGTGCTGGTCCACCGCGCCGTCATCGGCAGCATGGAGCGGGCCGTCGCCCACCTCATCGAGCTGTACGGCGGGGCCTTCCCCGCCTGGCTGGCCCCCACCCAGCTGGCGGTCCTGCCGCTCACCGGGGCGGAGGCGCCCCGGGCCGGGGCGTTCGTGCAGCGCTGCCTCGACCGGGGGCTGCGCGCGGAGGTCGCGGGCCCGGAGCGCGGCACCCTGGGCGCACGTATCCGCGCGGCCCGGCTCGTCCCGTACCAGGCGGTGATCGGCCCCAGGGAGGCCGCCGACGACCGGGTCGCCCTGCGCCTGCGCGACGGCCGCCGTCCGGACCCGCTGCCCGCGGAGGAGGCGCTCCGGCGCGTCGGGGCCCTGGTGGGGGCGCACAGCACCGAGCTGTGGGACCTCCCGTGACGGGTCACCGGGCGGCTGCTCGGAGTGAGCGGGAAGGGGGCACCGTGTGAGCCCGCCCATGAGAGCCAGGTCACGTGCGATGCCGCATCGTAGAGGACCAAGGGCCTGAAGCAGACATTTCCGGGCTATTCGGTGGGTGCGAGCAACGACGCCCGGTCGTAGGTCACACCTTTGCCAGCGGATTTTCCCGCCGCTAACAATTGCCGAGTCGCACGGCGCCGTCGAAAGAGACGCGGCGCTTCATCCGCGCCAATGACGGCCACTGCGACTCAGCGATTGGAAGGATCAGCTCGCTCATGCGCACCACCACCATCTCCGGCTATACCGCTCTGACCAAGACCCACAAGTTCTCCGCCGCAGGCATCGCCGCGACCGGCGTCGCCGCCGTCGCCTTCGCCGCCCTCGGCGGCGGCACGGCCACCGCCGCCCCCGTGAAGCCGGTGGCGCAGAACGCGCAGTCCTTCGGTGAGACGCAGCAGGACGAGCTGACCCAGCAGGCCGACGCCGCCGCCACCCAGGCCCAGGCCACCGCCAAGACCGCCGTCGAGGCCAAGCAGAAGGCGGACGCGGACGCCGCCGCCAAGGCGAAGGCCGACAAGGAGCGTGCCGCCAAGGAGGCCGCGAGCCGCTCCACCGAGCGTGCCCCGATCAAGGCCGAGAAGGCCGAGGCCGCTGCTCCGGCCCCCAAGGCCTACGGTGACAACCTGGACGGCTGGATCACGCAGGCGCTGGATGTCATGAAGGCCAAGGGCATCCCGGGCTCGTACGAGGGCATCAAGCGCAACATCATGCGTGAGTCGACCGGCAACCCCCAGGCGGTCAACGACTGGGACGTCAACGCCCAGAACGGCATCCCCTCGAAGGGCCTGCTGCAGATCATCGACCCGACGTTCAAGGCGTACCACGTCGAGGGCACCTCCTGGGACATCTACGACCCGGTCGCCAACATCGTCGCCTCCTGCAACTACGCCGCCGACAAGTACGGCTCCATGGACAGCGTCAACTCCGCCTACTAAGAGCCGCCAGACAAAACACGCAAGGGCGGCGGCACCCGGTCAGGGGGCCGCCGCCCTTGCGTGCCCCGTAGGGGGCCCGGGGCCGTTTCGATTTGCGGCTCCGCCGCGTGGGCGCGACCAGCCACCGACGGCCCGCAGCCGACGAACCGCACCCCCCGCGGAGCGCTACGGCTTGCCGGCCATCAAGTACGCCTGCCGGACCCGCTCGCCCTCCTCCGGCTCGCGCACCGTCGTCGCGTGCAGCGCGAACCCCGCCTCGCGCAGCAGGCCGGTGATGCGGTCCGGCGACAGTCGGTTGAAGTCCAGCGACACCGCGTAGCCGAACGGCTCCGCGATGTGCAGGGGCTCGTCGCCCGCCTGGAAGGCGACCAGCAGATGGCCGCCGGGGGTCAGCAGCCGGTGGAACTCGGCGAACACGGCCGGCAGCTGCTCCTGCGGCATGTGGATCAGGGAGTACCAGGCGACGATGCCGCCGAGCGAGCCGTCCGCCAGCTCCAGGGCGGTCATGGAGCCCTCGTCGAACCGCAGGGCCGGGTGCTCCCGGCGGGCCAGGGCGACCATCGCGGGGGACAGGTCGACACCGAAGACGTCCAGCCCGAGCGCGTGCAGGTGTGCCGTGACGCGGCCCGGGCCGCACCCGAGGTCCGCGACCGGCCCGGCGGCGCGGCTCTGCGCCCGTTCCGCGAACGCGGCCAGCATGGCGCGGTCCAACGGCGTGTCGGCGAGCTGGGTCTTGTAGCGCTCGGCGTAATCGGCGGCTATGGCGTCGTAGAACGCCCGCGTGGTCTGCAGGTGGGAGGGTGCGGTCACGGCAGAGCACCCTAGCGACCGGCGGAACGGCGCCGTCGTGCGGGGTGATTCGCCGGTTTTCCGGACGCGCCGGGTCCGGGTGCGGCAGATTCGGCGCATGAGTGGCTACGAGGACAAGGTTCCCGCCTATCTGATGTTCCGGGTATCCCCACAAGAAGGGCCGATTGCGGCATTTGTCGAGCAGGAGGCCTGGCAGGCCCGGAAGTTGTACCCGGACCTCATGGGCGTGGGCGTCGCCGAGTTCTTCTACGCGCGCGAACGCGAGGCGGGCGGCTGGGAATTGTCCGCCTACGGATGCGACACCCCGCAACAGGCCCGGGACACGCTCGGATCGCAGTTCCGCATGCGCTCCAAGGAGGCCGAGGATGCGGGCGACGAGAAAGCCGCGAAGACCTGGATGGACGCGGCATTGCGCATGGACCGCGAAGTCGTCGACGAGCTGCGCGTGCTGGGGAACCGGTTCAGGATCGTCCGCGCCTCGCACTTCATCCGCATGGGCGGCAGCGGCCCCGAGCCGCCCCGCCCCTCCGACCCCGACCCCGGGGAGACCGGCGAGGCGTACCGACTGCCGTCGCGCACCCAGGGGTTCGTCGTCGACCCGGCCGCCGGCACGGGCCTCTCGGACGGCATCCTCAAGCTGGACCTCGTCCAGTGCGTCGCAGCGCGCGGCGTACCGCCCGAGGTGGCCGAGGACGCGCGGCGGGCCGCCGGGCAGTATCCCGGCGGAGTGCTGCTGCCGGCCGCGTTCATGATCTCCGAGCGGGTGGACGGCCGGTGGCGGGCGCACCGGCCGGGCGCCATCTCCTCGACGCCGCAGGGCGCCCGGGACGTATTGGCGACCTGGCTGCGGGTGATGGCACCGTTCAGCATGGAGCTGGACGAGGCCGAACGCGCGGTCCACGCGCAGGCCGCCGACCGGCTCGACGAAACCCGCGGCAACGTGGTGAACGTCGCGGGGACCCGCTTCCGGGTGACGCGGGTCGAACGCCTCGTCCGCATCGGCCCCGACGGCCCGGAGGGCCCCCGGCCCTCCGACTTCGACCCCGAACCGCCCGTCGATGTCTCGGTGCAGCAGCTCAAGGACCGCGGGGAGTGGAAGGACGAGGACGAGCCGATCGAACTCGACGAACAGACGCTCCGGCTCAAGGAACTGTGGGAGCAGGAGGAGGCCCGTCGCGCCGCAGTGAGGGGGCGCAGGAAACACGCAGACGGAGTGTGAGAAGAATGGCGATGAGGAAGGAGGCAAGGGCGCAACCTTTTACGAGTCCTGAACCTCCTTCAGTTGGGTGTTCGGCCGTGTTGCCGCACACCAGCGCAGAGCTTCGCCGGAAAACGGCTCGTAAGGGAACCGAGGGATACATGGGCTTGGGAGGAAGGGCTGCGGCCCGGATGGCACGGACAAACGTGGGGAGGGGCCGCAATGCCGAGCTGTTGATGCTCGCCTTCGCGGTACTGCTCACGCTGTTCGGCTACGCCTCCGTGGGGATGGCCGTCGACGGGAAGGTGCCGGGTTCGCTGCTCGGCTACGCCCTCGGGTTTTCGGCGGTGGCCGCCGCCGCGCACGGGGTGATGCGCAGATTCGCCCCGCACGCCGATCCGTTGATCCTGCCGCTCGCCGTCGGACTGAGCGGCCTCGGGCTGGTGCTGATCCACCGGCTGGACATTTCGTACAAGATTCGCTGGCACTCCGCCCCGGGCGAGACCAACCAGCTGATGTGGAGCGGCATCGGCATCGCCGTGTGCCTGGCCATCGTGGTGCTCCTCAAGGACCACCGCCTGCTCCAGCGCTACCAGTACGTCATGGTGTTCACCGCCCTCGTGCTGCTGATCGCCCCGGCGTTCTTCGGCGCGGACACCTACGGCGCGAAGCGGTGGATCGTGCTGGGGCCGCTGTCGTTCCAGCCGGGCGAGTTCGTCAAGACCGGCATCGCCGTGTTCTTCGCGGGATACCTGACGATGTACAAGGACGCCCTCGCGCTGGCCAGCCGGCGGATCATGGGCTTCTACCTGCCGCGCGGCCGGCAGTTCGGCCCGATCGCCGCGGTGTGGGTGCTGAGCCTGGTGGTGCTCATCTTCGAGCGCGACCTCGGCACCTCGCTGATCTTCTTCGGCCTGTTCGTGATCATGCTCTACGTGGCCACCGAGCGCACCAGCTGGGTGGCGACGGGCCTGCTGATGTTCTCCGTCGGCGCCGTCGTGGTCGCCTCCTTCGAGCCCCACGTGCACGGCCGCGTCGCCGCCTGGCTGCACCCGATGGACTACTACAAGGTGCCCCGCCCGCCCGAGATCGTCTCAGACCAGGCCGCGCAGGCGCTGTTCAGCTTCGGCAGCGGCGGCGTCATGGGCACCGGCCTCGGCAAGGGCCACTCCGACCTCATCAAGTTCGCCGGCCGCAGCGACTTCATCCTGACCACGGTCGGCGAGGAGCTCGGGCTTGCCGGCACCATGGCCGTCATCGTGCTGTTCGCGCTGCTCGTCCAGCGCGGTCTGCGGGCCGCGCTCGACGCCCGCGACCCGTTCGGCAAGCTGCTGGCGACGGGCCTGGCCAGCGCCCTGGCGCTGCAGGTCTTCGTGGTCTGCGGAGGCGTCATGGGCCTGATCCCGCTGACCGGCAAGGCGCTGCCGTTCCTCGCCTCCGGCGGTTCGTCCCAAGTGGCCACCTGGGTGCTCATCGCGCTGCTGATCAAGATCAGCGACGCGGCACGGAGGCCCGATCCGGAGCCGGCGCCCGACGAGGACGACCAGGCGACGCAACTGATCAGACACTGAGCGCATCGAGCGCGCGGAGGCCGGACCCGGAAAAGGGGGTCCGGCCTCCGCCGTTTCCGGTCGGGACGCTTCGGTCAGGGCGTCTGCCGGGGCGCGTCGACGACGGCGCGCTCCAGGACGGCGGTGGCGTGGAGGAGCGTGCCCGCCTTGCCCCGGTCGCCCGTCCTGGTCAGACAGCTGCGGTCGCCGAGGTAGGCCAGGCTCTGCCGGTCGAAGACCCACTCCGTGCGCTCGCCGAGCTGCTTGTCCTCACGGGCGATGGCGATGCCGTGTATTGGCTTTCCGCAGCGCACATGCGGTTCCAGGTGACCTGGGTCACGTCTGCTCGCGGTACCGCACGTAGACCCCGGCGCGGGCGGCGGCCTCGGCGGCCTCCGCTGCACGGTCGGCGGCGGCACGGTCGGGCGGGGCGTCGCCGGTGAGCAGGCGGTAGTAGAGCGGGGCGGAGACTGCGCGGACCACCTCGTGCGGGTCGGTGTCCTCGGGTACCTCGCCCCGGTCGGCGGCCTGCTGCACGCACGGTGCCCACTCGGCGATGCGGGTGTCGTAGAAGCGGTGCAGGGCCTCGGCGGTCCGGGCGTCCCACGTGGCGGCCGCGATCACCGCCTTGAACAGCGGCCCTTGCCGTGCGTCGGTGAGCGCGCGCTGGACGAGTCCGGCGTTGGCCCGGAGGTCGCCCAGCAGGGAGCCGGTCTCGGTGCGGGGCAGCGACTGCTCAGCCATGTCCTGCAGCAGGTCGGCCACGAGGGCGGTCACCGTTCCCCAGCGGCGGTAGACGGTCGTCCTGCCCACCTGTGCGCGGCGTGCGACGTCGCCGAGGTCGAGGTGGGCGAAGCCCTGCTCGGCCAGTACGTCCCCGGCCGCCTGCAGGACCGCCGCCCGCACCCGGGCGGTGCGTCCGCCGGGGCGCACGGTCCCCGGCTCCGGATCCTGCACTGGCTCCTCGGACTCCATAACGAGACTCCTGTTCCTTTAATGGTTCGCAGCTGATACGGTCGTTGCATCCTAACGGGATTATAGGACCGTTTGTGGGAGGGGATTCGTCATGGAATACAGACAGCTGGGAACGTCCGGCCTCATGGTCCCGGAGCTGAGCTTCGGCGCAGGCACCTTCGGCGGCCGGGGAGAGCTGTTCGAGGCCTGGGGCACCACCGACGCCCGGGAGGCGCGCCGCTTGGTGGACATCTGCCTCGACGCCGGGGTCACCATGTTCGACACCGCCGACGTCTACTCCGGCGGCGCCTCGGAAGAAGTGCTGGGCCGGGCCGTCAAGGGCCGCCGGGACCGGGTGCTCCTGTCCACCAAGACTGGCCTGCCCATGGGCGACGGGCCCCACGACGCCGGCACCTCCCGCACGCGCCTGATCCGCGCCTGCGAGGGCGCGCTGCGCCGGCTCGGCACCGAATACATCGACCTCTTCCAACTGCACGCCTTCGACGCGGCCACGCCGGTCGAGGAGGTCCTGGACGCGCTCGACCAGCTCGTACAAGCAGGCAAGGTGCGCCACACCGGCGTCTCCAACTTCTCCGGCTGGCAGCTGATGAAGTCCCTCGCGGCAGCGGAACGGCACGGCCGCCCCCGCTACGCCGCCCACCAGGTCTACTACTCGCTGGTCGGTCGCGACTACGAATGGGAGCTGATGCCGCTCGCCGCCGACCAGGGCGTCGGCGCCGTCGTCTGGAGCCCGCTCGGGTGGGGGCGGCTCACCGGCAAGGTGCGCCGCGGGCAGCCGCTTCCGGAGCACAGCCGCCTCCACCGCACGGCCGACTACGGCCCGCCGGTCGTGGACGAGGACCTCTACCGAGTGGTTGACGGTCTCGATGAGATCGCGCAGGAGACCGGCCGGTCCGTACCCCAGATCGCCATCAACTGGCTGCTGCGGCGGCCGACCGTCTCCTCGGTCATCATCGGCGCCCGCAACGAGGAACAGCTGCGGCAGAACCTGGCCGCGGTCGGCTGGACGCTCACCCCCGACCAGGTGGCCAGGCTCGACGCGGCGAGCACCAGGCCGGCCGCGTACCCGTACTACCCCTACTACCGGCAGGAAGGCTTCGCCCGCCTCTCGCCGCCCATCGTCCAGTAGGTGCCGTGGAGCCGCTGTTCGCCGGAGCGGGCCTGGGCCCCGCCATCACCTGCGAGGGTGCCGGGCCCGGCGCGGGCCTCGGCATGAACAAATGGCAGAACTGGTTGTGGAAGGCATGAGCATTCGCCTTTACGGTCGGGGTGAGTGCTTCGCCCGCCTAGGAGGTTACGGTCCATGGCCAACCGTTTCACCGACCCCGCCGCGTCCGACGGGGCCGACGTGTACGCCGCCTCGCCCTCGTCGTCAGGGGAGTTCGTCGGCTACGTCGACGCGATCCTTGCCGCCCTCGCCGCCGCGGACGACCCCGGGCGCACCGTGCTGACCGCCGCCGACGGACGCCGCGTCGCCGCCGGGGAGTTCCGCGAGGGTGTGCTGCGGATGGCGTGGGACCTGGCCGGCCGGGGCGTCGGTCGCGGCACCGTCGTGTGCCTGCTCACCGGCAACACCCCCGAGGCCGTCACCGCCCGCTACGCAGCGAACCTCACCGGTGCCTGCGTGACCGTCCTGTACGAGGGCATGGCTCCCGCGACCCTGGCCCGCATCGTGGAGAGTGTCGAGGCCGGCCTGCTGCTCGTCGACTTCACCCGGTACGAGGACGCCAAGGAACTGCTGCCGCTGATCCCGGACCTCGCGGTGCTCACCCTGGGGCCCGGCCCCTTCGGCGAGGACCTGGAGGCGAGTTCCGCGCAGCACGAGCCGCGGCCGTTCGCGAGCACGGTCGGCCCGGAGGACGACTGGTGCATCCGCCACACCGGCGGAACCACCGGCATTCCCAAGGGAATTCCCATGGCACACGGCCCCTACGCCGCCTCCCTGGGCCGCTCCGTCGGTGATGCCGGCAGCGTCGAGGAGCCGCCCCGCTACCTCGCCTGTACGCCGCTCGCCCACCTTGCGGGCGTCTTCACCGACATAACCATCAGCCAGGGCGGATCCGTCGTCCTGCAGCACTCCTTCGACCCCGGCGAGGTTCTCGCCGCGATCGAGCGGGAGCGCATCACGGACGTCTTCGTACTGCCGCCCCTGCTCTACCGGTTGCTCGACCACCCGGGCCTGGCCGCCACCGACCACTCCAGCCTCCGCCGGATCGCCTACGGCGGCTGCGCCGCCTCGCCCGCCCGGCTGCGGCGGGCCGCCGAGGTGTTCGGGCCGGTGCTCTACGGCGCCTACGGGCAGTCGGAGGCCCTCACCATCACCGTGGCGACACCGGACGACCACACGGTGACCGGGCGCGATGGCCGGATCACCGCGGGCCGCCCGCTGCCGGGCGTCGAGCTCGCCATCCGCGACGGGGCGGGGCGCACCCTGCAGCCGGGCGAGGAGGGCGAGATCCATGTGCGGTCCACCGGCATGATGCGCGGCTACTGGAAGCAGCCCGAACTCACCGCCGAAGTGATCCGGGACGGCTGGCTGCGCACCGGGGACGTGGGCTGTCTCGACGAGAACGGCTACCTGTTCATCGTCGACCGGATCAAGGACATGATCATCGTGGTCGGCGGGCACGTCTACCCGGCCGACCTGGAGGACGTGCTCCTCGCCCACCCCGACGTCTCCCAGTGCGCGGTCTTCGGCGTCCGCGACGACGACGCGGCCGAACAGGTCCACGTCGCCGTCGTCCCCGCGGCCGGCCGCCGCCCCGGTCTTGAGGGGCTGCGGGAGTTCGTCACCGAGAGGAAGGGCCCGATGTACGCCCCGAGGGCCGTGCACCTGGTCCCGGAGATCCCGCTCACCTCCGTGGGCAAGCCGGACAGGAAGCGGCTGCAGGCCGCTTACGGTGCCGGAGCCGCCGGCTGATCATGCCTCCGGCCGGTGCCCGAAGTGCACGGTCTTGGCGGTCAGCAGGAACAGGTCCGCCCGGCGGTCGACGCCCGCCGGGTCGGCCGGGTCGAGCAGCCGGTCCAGGGCCGCGGTGTCGTCGGGGTCCAGGACCTCGCCGAGCGTCGATCGCAGCCGTTCCAGCCACAGGCGTACCGACCGCCGCGCCCCGTCGTCGAGGGGCGCGGGGCGGTCCACGAGGAAGGACTTGCTGTGGACGCCGGTGAGACCGGCGGCCCGCAGCATGCTCGGCCAGTCCTCGACCACCGCGACCGTTCCGGGCAGTTCGTCCCGCATCCGGTTGTAGTTCAGCCCGCGGGCCACGTCCAGCCGCTCCTGCAGGCCGGGGCGCCCGAAGCCCAGGTCGCGCGGGAGCCAGCGGGCCGGCAGCCCGCCCTCGACGATGGCCAGGACGCCGCCGGGCTCCAGCAGCCCGGTCAGCCGGTCCAGCGCGTCCTGCTGGTCGCCGACGTGGTGCACGACCTGCGCCGACCACACCAGGTCGGCCGGCTCCAGGCCGGCGAGCCCCTCGGGGAACGCGGCCTCCCGGGTCCGTAGCCGAACACCGAGCCGCTCGGCCCGCTCCCGGGCCCGGGCGAGTAGCTCCGGTGACCCGTCCACCGCGGTGACCTCGGCCTTCGGGAACGTCTCCGCGAGGCGGCAGGCCGCGACGCCGGGACCGCTGCCGATATCCAGGATCCGCCGCGGGCTCAGGTGCGCCAGCTCCTGCAGGGCCTGGCGCACGTAGGGGCTGTGCGTCTCGCCCTCGAGCTCCAGCAGATCGGCCATGGCGGCCCAGTCGTGGTCGTCGTCCTGGTGCGTGTGCGTGTGCGTGTGCGCATGGGTGTGCGTGTGCGTGCCCATGTTCTTTCCCCTTCCCTTTGCCCTTTGGCAGGTGTTCCCGACCCTGCGCCCGGCCGGTGCGGATTGACAAAACTTGTTGCCGTTTCTGCAATAGAGGGATGGAAGACGTGCTCGCCGCCGTGGGGCCGAGGCTCAAGCACATCCGGCAGCAGCGCGGATGCACGCTCGCGGCGCTCTCGAAGACCACCGGCATCTCGGTCAGCACGCTGTCCCGGCTGGAGTCCGGGCAGCGCAGGCCGAGCCTGGAACTGCTGCTCCCGATCGCCCAGGCCCACCAGGTCCCGCTGGACGAACTGGTCGGTGCCCCGCCGGTCGGCGACCCGCGGGTCCGGCTGAAGCCCTTCCGGCGCGGGGACGCCACGATGGTGCCGCTGAGCCGGCAGCCCGGCGGGCCGCAGGCCTTCAAGATGGTGATGGGCACCTCCCGCAGCACCCCCGAACCCCGCACGCACGAGGGCTACGAGTGGCTGTACGTGCTCGGCGGGAAGCTGAGGCTGGTCCTCGCCGAGCACGACGTCGTGCTCTCGACGGGGGAGGCCGCCGAGTTCGACACCCGGCTGCCGCACTGGTTCGGCAGCACGGGGGAGGGGCCGGTGGAGATCCTCAGCCTGTTCGGCCCGCAGGGCGAGCGCATGCACGTCCGCGCGAGACCCGGGAACAACGGGCGCGCGGACTAGGGCAGCGGCGCCACCAACGGATGATCGCCGCCTCTGCAGTACGGATACGCCGGCGTTCCTCTGAGCGAGTCGCAGGGATCGGACGCGCCGGGCGTACCGGAGGAGAGGACCGGCCGGGACGGTACCTCGTGGCCGGCAGCTCCGGCCACGGCCGTTCCGGAGCTGCCGGCAATGAGCACTGCCGCGACAACGGCGGCTGTACGTCCGGTGATTCGCGTGAACATGTGGACCTCCCGGTGCCGAGGGTGTGCGAGGCACGGTAGCCGAGCCATGGCCCTCGCCGGGCAGGTGATTGACTACGCCGCATGGATCTCGCGCGAGCATGCCCTCCCTGCACGGACGTGCCGACAAGCCGTTCCGGCCGGGAAGCACCCCCGCTCGACCCCGAACTGGGCGTGGCGCTGGCGGCGTTGGGGGAGGTGGTGAGGGAGCCGTTCACCCCGGAGAACCTGGCGGCCCGGCAGGCGCGGGACGGTGCGGTCCGGCCCAGGCCGACGGTCCGGGAGCTGCAGGCCGACGGCCGCTTCGAGGTCGACGAGCTGTGCGTGCCGGGGGCGACGGGCGGGCCGGACGTCACGCTCGTGAGCGCACGGCCCGCCGGGGTCACCCGGCCGCTGCCGCTGCTGTACTACGTGCACGGCGGCGGCATGATCATGGGCAATGCGTGGTCCGTGCTTCCGCGGCTGCTGGACGAATGGGCGCTCGCGCTGGAGTTGGCCGTCGTCTCCGTCGAGTACCGGCTGGCACCGCAGGTGCAGTATCCCGGTCCGCTGGAGGACTGCTACGCCGGACTGGTCTGGGCGGCCGGGCACGCGGACCGGCTGGGCATCGACGCGGACCGCATCGTCATCGGAGGAAAGAGCGCCGGAGGCGGACTGGCCGCGGCGCTCGCCCTGCTCACCCGTGACCGGGGCGGGCCCGTACCGCTCGGGCAGCTGCTCCTGTGCCCGATGCTGGACGACCGCAACAACAGCTTCTCCAGCCACCAGATGGCCGGCGTCGACACCTGGGACCGCACCTCCAACGCCACCGCGTGGCAGGCGTTGCTGGGTGACCGGTACGGCGCTGCGGACCTGCCGCCCTACGCGGCCCCCGCCCGCGCCACGGATCTGTCGAAGCTGCCCCCGGCCTACATCGACGTCGGGTCGGCCGAGACCTTCCGGGACGAGGGCGTGGCCTACGCCAATGCGATCTGGCAGGCCGGCGGCCAGGCCGAACTGCACGTGTGGCCCGGGGCCTTCCACGGCTTCGACACCTTCGCACCACGGGCCGCCCTCAGCCAGGACGCCCGGAACGCCCGTACCTGCTGGCTCCGGCGGATTCTTGCGCAGTCCGATCCGGCAGTGGACCGCGCCGGAACTGTGCCCGTGTCACGGGAGCGATGACACGGCGCCGACGGCTTCGCCGGTCGCCTCCAGCCATGCCGGGCTGCCGCCCGTGCCGAAGGCGACCGCGAGGGCGTACCCGATGGACACGTCGAGCGGGTGAACGTCCGCCTCCGGCTCCCACTGGGCCTTTGCCCGTCCGCTGAGCCGAGTTCGGAACCGCCCTATGCACTGGCCGTTCCTCGTCAGTCGGCTCCGCCCGAACGACTCCGGTACCAACTGGTACGTCGCACCCTTGCACCGGGCGTCCACGGCGCAGGAACGCCGGGTGAATCCGGCCGGGTTCGGCAGGAGAATTGCGACGTCGTCGTCCACATGGATCGTCAGCTCCTTGGCGACGCGCGTGCCGATGGGCACGTCCTTGTCCTGCCGGGCCCGCCAGTCGCGGGTGATCCTCACCCGGGGGACGGCGGGACCGTAGACCACAACGACGCCGTTTTCCCTGTTGAAGGAGACGGACACGGCACCGTGCAGAGGATCGTGAGGCATCCGACCATGATCGCAGAGGTGCCTCGTGCGCTGCCGTGCGGCCGGTCAGTCCGGAGAATCCGGCGTACCCGGCCCGAGGACTTCCTGATAGTGGTCGAGCAGCTGAGCGCAAATGGACGACCAGGGACGTGACAGCACCGAGTCACGTGCCGAGGCGGCGTACTTGAGCCGAAGCAGGGGATCGCGCAAATCGTCGATCGCGGCGCGCAATGCGGAAGCGAAGGCCTGGCAGGAATGCGCGGGCAGCAAATGCCCGTTCTCACCGGGTCTGACGAGGTCGCGGGGGCCTCCCGTATCCGGGGTCAGCACCGGAACGCCGCTGGCGAGGGCCTCCTGGACACCCTGGCAGAAGGTCTCGTGCCCTCCCGTGTGGATGAACACGTCCAAGCTTGCGTAGGCAGCGGCCAGTTCGGGGCCCGAACGGAATCCGAGGAAAGCGGCATCCGGCATCAGCCGCCGGAGGACGGGGGCGCACGGTCCGTCGCCCACCACCACGAGCCGGATGCCGGGCAATCCATGCAGAGCGGCGAGCCGTTCCACCTGTTTTTCAGGCGTCAGACGGCCGACATAGCCGACGATCAGCTGTCCCGGTACTGCCAGTCGAGCGCGTAGCGCGGGGTCTCTGCGATTCGGGTGGAACAGGTCGAGGTCCACGCCGCGCGGCCACAGATGGACGCGTGGTACGCCCCGCGAGGACAAGGCGTGCGCGGCCGAACGCGAAGGCGCCAGCGTCCGGTCGGCCATCGCGTGCAGTCGGTGTATGCGGTGCCATGCCGCCTGCGCTGCGCGTGGCCCCAGGCCGCTGCAGGTGGCGAAACCGGCCAGGTCGGTCTGATAGACGGAGACCGTCGGCACGCCGAGCCGCTGGGCCACCAGCAGTCCCTGGGCCCCGACCATGAACGGCGAGGCCAGGTGAATGACGTCCGGGCGGAAATCGCGCAGCGCCCTGACCAGCCGAAGGCTCGGCAGGCCCACCGGCAGTGAACTCATGGACGGGAGATGGATGCACGGCACTCGCACGACGGGTGTTCTGCCGTGCTCGGCGGGTCCGGGGCCGGGGGCGATGAGCAGGGTCCTGTGTCCCTGCCGGTGAAGGTGGTCGAGGATCTGGACAACGGAGTTGGTCACGCCATTGACGTGCGGGAGAAAGCTTTCGGTGACGAGTGCCACGCGGAGCCGGTCCGTGGGGACCCGTGGGCTCGGGGCGATGGCCCTCGGTCCGGGGAGGGCGGGTACGGAGCCGGCTCGGCGGACGTTTCGCGGCAATGCGAACATCAGCAGGAAGGCGACCGTCAGGATGGCGCTCACCCACCACAGCGTTTGCCGGAAGGCTTTGGAGAGCGTCATGCCGCCGACCCGCCTGCCGAGTTCGTCCAGCGTGGCCGCCGTCGTCGTGTCCGGCGGATTTCGGGGATCGGGCGCGCAGCTCGCGGGAGATCGGTCGGGGTCGTTCGCGGTGGCACGGTCGACGGCGCAGCTGCGGAATCCGGCAACGGTGTGTTCGACCTGGGCTGTTGAGAGTCCGTGGTGGGCGAGCCGCTGCCGGATTTCGGGAACCGTCTGGTCGACGCTGTGCGTGGCTGCTCCGCCGAACAACCCGAAGAAGAAGACGGACATCAGGGCAACGCCCATGGCGTTTCCGACCTGGACCGTGCTGGACGTCAGTCCCGACGCGGAGCCGGCGTCCTTGTGCGGGACGCCTGTGAGGACGACATCGCCCAATGGCGCGACCACCAGCCCCAGGCCGATGCCGCAGACGAGTAGCGGAGGTGCCATGTGAACCGATCGGATTCCGGTGCCGTGCCGGTCGATTCCGGCGCCGAAGAGGGCGATGCCGGCAATCATGACCAGGATGCCGGCCTGGGGCACGAGACGGCCGAGCCGTGGCACCAGGAATCTGACCGACGTCCCCGCGGCGACGGCCGTTCCGACGGAGAAGGGGATGCCGGTGAGGCCCGCGTGCAGGGGTGACCACCCCAGCCCCAGCTGCATGTAGAGCATCCAGGAAAGGAAAAGGATGCCGACAGCCGCGCTGAAGAGCAGCTGGACGCTGATTCCGGAGGCGAAGCTGCGTGCGGTGAACAGGCGCAGCGCGACCAGTGGGGATCGTCCCTCGTGTGCTGCGCGGCGTTCGTATGCGGCGAAGCAGGCCAGTACCAGGACGGATGCGGCCATGGATCCGAAACCCCAGAGCGGCCAGTGCAGTTCGCGCCCTTCCAGCAACGGATAGATCAGCATCAGCAGCCCGACGGTGGCCAGGGCGACGCCCACCAGGTCGAGCCGTGCGGCGTGCGGATCCCGGGACCGGGGGAGGAAGCGCTTGCCGACCGCCATTCCGGCGAGACCGATCGGCACGTTCACCAGGAACACGGCCCGCCACCCCAGACCGAGCGGGTTCGCGTCCATGAGGCAGCCGCCGATGAGAGGGCCGGACACCGTGGCGACCCCGACGTTGACGCCGTAGAACGCGTAGACCTTTCCCCGCTCGTCCGCCGGGAATGTCACCTGGATCAGCGCCAGGACCTGGGGCAGCATCAGCGCAGCCGTTGCTCCCTGGGCAATCCGCGCGCAGATCAGGGTCGAGGCGTCGGGAGCGAATCCGCACAGCGTCGACGCAGCCGTGAAGCCGCCCATGCCGGTCAGGAACATGCGCTTGCGGCAGAAGAAATCACCGAGTCGCCCGCCGGTGATGAGAAGTGCGCCGAAAGCCAGGGCGTATCCCGCCGTGACCCATTGCACCGCCGTATAGGCGATCCCCAGGTCCTTCCGGAGACCCGGGACCGCGACATTGACGATGGTGACGTCCAGCAGGTCCATGAACGAGGCCACCAGCACCACCGCGAGAGCGGTCCAGCGCCGGCAGCAGCCCTCTGTGGTGGTCATGGCCCGCGAGGTCACGGCGCTCAGCCGGTCGAGCCAGGCGATCACCGCCAGGACCGGTGGCACGAGCAGGCGACCGCGCCGGCCGGCAGCAGTGGCGTCAGGATCCCCGGGTCGGTACAGAGCACCCGCCTCTCTGCGCAGGGAGAGCTGGCTTTGTACTCGGTTATGGACTTCTGAGCGTATTCATCCGACCTGACGCCGCGCGGCTGAAGTCGGTTACTGGCCGCGGGTGATCACTGTTGACCGATCGCGGTCACCGTGGCTGCGGCGGCCGCTGCGCGTCGTCCTCGATGCGGCCGATGTGGGCGATGTTCCTGGTGTCCTCGGCCGCGTCGCTGGCCCCCGTGCCGAACCACGCGTCGAGGATCTCCGTGAGCTGCGGACCGGACACGAGGCGGAGGCTCAGGGCCAGCACGTTCGCATCGTTCCACCGCCGGGCTCCTGCGGCGGTGTAGGCGTCGCCGCAGAGCGCGGCACGGATGCCGTGGACCTTGTTCGCGGCGAGGGCGGCGCCGGTGCCGGTCCAGCAGCACACCACGGCCTGCTGGGCCCGGCCGGCCGCCACGTCCTCGGCCGCCGCCTGCGAGACGAAGGCCCAGTCGGTCCGGTCTCCTTGCTTGAGCACGCCGTGGGGCAGCACGTGATGGCCGCGCCGTTCCAGCTCCTGCACCACCAGGCGGGCCACCGGTTCGCCGGTGTCGGAGGAGACAGCGATGTCCATGGGGACCGGACCTTTCTCGGTGGAATGGTTCACGCGTCGGAACCGGCGATTCCCGCAGCGTACCCGGAGTGCCCGATTTCAGTCCCGGAGTGCGTGGTTGTTCCAGGTACCGGCGTGGATCTCGTTCCACATCTCCGTCCACCACTGCCGGCCGGACTTGCCGGTGATCTCCATGAGGATGCTGTCCGGGGGAGTGGAACCGTTCTGGTGGATGCGGTTGTTGAGCCGCATGATGATGCCCTCGCCCGCCGACTGCCGGTTGACGATGTAGTTGAGCATGTATGCGGTCGGGTTGTAGCCGCCGTTGAAGTCCGCCCCGTACGGGGTGCCCGGCTTCTCGCGGACGTTGTAGACGTACTTGCGGTAGTAGTCGGCGATGCCCTCCAGCAGCCACGCCTCGCGCACGTTGGGGTCCTGCACCTGGTGCGTCAGCTCGTGGACCAGCAGGCCGATGTCGTCGGGGTGGTCGATGACCTGGCTGGGCCGGATGACGATGGTCTTCTTGTTGTCCCACTCGGGACGGGGGTTGGGGTCCCACACCGCGAGCGCGTTCGAGCCGGAGCCGAAGTACGAGGCGTCGAAGACGACGTTGATGTACGGCTTGACCTCGTAGGCGCCGCCGGTCAGGACCTGCTGGATCTTCGGGTACTGGTCCAGCAGCAGGCCCTTGTTCGCCTCGTACCAGGCCATCAGCCGGGCCGGGTCGTAGCCGCCCGCGTCGATGACCTTGCCCCTGATGTCCACCCGGCCGGCGGGCGGGGCGGTGGCCTCGTCGATGTTCCACAGCTGCCGTGCGTCGTTCGCGTCGCACGGGCGGGCCTCGACGCCCTGGTCGCCGTTGCGGTCGCCGATGCGGGCGAGGCAGCGGTCGCCGCCCTCGGAGCTGTGGAACAGCCATGCCGGGGAGCCTGCGACGGCCTGCAGCCACCACTGCTGGTTTGTCCTGCCTATGTTGTTCCACAGCCCGACGCTGTTCGCGCGCAGGTCGCGGTCCACGACGTTGTTCGTGCCGGGAACCGTGATCGACCAGTTGCCGTTGTTGTCGTTGAGCTGCCAGATCTGCTCGCTGCGGTGGTCGTCCCAGTCCCTCGCGTGCACTCCGGCGCCGTTGGCCGTGGAATCCCACTGCAGGGCTCCGCCTGCGTGGTTCGAGATGCGGTACTGGTGGCCGGACGTGGGGAGCCGGTGGTCCTCGGCGTGTGCGGACGTCGAGGTGAGTGCCGCCAGCAGCGGGACGGCGGTGGCGACGACGGCGGACGCGGCAGCGCGGCGGCGACGGTTTCTGTGCACGGTGGACGCTCTCCTTCAGGGGTGACCGCGGCCCCGGTCGCGGGCCGCGGACATCACCGTCCGGCAGGGGAGTCAACAACGGGTCAACGTGTGTCGTGGGCGTGCCGATGGGGCGCATGTTCAACAAGTGGTGACAGTTTGTCTATCCCGGGCCCGCAGGATCCTTTCCGTGCCGCACCGCCCCCACCGGCGTAGGCACGGCTCCACCTGCTCGCCCACCACATGAAGGACATGCACACCATGAAGTTGCTCGGTGCAACCCTGAAGGGCGTCGGTGCCGCGCTCGCGGCGGCCGTCCTGTTCGCCGCAACGCCCGGCACGGCCTCGGCCGCGACGGCCGAGGTGGTGAACCACACCGGCCCCGGGGCCGGTTCGAAGACGTTCGCCCTCACGATCGACGACGGCCCCAGCCCCACCTGGACGAACCAGGTCCTCGACCTGCTGAAGGACCGTCAGGTCACTGCCACCTTCTGCGTCATCGGCGACCACGCCCGGCAGTACCCCGACCTCGTCAAGCGGATCGTCAACGAGGGCCACCACCTCTGCAACCACTCGATGCACCACGTGAACCCCACCCAGCAGAGCCCGGACCAGGCACGCGCCGACCTCCAGCAGGCCTCGGACGCGATACACGCCGCCGCCCCCGGCGCACAGATCGACTACTACCGCGCGCCGGAAGGCGGTTGGACGCCGGACGTCCAGCAGTACGCCGCGAGCCAGGGCATGCAGCCGCTCGGCTGGTCCGTCGACACCCGCGACTGGGAGACGCCGGGCGTCGACGCGATCTTCCAGAACTACAAGCGGGAGTTCCAGGGCGGCGGCGTGATCCTCATGCACGACGGCTCCCAGGAGAACGACCGCAGCCAGAGCGTCGAGGCCATGGGCAACATCCTGTCCGACCTGGCCGACAACGGTTACACCGACGACCTCCCGGCCGTTCTCGGCTGACCCGGACCCACAAACACCTCAAGGAGAATCCAGTGAAGCTTGCCAAGAAGATCAGCACCGTCCTGGCCACTGCGGCCCTGACCGCGGGCCTGGCCACGACGATCGCCGCTCCGGCCCACGCCGACGGCGGGCTGCAGACGTGCACCGCCTCGTGGTACGGGGCGCCCGGCGAGATACCGCCGGGCTGGCCCACCGCCAGCGGCGAGCCCTTCGACGCCGAGGCGATGGCCGCGGCCAGCCGCGACCTGCCCTTCGGCACGCAGGTGCGCGTGACCAACGCCGACAACGGGCAGTCGGTCACCGTCCGCATCAACGACCGGGGCCCGACGGACACGAGCCGCTGCATCGACCTGACCAGAGGTGCGTTCAGCCGGATCGCGGACACGGACAAGGGGCTGACGCAGGTGACGCTGGAGGTCGTCGACAACTGATCCCGGCCACACGGCACGGCCGGCTTCCGGGCTCCTGCGAGCCCGGAAGCCGGCCGTTTCCCGCTGTGCGAGGGGACTGCACGCTGCTCCGGTCGGGTGGCTTCGCGCGGCCAAGAGCATGGCGGGGAGCTTCTTCGGGCCATCGTCCTCGTTGGGCGCAAGGGGTCTTGTTCAGCCGGAACGCCGTGGTGCGGCGTGAATGAAGAGGAGAATTCCCGTGCGTCGGATGAGTATTGCCCTGGCAGCCGCCCTTGCGGTCGGTGGAATGGGAGCGTCGGCGGCCGTCGCCCAGGCTGCGCCCGCTGCCCCTGCCGCAGTGCTGGTGCCCGGTGAACAGCCGCCCTGGCCCTACGCGGACTGCCTCGACGCTGCCAAGCAGCACAAGGAAACACCCGAGTACGCCAAGTGGCACTGCGACGAACTGGTGAAGAAGGGCTGGATCAAGCCGCCGAACCCCGGGGCGCAGTCGAAGGCGAAGCCGAAGAAGAAGCCGGCGCCGCAGCCCGCCAAGCCGTCCAAGCCGGCCAAGGGGAGGGCCCCGTCGCACGCCCCGCAGCCCAAGAAGAAGGCCGGGGCGCAGCCCAAGCAGGCTCCGAAGCAGGCTCCCAAGCCGGCTAAGGGACGCTGATCCGGTAGGCGAAGGCCGTCACGCTCAGGACGCCGTTGGTCACCCGCTCCTCGAACGGGACGGTGAGGTGGTCGGTGGAGGCCGGCGGCGTTATCTCCAGGTAGGAGGCGTGCAGTACGCGCGTGCCGTCGGCGACGGCCCACACCAGGTCGGCCTCGGCCGACTGGCCGGGCTGGAGGAAGAGGGTCTGCTTGCCCGGATCCTGGACGAAGTAGGTGCTGCCCCACCGGGTGTCGGCCTCCAGCGGCCGGTGCCCGGCGTCCTCCAGCCCGAGCCCCGGGTAGCCGCGCAGCGCGCAGGTGCGGTCGGAGGTGTTCGTCAGCCGGAGCAGCTTGCCCCGGTGGGACATGCCGACCTGCTCGGGGTCGGTGCTGGTGAGTTCGGCCCGCAGGCCGGACGTCCGGCAGGTGGCGGTCACTTCGTCCGGGGTGGCCGGGGCGGCCGATGCGGCCTGTGCGCCGGTGACCACGGTGCCTGCCGTGAGCGCAGCGGCTGCGACGGCCGCTGCGGCCGCTTTCCGGAGAATGTCGCGCATGGTGGAGTGTCCCTTTCCGTGTGACATGTCCACCCAGTTGATCACTTCGTCGCGGGGCTGAACACCTCACCTTCTCGCCATTTCCCGGGGCGTTCCCCGGCTGGCATACGCTGCAGAGGACGGCCTGCAGCGGGCGGTGCCGCAACGTGCCGAGGATGTGAGTGAACTGTTCATCAAGATCTGCGGGCTGCGGACCGCCGAGGACGTGGACGCGGCCGTGGCCGCCGGTGCCGATGCCGTCGGGTTCGTCTTCGCCGCCAGCCCGCGCCGTGTCGACGCCACGACGGCCGCGGAGTTGGCGGCACGCGCCGGGGACCGGGTGCTCACCGTAGGGGTCTTCCGCGGCCAGCCGCTGGAGGAGGTACGGGAGTTGTCCGCCGCCTCCGGGATCCGGGCCGTGCAGCTGCACGGGGACGAGGGCACCGAGTACTACGAGGCCCTGCGCCCGGAGGGATACACGCTGGTACGGGCCACCGCACCCGCGCCGGAGAAGCCGGAGTCGTGCGGTGCGCTGGGGGAGGACCTGTTGCTGCTCGACGCCCCGGCACCGGGGGCCGGGCGGCCGTGGGACTGGAGCGATCCCCGCTTCGTACCGCCCGCCGGTCGGTGGGTGCTCGCCGGCGGGCTGGACGCGGGCAACGTCGGCCGGGCCGTGCGCACGCTCTCGCCCTGGGGCGTGGACGTCTCCAGCGGCGTCGAGGTGCGGCGCGGCGTGAAGGACCCGGCATTGATCACCGAGTTCGTGCGGGCCGCCAGGGAGGCCTCCGCCGCGAGCGCGTGAGGACGCGGGCCGGGCGACCGCACGCCGGGCCGGCCGTCCGGCCCTGCGGCCCTGCGGCCCTGCGGTCTCTCGGCCATTCGGCCAGAAAGTGTTCTCCAATGGCGACTGGTCCTGTCCCCTTCGGCGTCCGTAGTTTTCCCGTGTGACCACCCCCGCGACCGAAGAACCCGGACCCGTGCTGACCGCACAGGACATCGACCGCTATTTCGTCTCGCCCGAGGGAGAGGTGCTCCAGGCGCTCGACGGGGTCTCCCTGGCCGTGGAGGACGGGGAGTTCGTCTGCGTCGTCGGCCCGTCGGGCTGCGGCAAGTCCACGCTGCTGCGCGTGCTCGGCGGTCTCGACGAGCCCTCGGGCGGCAGCGTCCGGCTGCGCTCGGGGCTCTCGGTCGTCCCGCCGGTGGCCTTCGTCTTCCAGGACTTCGGCGTCCTGCCCTGGCTCACCGTCCGGGCGAACGCGGCGTTCGGCCTGCGCATGGCGGGCGTCGGGCGGGGGCTGTCCGACCGGGTCGCCGACCGGTGGCTGGGCCGCGTCGGCCTGTCCGAGTTCGCCGACGCCTACCCCGGCCGGCTCTCCGGCGGCATGCGGCAACGCCTCGCGCTGGCCCGGGCGTTCGCCTCCGGCAGCCCGGTGCTGCTGATGGACGAGCCGCTGGGCGCCCTGGACCCGCAGACCCGGCTGCAGATGCAGGAACACCTGCTGGAGCTGTGGCAGCAGGAGCACAAGACCGTGGTCATGGTGACGCACTCCATCGACGAGGCGCTCCTGCTCGGCGACCGGGTCCTGGTGATGTCCGGCCGCCCCGGCACGATGACGGACACCTTCAGGGTGCCGTTCCCCCGCCCGCGCACCCCGGGGATCCAGGACACCCCGGCCTTCTCGCACCTGCGCGTCCGCGTCCGGCAGGCGCTCCGCGGCCCCCGCATCCCGGCACAGCGCTCGGACGGCGCGGACGCCCGCACCGAGGGAGGCGAGGAATGACCGCCCGCCCGCAGACCGCCGCGGAAGAAGCCGTCCGCACGGCCGTTCGCGGGGCGCGCCGTGCCGCCGCCCGCGCCGCCGTCCTCGGCGTCGCCGTGCCGCTGGTGCTGCTCTCCGCCTGGGAGGCCGCCGCGCGCACCGGCGTCGTCGACGCGCTGCTCTTCCCGCCGCCGTCGCACATCGCCGCGCAGCTGGCCGCCATGACGGCCGACGGCGAACTCGGCGGCCACCTCGCGGCCACCCTCGGACGGCTGCTGCCCGGCTACGCGCTGGGTGCGCTCGCCGGAGCGCTCACCGGCTTCGCGATGGGGGTGTCCGCGACCCTGCGCGCCGCCCTCGGGCCGCTGTTCGCCGCGCTCTACTGCCTGCCGAAGATCGCCACACTGCCCCTGCTACTGCTCGTCTTCGGACTGGGAGAGACGCCCAAGGTGCTCTCCGTGGCGATCACCGTCTTCTTCGTGACGCAGATCAACACCCTCGCCGGCGTGCGGCGGATCGACGCGCGCGTCCTGGAGACCGCCCGGTCCTACGGGGCCTCCGGCCCCAGGCTCCTGCGGTTCGTCCTGCTGCCCGGGGCCGCCCCGGCGATTCTCACCGGGCTGCGGACCGCGGTCGGACTGGCCGTCGTGGTCGTCGTCGCGGTCGAGTTCGTGGATTCCGAGAACGGTCTGGGCTTCCTGATCTGGAACTCCTGGACCCTCTTCCAGCCCGACCGCATGTACGTGGGGCTGGTGACCGTCGCCGGGCTGGGAGCGGCACTGTCCGCGGCTCTGGCCCTGGCCGAGCGGTGGCTGCTGCCCTGGCAGGCCGCCCGGCCGCCGCTGTTCGCCCCCTGGCGGGCCCTGCTGCGGGCCCGTACTCCCCGGCCCTGACCGCGCCCGCTCGACTCCGCCGTTCCCACCTTCACCCGGCTCCCGAAAGGAACCGTCCCGTGCGCCGCCGTATGCCGTCCGCCGTCGCCCTGCTGCCCGCGCTCGCCCTCCTCGCCGCCTGCCAGAGCAGCGGCGGGAAGGCGTCCGGGGGCGACGCCTCCGGACCCACCCGCGTGACGGTGGCCCACGTGCCGTCCACACTCTTCGCCCCGCTCTATCTCGCCCGGGCCAAGGGCTACTTCAAGGAGCAGGGGCTCGACGTCGACCTGCGGAAGGTGCAGGCCGGACAGGACGCGGTCCCGCTGGCCGGCACCGGGAAGGTGGACGCCGTCGTCGCCGGGTTCTCCGCCGGTCTGTTCAACGGCATGGACCAGGGCCTGAAGGTGAAGGTCGTCGCCTCGATGGGCGCCTCCACCGGGGACCGGCCCTCGCCCACCGCCCTCGAAGTCGCGCAGCGCGTGCTGGACTCCGGAGAGGTCAAGGACACCGCGGACCTCAAGGGCCGGAAGGTCGCGGTGGCGGGCGGGGCGGGCGCCGCCGGCGGGTACCAGCTGGCCGCCACCCTGCGCGGGGCGGGGCTGACGCTCAAGGACGTGACGGTCGTCAACGTCGCGATCCCCGACATGCGCAGCGCCCTCGCCGACGGCGGCGTCGACGCGGCCCTGGCGCCCGCGCCGTTCACCACGGCCATGGAGGAGGCCGATGTGGCCCGGCCGTTGGCCGTGCCGCCGCGGGGTACTTCCGCCACCGGTGTCGTCTTCGGCACTGCCTTTGCCGGGAAGCCGGCCGCCGACAAGTTCCTGACCGCGCTGCGCAAGGGTGCCGCCGATCTGCAGGGCGCGGGGGCGACGTCGGAGGAGACGGTGGCGGTGCTTGCCAAGGCGACCGGTCAGAAGGCGGAGGTGCTGCGCAAGACGCCGCCGTATCAGTGGGATCCCCGACTTGCGCCCGACGAGGCGCAGTTGGCGGCGCAGAAGCGGGCGTACGAGGACGCCGGGCTGCTCCGCTGACGGTGGTGCGTTGTCTGCGGGTCGGTTGTGGCTGGTCGTGCCCACGCGGCGGAGCCGCACATCGATAGGCGCCCCGCGCCCCTTCGGGGCGCTACTGGAAGGAGTAACCGTGCCCCGGATCGACCTCTCCCTGCCCGGGCCGGCCTCGCATCGCCGGGGACGGCGCCGGTGGATCCCCTATGTCGCGGGCGGGGCCACCCTGTTGGGGGCGCTGGGGGTCACTGCGCTCACCACCGTGGGCGGCGGCCCGGGTACCGCCCTGAGTCTGCCCGATGCAGGCGGTGCAGCCGACGGGCTCGGGCGGAGTGGTGACGCCGCTGCCCCGCAAGGGAGTTCGTCCGAGTCGGGCCGTTCCGGCGCGGCGACCCGCACCGGTGGCAGCACCGCACCGCCGAGCCCTTCCAGGGCGCCGGCCACGACGGAGTCCGGCCGCAGTGCCACGAGCGCCTCCGCCGCCCACCGGAGTGCGGCGGCGTCCTCCGGTGCCCCCGCGACCTCCAGCGCCGACGGCACCCTGCGCCGCGGCGATTCCGGCGCGGCCGTCCACGACATGCAGTACACGCTGTGGCGCCTCGGCCTCTACCACGGGCGCCGGTACGGCTCGTACGACGCGGACACCGCCGCCTCCGTCCGGAAGTTCCAGGAGTGGGACGGGGTGCGCGGGGACGTCGCGGGGGAGTACGGGCCGAACACCCGGCGTGCGCTGCAGGCTTGGGCCGCCCGGCTCTGACGGTCCGCCCCCTCACTGTGCGGCGGTCAGCGCAGCCTCGGGCATCACCCGGGGCCGCAGGGCGAAGCGCGCCCGGAGGACGAAGCGGTCCGCGCCTGCCCAGCCCGCGGTGAGGGTTCCGCCGGCTCCGGTCACGGCCTCGTGCAGTGCGTCCAGTCCGGCGGGGGCGAAGTCCTCGTGGATGCGGGGGCTTTCGGCGCGTCTGTTCGCCACCTCCAGGTCCACCGCGTCCGCGGTGAAGACCAGCCGGGCCGTGACGGGTGCGCCGGGGGCGTGCTTGGCCGCGTTGGCCAGTGCTTCGAGTGCCACCCGGTACACCATCCGCTCGATGCGGACGGGGAGTTCACGGGGCGTCCCGGTCGTCTCGAACGCGAGCTCCACGCCGATGGTCTCCATGTTCCGCACCAGTCCGGCCATCAGCTCGGTGTAGGAGATCAGGGAGGCCGTGCTGTGGTCCAGCGCCTCCCGCCTGCCCTGCAGCACCTTCGCGGACTCCCTGAGGTCCGCCATCACCCGGCGCGCCCCGGCCTCCACGGCCAGTGCGGTCGGGCGGGCCGTCTCGGGGAGTCCGGGCGTGCGCAGCAGATGGCCGGCCTGCAGGACGAGCGCGGTCACTTCGTGTCCCATGTCGTCGTGCAGGCCGGCGACGATGCGGCTGCGCTCTTCGAGCAGGGTGTGCCGGGCCGCCTGCTCGACGGACAGTTCCACCTGGGCGATCCTGCGCCGCAGGTGGTCGATTGCCGCGGTGCGCCGGCGCATGAGTTCGCCGATGACCGCCGGGACGGCGATCGCCGTCAGGCCCCGGAAGTCGGTGACGGCGGTGGCCGGGGCCAGGGCCTGGGTCCAGATGCGGCCCGTCTGGTAGGTGAGCAGCATTCCTGCGCACAGGGCGTAGCGGGAGCGGCCGCCGTACTGGGCGAGTGCGTAGGCCGCGAAGACCATCAGGGTGCGGTCGTCGGTGACGAGCGTGGCGGCGACGGCGGCCACCGCGCACAGGGCCGGGTGGCGACGGCGGGCCAGGAAGGTCAGCGAGGCGCCGAGCCCGACGGCGAGCGAGAACCCGTAGTCGTCGACGAGACCCGTGCCGAGGGTCTTGTCGTCCAGGACCAGGACGGACAGGAGCCCGGCCAGTGCGACCGTGCCGATGTCGGACGGTTCGCCGTACCGGCAGGAACCCCTCGTCAGGTGCCGCCCCGTTGCCCACATACGCATTCCGCTTCGACTCGGTATCCATTCGGACAGGAACGGCCACGTTGCCATACCGAACGGTTGGACGTGTCGGGCAAAAGATGAAAGGAAAGGGGAAGAATTCAACCAGTCGGGGACTGCGCGCGCGGGGCGATCCCCATCTCGTAGGCGATGATGGCCGCCTGGGTGCGATTGTCCAGCCCGAGCTTGGCCAGGGTCCGGGAGACGTACGTCTTCACGCTCGCCCCCGACAGGTGCAGGGTCCGGGCTATCTCGGCGTTCGTCATCCCCGCACCCACCAGGGCCAGCACCCGGCGCTCCCCCTGACTGAGCAGGGACAGCTTCTCCCCGGCCCCGTTCACCCGGATCGGCGTGTGGTCGGCAGCCCGGCGCACCAGGCTCGTCAGCACCTCCGGCGCCACCACCCGGCACCCCGAGGCGACCGTGTGCAGCGCCGCGAACAGCTCCTCCGGCCGCAGGTCCTTGAGCAGGAAGCCGCACGCCCCGGCCTCCAGCGCCTCGAGCACCCGCGCGTCCGTGTCGAACACGCTCAGCACCAGCACCATCGGCGGCTCCGGCAGCTGCATCAGCCGGCGCGTGGCCTCGACCCCGTCGACACGGGGCATGTTCAGGTCCATCAGGACCACGTCCGGCCGGTGGGCCGCCACCCGGCTCAGCGCCTCGGCCCCGTCGCCCGCCTCGGCGACCACCTCGAAGTCGTCCGAGGAGTCCACCAGCATGGTCAGGCCCATGCGGATGATGGCCTGGTCGTCCACGATCATTACGCGGATGGACATGAGTCCCCTTCGGTCTCGGTTCCCACAGGTCGGAGTCGTGCGGGGCGTGTTCACGGCTCGGGTGCCGGCGCAGGGACGGGCAGCTCCGCCCGTACCCGGAAACCGCCGTCGCGCAGCGGTTCCGCGCTCAGCACACCGCCTGCCTCGGCGGTGCGCAGCCGCAGCCCCGTCAGGCCCATCCGGTCCGAGCTGCGCAGTGAAACGGCCCCGGAGGGCGGCCCGTTGCGCACCTCCAGCACGACCTGCTCGTCCTCGAAGGAGAGCTCGGCCGAAACGGCCGCACCGGGCGCGTACTTGGCCGCGTTGGTGAAGGTCTCCCGGCAGATCCGGTACAGCAGCCGCTCGGTCTCCGCGGGCAGCGGCCGGGCGGCGCCGTGCAGCCGGTAGTCGGCGGCCATGCCCACGGCGGACATGTTGCGCACGAGCCCGCCCAGGAACTCCGCGCAGCTGGTGGGGCCGGTCAGCGCCGCCCGCCGCCCGTCGCCGTCCCGCAGCACCTCCAGCATCTGCCGCAGGTCGGCCATCACCCGGTGCGCCGCCTCCCGCACGGCGACCGCTCCCTGCCGGGCCTCGCCGGGAAGGCCCGGCACCCGTTCGAGCGCGCCCGCCCGCAGGGCGAGGAAGGTGGCCTGGTGGCCGATGTGGTCGTGGATGTCGAAGGCGAGCCGGGTGCGCTCCTCCAGCAGCGCGAACCGGGTGGCGCTCTCGACCGCGCTCCCGGACCGCTCCAGCCGCTCCTTGAGCAGCTTGCGCACCGAGCGCTGGTGCCGGACGAGCCCGCCGAACACGGCCGGGAAGGCGATCTCGACGACGACTCCGTAGTACAGCTGCGCGGTGGTGGCGTCGGCCATGCCGATGGAGTGCCGGGTGACGAGGTAGATCACGGTCACGACGGCCACGAGCACGAACCGCGACCGTCCCCCGTAGTGCGCAACGGCGTACGAGGCGGCGAACAGCGGGGTCCGCTCGTCGGAGGCGAAGCTGGCGGCCAGCCCGGCGAGCAGGCAGAGCTCGGGTATGCGGCGGCGCAGGACGAGCGTGGCCGCGGCGACGACGGCGATCGCCGAGGAGAGGCCGTAGCCGTGCACGAGGCCGGTCGCGCTCAGGGTGTGGAGCTGCATGCAGGACGCGACGGCGACGAGGAGCGCGATGCCGACGTCGCAGAGCAGGCCCCGGCGCGGGCCGCCGAGGGCGGCCGGGAGTGACCGGCGCCGCCATGCGCAGCGCACGGCCGCGGCCAGGGACGCCGGACGCCGCGTGCCCGGGGGCCGGAACCGGCGCGTCCGGCCGCCGGCGAGGCTGTCCCGAAGGAGGGAACGTTCTGCGTTCATGTGGCTGCCCCTGTGCACCGGACGTCGGTCCGCACCTGTGGTCCACGGCCGCGGCGGCCGGTCCGGACCGTCACTCTCTGCCCGGGGTGCCGGCCGCGATGCCGGCCCGCTGTGCGAGGAGGGCGGCTTGGACGCGGTTCTCGGCATGGAGCTTGGCCATGAGGCGGCTGACGTGCCCCTTGGTGGTGCCCTCGCTCATCCCGAGGGTCTCGCCGATGCGGGAGTTGGGCAGTCCGGCGCCGAGCAGCGCGAGCACATCGTGCTCGCGCCGGGTCAGCCGGCCGAGCCGGCGGCGCTGGTCGGGGGTGACGCCCGGCGGGCACCTGCGCGCGGTGTCGATGACGCGGCGCGTGACCTCGGGCGCGAGCACGCCGTGTCCCTGGGCGACCTTGCGGACGGCCGTGACCAACTCCCGTGACGGCGCGTCCTTGAGCAGGAACCCGACGGCTCCGGCGGCCAGGGCCTCGTCCACGGAGCCGGGGCGGGCGCACGCCGTCAGGACGACGACCGCGGGCGGGCGGGGGAGCCGGGCGATCTGCTGCAGTGCGGAGAGCCCGCACTCGGGGGGCGGGACGGGGAAGTCCGTCAGGACGACGTCCGGTTCGAGGGCGCGTGCCGCGGCGACGGCCTCCCGGCAGTCGGCCGTCTCGCCCACGACATCGATGTCAGGGCATGCCTGCAGCACCGACCGCAGGCCGCGGCGCACAAATGACGACTCGTCAGATATCAACACGCGGACGGTGGGCGGCCGTTCCCTGGGCGGGGCCGGCCGGACCTCCGAGAGGGGAACGGTCTGCGAGCTGTGGTGGGGGGTGACACAGGGGACCATGGAGCTGCTTTCGGCGTCTCGGAAGCCTGTCGGTGCACGCATGCCCCGGTGGAGCCGAGGGCCGGTGCGGCATCGGATTTCACACTCTAGCCCACGAAATCGATCGAAAAGCAAAGCGTTTCTCCTGGTGGACGCACGCATAAAACAACGTCAGTTACGGGATTACCGGTAAGTAATTGAAGGGTGACCGGAGGCGTTCCGTCCTGTGCGCCGAAGGACTTTCGTCAGGTCCGGACCAGGACCTAAGTCCCTTCTGATGCTCGTGCCGTGCATGACAGGGTCGAAACGATCAACGCCGAGAACCGAACTGTGAGGGAGCGCGCGTGACCGCGTCCGTGTTGGTGGTCGACGACCAGGCGCTGATCCGGTCGAGCATGTGCCTGCTGCTCGATTCCACGCCGGAATTCGATGTGGTGGCAGAGGCGGAGGACGGCGCCGACGCCCTCGCCAAGGCCCGCACCCACCGCCCCGACGTCGTCCTCATGGACGTCCGCATGCCGCGCGTGGACGGGGTCGCCGCCACGGAACAGCTGATGCGCTTCACGCAGCCGCCCAAGGTGCTGATGCTCACCAACTTCGACGTCGACGACCGCGTCCTCGACGCCCTGGAGGCCGGCGCCTCCGGATTCCTGCTCAAGGACCTGTGCCCCCGGCGGCTCTCCTCCGCGCTGCGCACCGTCCTCGCCGGCGGCCGGGTCGTCTCCCCGGAGGTCCTCGACAGCCTGGTGCGCCGCGCCTCCACCGCCGAGCGGCCGGGCGGCGAGGGAATGGAACAGCGGCTGGCCCAACTCAGCGGCAGCGAACGGCGCGTGCTGGAGCTCGTCGGCCTGGGGATGACGAACGCTCAGATCGCACGCAAGCTGTACCTGTCGCAGGCGAGCGTGAAGACCTACGTCTCGCGGATGCTCGCCAAGCTCGGCCTGGACAACCGTACGCAGGCCGCGATCCTCGCGTACGAGGCCGGGCTGACGGAGAGCGGGCGGTAGCCGGCGGCGGGCCGTCGGCCGCTTGCCGGGCTCGCCGCGCCGGTCGGCGTACGATCGGGAATCCACGATCGGGGATCGGGGATTCCCGCGCCGGCGCGAGGAGACGTCGAGTGCTGTACAGCGACACCGGCGAAGCCGAGGTGCCGGTACTGATCGTCGGCGGCGGACCGGTCGGGCTCACCGCCCGGGCGCTGCTGGAGCGCTGGGGCGTGCGCACGCTGCCGGTCGAGAAGCACCGCGAGCTGTCGCCCTTTCCCCGGTCCCGGCTGGTCAACGTGCGCTCGATGGAGGTCTTCCGCGGACTCGGGCTCGCCGCCGGGATCACGGCCGCGGCGTTCGCGCCGGAGTACGGCCGCATCCGCTTCCGCGACACCCTGTGCGACCGCGACTTCGCCACGGCCGCGATGGTCGGGATCAACGCACCGGTTCCCGAGAGCCCCGTGCTCGGCGTGGCCACCTCGCAGGACCGGCTGGAGCCCGTCCTGCTGGCGGCGGCGGACGCACCGGTGACCTTCGGGACCGAGCTCGTCGGCCTGACCGAAGAAGCCGACGGCGTCACGGCCGTACTCGTCGACCACCGGCGAGGTGAGGAGACCCGGGTGCGTGCCCGCTACGTACTCGCCGCCGACGGCGCGAACTCCACCGTCCGGCAGCTGCTCGGCATCGGCACCACCGGTCCCGGGGCGATGGGGGACTTCACCACCGTCGTGTTCGACGCCGACCTCGACCGCTGGTGCGCCGGGCAGCCCGCCGGCCTCTACTTCACCGCGCACGGACTGTTCGCCCCTCTCTACCCCGAAGGAGGCTGGGCCTGGTTCGTCCCCACCCCCGACGACCCTGCGCACGCCGACTGGCCAAGCCTCGTCGCGCGCGCCCTCGGATCCGGCGCCGACGTACGGGTCGACGTGCTGCGCGTGCAGCACTGGGTGATGAACGCGTTCGTCGCCGAGCGCTTCCGCCACGGCCGGATCCTGCTGGCCGGCGACGCCGCGCACGCGGTTCCCATCGTCGGCGGCCTGGGCATGAACGCCGGCGTCGCCGACGTGCACAACCTGTGCTGGAAACTGGCGGGTGTGCTCCACGGGTGGGCCGGACCGGGCCTGTTGGAGACCTACGAGCCGGAACGGCACCCCGTCGCCGACCGGACGCTCCGTCAGGCGGTCGCCAACACCCGGCTCATGCTGCAGGTGCAGGACCGGCGCCGCGAGCAGCTCCGAGCGGGCGAAGCAGCGTCGGCGCGGCTCGAACTTCCGTGGTCCGAGCGGTACTTCGCCCAACTCGGCCTCGTCCTCGGCGTCACCTACCGCTCCGACGCGGTCCTCGCCGACGACACCGCCCCGCCCGAACCGCCCGACACCGGCACGGACTACGTCCCCACCGCAGAACCGGGCCGTCGCATGCCGCACCTGTGGCTGACAGGCAACCGTTCCACGCTCGACGCCGTCGGTGCACGGTTCACCCTGCTCACTCCGGACCCCGACCGCTGGGCGCAACAGGCCACCGCACCCTGGCCGCTGCACATCGAGGCCCTCCCCGAGGGGAGTTGCGACCTCGGCCCCCACGGGGCGCTGCTGGTCCGGCCCGACGGCCACATCGGCGCCCGCTGGGACGACCGCCCGGCGAGCGACTCCGCCCTCCACGACGCCCTTGCCGCGATCACCCGGCTCGCCTGATGCTCCCACCGTGGTGCTGTTACCCCGTCAGTTCTTGTGGGAATGCGGGCAGATGAAGCGGGACGGACGGTTTGGAAAATGTCTCCTTTTGGGGACATGAGACGCGACCTTTGCCGCGGGACGCCGCCGACGCCGCTCCCTAGCGTGGGCGCCGATCATCATGAACATTCCCCTGAGCAACACCTCGCGACCGGCCCCGGGTGGAGACGGCACCCGCCGGAGCCGGGCACACCGCGGCGACGGACACCTGCGGCTCCTCTCCCGCCCGCGCCACTGGCGCCTGAGGACCCGGATGACGCTCGTCCTCGTACTCCCCGCAGCCCTCTGCGTCAGCCTCGCGGTACCCCGCGTGACCCACTCCCTGGACCGGGCGGAGGAGTTGACCCGGACCGAGGCCACCGTCCGCCTCGTCGTCTCGGCCACCACGCTCGCCCACGCCCTGGAGAACGAACGCGACATCGCGGCGCTCACCCCCGGCAAGGCCGGCGACGCCGTGCGCGAACACCGCGCCGCAACCGACCGGGCCCTGGCCGACTTCCGCTCCCGCGGACAGGACACCCACGGCGACGCGCGCGTCATGCAGCGCGTGACCGACGCCGAGTCCGCGCTGCACACGCTGACGGACGTCCGCGACAAGGCCTTCACCGACGCCACGGACACGGTCGCGAGCCAGACCGCCTACTCCGACCTCGTCCTCCCGCTGCTGAGCCTGGGCACGGAGGCGAACAACGGAGGCGACACGGCCTCCACCGAAGGGTGGGCGCTGTACGCGCTGTCCGTCGGCAAACTGTCCCTCTCCAGCGAACGCGCCCTGCTGAACGCCGCCATCGCCCACGGGCGCGTCACCCCCGACGTGGCCGCAGCCCTGCTGGTCTCGCAGGGCTTCCAGGACATAGCCCTGCGCCAGTTCCGCTCCGCGGCCGTCCCCCAGGACGCGGCGGTCTACCAGCGCATCGCCCAGCACCTCACGGAGACCGGCACCATGGCCCGCGCCGCCGCGGTCGCCGCCCAGCGCGACCCCAAGGGCGCCGCACCGACGCTGCAGGCACAGAAGTGGCACCGGACGGCCAGTCAGGCCCTGGAAGGCCTGCGCACGGTGGAGTCCGAAGTCGCCGGAAGGATGCTCGACTCCATCGCGGCGGCGAAGGCGCAGGCCAGGAAGGACGCCGCCCTGGACAGCGCATTCGTCGCCGTGGCCCTGGGCCTGTCCCTGCTCGTGGCGGCCGCCGCCGCGCACTCGCTCGTCAGCCGGCTGCGACGGCTGCGCCGCGCCGCCCTGCAGGCCGCCGAACACCAGCTGCCGGCCCTGGTCGCCTCGATCTCCCGAGAGGCGCCGGGCCAGGTGGACCTGACCACGGAACCCGTCGACCTCGGCACCCGCGACGAGGTCGGGGACGTCTCCAGAGCCTTCGACGCCGTCATCCACGAGGCCGTGCGCCAGGCCGCCGACCAGGCGATGCTGCGCAAGAGCGTCAACGCGATGCTGGCCTCGATGGGCCGCCGCAGCCAGATCCTGGTCTACCGGCAGCTCGAAATGATCTCCGAACTCGAGCGGAACGAGGCCCACCCGGCGAAGCTGGAAGGCCTCTTCCGGGTCGACCACCTGGCCACCCGTATCCGCCGCCACTGCGAGAACCTGCTGGTCCTGGCCGGCGAGCGCCCCGGCCGGGTGCACGCCGTCCCCGCGCCGCTGCTGGACGTCGTCCGGGCCGCGGCGGCCGAGGTCGAGCAGTTCACGCGCGTGCGCATCGGGGACCTGCCGGACGTGCACGTCTGCGGCCCCGCCGTGCACGACGTCAGCCACCTGCTCGCGGAACTGCTGGAGAACGCCACCCAGTACTCCGGGCCCGGGGAACCGGTCCGGGTGACCACCGGGGCGAGCCCGGCGGGCGGCACCGTCGTCAAGATCCGCGACCGGGGCGTCGGCATGCCCGCCGCCAAGGCAGCGGAGCTCAACGCCCGCCTGAGCGACCCGCCCCTGGTGGACGTGGCCACCACGCGCCAGATGGGCCTGTACGTGGTCAGCCGGCTCGCCGAACGGCACGGGATCGACGTCGTGCTGTCCTGCAAGGGCATCGGCTGCACGGTGGCGGTGGAGCTGCCGCCGGCCCTGCTCGTGTCCGGCCCGCCGCCCCGCGAGCCGCACGGAATCGCCGGCCGTCCTGCACAGGAGACCCCCATGCCCCCGCCTTCCGTCCCCGCCGGCCCCACCCCGCCCGGACCCATGCCCCAGCCCCGCCCGAGCGGCCCCGTCGCCGCGCACGGGTTCGGCGAACTGCCGACCGGCGCCGGGCTGCCGCGCCGTGTACCGCGCGCGACGCTGGGCGGCACGGGCACCGCGGAGCGGGAGGGCGCGGGTGCCGAACGGCCCTCCCGTACCGGCTTCTCGCCGGATGAACTGCGCGGCCGCATGGCCGGGTTCCACGGCGGCGTGCGCAGGGCCCGGGACGAGGGCGGCGCCGCCGGCGTGCCGCGGAGCCGGCCCGCACCGCAGCGGCCCGGCGAACCCCCGATACATGAATCAGCACACGAGAAGGGCATGGACGCATGAGCACGGACGGGACGCTCCACGAGGTGGACCCGCGGGCCACGGCCGGTGATGTGGCCTGGCTGATCCAGGACTTCGTCCGGGCGACGCCGGGCGTCCGGCACACCGTCGCCGTGTCCGCGGACGGGCTGGTGCTCGCCGCCGCCGGCAGCGGGCTGAGCGGCGAGGCGGCCGAGCGGCTGGCCGCCGTGGCGTGCGGACTGGTCTCGCTCACCCGCGGTGTGGCCGAGGTGTGCGGGACGGGGTGGGTCAACCAGACCGTCGTGGACATGGACGGCGGCTTCCTGTGCACGATGACGATCTCGGACGGCTCGGCGCTCACCGTGCTGACCGGCGCGGGCTGCGACATCGGGCTCGTGGCCTACGAGGCGGCCCGGCTCGTGGACCGCGTCGGCGCGGTCCTCACGCCGGAGGTGCGCGCGGGGCTCCGGCGGATGCTCATGGACTGAATGGAAAACAAATGCTCGCGACGTAAGAACCGTGTAAGCCTGAATTCGCCCGGCGGCGGGCCCTGTTGCCCGCCGCCGGGCGAATTCCGTATGTGCGGGATTCACCGGAGGCGCCTTGTTGTGACAACAGCTCGACCTCTGTCGGCCAAAGGTTGACAACGGTATCTCCAGCAGGGACGACGGGTAATTCCGCGGGCTAACGTGATCTCAGATCGCATTCCGAACCAACCACTTCAGGCAGGGAGTCACGGGTGCCCACATATCTGTCCCCGGGTGTCTACATGGAGGAGACGGACGGCGGTTCGCGCCCCATCGAGGGTGTCGGCACCGCGGTCGCGGCCTTCGTGGGATTCGCCGAACAGGGCCCGGTCGACGAACCCGTACGGGTCTCGAACTGGAATCAGTTCACCACCACCTTCGGCGACTTCGTCGAGGGCTCGTACCTCGCGCACTCGGTCTACGGCTACTTCGCCAACGGCGGTGGCTCGTGCTACGTCGTCCGCGTCGGCGGCCGCCCGAACGGCCCGGAGGCCGTGGCCGCGACGGCGGCCGGTGCGCAGAGCGCGCCCGGGGCGGCACGGTCCCACGTCCTCGGCGGCTTCCGGGTCGCGGCGCTGCCGTCGGCGGCCGACAAGGACGTCACCGTCGAGGTGCAGCAGCGCCCTGCCGCCCAGCCGCCGAAGGCCCGCCGGGCCACGGGCGACAAGGCCACGGGCAAGGACGCCGAGCAGCCGCCGGCGGGCGGCGCCCAGGACGGCTCCGGCGCCGCGGCCCCGGACGTCTTCCAACTCGTCGTCAGGTCCGGCGGCAAGCAGGTCGAGTCCTTCGACGTCACCGCCGACCGCGCCTCGGACCAGTACGTGGTCACCGCGGTCCGCGAGCGCTCGCAGTTCATCTCGATCCTGGAGGGCACCGCCGCCAAGGACGCGGCCCTCGCCCTCCCCGAGAAGCAGGAACTCACGCTCGCCGCCGTCCCGGTGGCCGCGGCGGCCCCGGAGGCCGCAGGCGCCGGGACGTCGGCCGTGGGCCGCTACGTCGGCGACGTCGCCAAGCGCTCCGGCCTCTCCGGCCTGGAGGCCATCGAGGAGGTGACCATGCTCGCCGCCCCCGACCTCATGGCCGCCTACCAGCAGGGCGCCCTGGACCGCGAGCAGGTCAAGGCCATCCAGCTGGCGATGATCAACCACTGCGAGAACATGGCCAACCGCATGGCCGTCATCGACCCGCTGCCGGAGATGCTGCCGGCCGAGGTCCACGAGTGGCGGCAGAACGAGGCGGGCTTCGACTCCAAGTACGCGGCCCTGTACTACCCGTGGATCAAGGTCGCGGACCCGGCCACCGGCAAGAGCATCATGATGCCGCCCTCCGGTCACGTCGCCGGCATCTACGGCCGCAACGACTCCGAGCGGGGCGTCCACAAGGCCCCCGCCAACGAGGTGGTGCGCGGAGCCCTCGACCTGCCGCTCCAAGTCACCAAGGGCGAGCAGGAGTTGCTCAACCCGGCCGGCATCAACTGCATCCGCAGCTTCCCCGGCCGCGGCATCCGCATCTGGGGCGCGCGCACCCTCTCCAGCGACCCCGCGTGGCGCTACCTCAACGTCCGGCGGCTCTTCAACTACCTGGAGGAGTCGATCTACCAGGGCACCCAGTGGGTGGTCTTCGAGCCCAACGACGAGCGTCTGTGGGCCACGATCCGCCGCAACGTCGGCGCCTTCCTGGACGGCATGTGGCGCCAGGGCGCGCTCTACGGCGCCAGCCCGCAGGAGGGCTACTACGTCAAGTGCGACGCGGAGCTCAACACGCCGGACGTCATCGACTCCGGACAGGTGATCGTCGAGATCGGCGTCGCCCCGGTGAAGCCGGCCGAGTTCGTGGTCTTCCGGCTCTCGCAGCAGTCCCTGGGCGGAGCCTCGGCCGAGTAGCACGGCCGCATCCGTAACCAACCGATCCCAACCGAGAGGAACAGACAGCAATGAGTGGCGGTACCCCGGCCGAGATCGTCGGCGGAGTCGGTCAGACCTTCGGCTTCCAGCTCGACAAGTCCCAGATCGGGCACCTCATCAGCATCGGTGAGATCAGCGAGAGCCTGGCCGTCGAGAAGACCCAGGTCCAGACGGGCGACGGGAAGTCGGACTGGGTGCTGGTCACCACCGACCAGCAGCCCGGCAGCGTCCAGGTCGTGATCGTGGCCAACGACAAGAACATCTCCGAGGTGGACAAGTGGTGGGAGGAGTGCCGGACGGGCCAGCCCGGCCGCTACCGCAACGTCACCCTTGAACGACAGGGCCAGGACGGCAAGGTCGTCGGCCGCACCAACCTCATCAACGCGGTGCTGGGCTCGCGCAGCAAGAGCGGCATGAGCGCCGGTCAGAACAACATGACCACGCTCACCCTCGAGATCCACTTCACTAGGGTGGAAGAGAAGAAGTGAGGCGCGGGCGTGTGACGGAGGGGTCCGCCAGGACCCCTGACCCGGCCCCGGCCGGGACTGCCGACCGCACGCGCGAGGAGGGCGCGGGACGGACCGACCCGTCCCGCCCCCTCCCCACCCTGCCCACGGAGTTCCCGTTCACGCTCCCGCGTGGCTACGTGGACGACGAGGGCCGGGTGCACCGCGACGGCGTGATGCGCCTGGCGACCGCGCGCGACGAGCTGTTCCCGCTGCGGGACCAGCGGGTCCAGGACAACCCGCCGTACCTGTCGGTCGTCCTGCTCGCCCGGGTCGTCACCCGGCTGGGGACGCTGACGGACATTCACGCCAGCATGATCGAGGACCTGTTCGCGGCCGACCTGGCGTTCCTGCAGCGGTTCTACGAGCAGATCAACACCGACGGCACCGCGATCGCGCGCACGGCGTGCCCGCAGTGCCACCACGAGTTCCCGGTCGACATGGGGAGCCGCCTGGGGGAATGACGATGTACGCGGCCGACGACCTCTATGCCGAAGTCGCGTACATCGCCTACCACTTCCACTGGCCCCTCAACGAGATCCTCGACCTGGACCACGGCGAACGCCGCCGCTACGTCGCGGAGATCGGCACCATCAACCAACTGACAGGCAAGGAGTAGCACCATGCAGCAGCAGTCCGGAGCGGTACCGCTCGCGCTCGGCGGACGGCTGCGCACGGTCACCCAGGAGGAGCGCACGCGGCGCCTGTTGGCGACGTGGCGCGACCACCGCTTGTCGTCGGGGCCGGCCACCCAGGTCTCGCCGGTGCCGCCGCTGGTCTTCCGGGCGCCGGAAGGGCGGTATCCGGTGGGGGTCGGGCGGTACCGGGAGAGGGCGCGGCTGGTGTGGGCGCTCGCTGATGAGACCGGTGGGGCCGGCGAGTTCGACGAGGCGGCGTGGCCGTCCGGCGGTGCCGGCGGCCCGGTTCCGGAGCCGCGCCCGGTTCCCGGGCAGATGGGTGCCGTCTGGTGGCGGCGCGCGCTGGGCCGTACGTCGCGGACGGCGGCGCGGCGGGTGCGACGGTCGTCGCGCCGCCGCTCCGAGGGTGCGCCGGGTGGGCCCGCCCGGGCCACGCCGGCGCCTGAGGCCCGTGGGGCCGAGGACGATCGACCGGCCGGGGGCACCGCCGCGACGGAGGCGGCGTACCGAGCGAGCGACGGCGGTGCGGGGTCGGCGCGGGCGGCGGTGGCAACGGGCGTTCCGTCGCGTGCGGTTGGCCCGACGCAGGAGCCTCGCCTGCGATCCGCTCGGCGAGTCGGTGCGAGCGGGGCCGCTCAGGAGGCGGACTCCTCCGGTACCGAGCGTCCTGTTGCCGTGTGTCGGCAGCAGGGGGCGGTGTCGCACGGTGTGCAGTCCGGTGCCGACGCGGTCACGCCTTCGACGCTGCAGCGGGGTGGGCAGACGGACACTGTCGGGTCCGTTGAAGCAGTTGAAGCACGGGTGCCGGAGGCCTCGCCTGTTTCGGCAGATACCACTGCTCGTGATGCCGGGCATGACGGAACGGACGCCCAGGGCGCCCCTGTTGCGCAGCGGGAGGGGAGCGGTGACGCCGCCACGAGGCGTGACGGCACGGGAGAGCGGCCCCCCGCGCCCCCGGTAGCTGCGGTGCCCGGTGGGAGAGGAGTGGAACAGGCGCATGCGGTTCCTCTCATCCGGCGCCCTTCCGCTCGGTCGGCCGAAGGGCAGGGCGTGCTGCCGAAGACCGCTGCGTTGTGGACCGCTCGGCCTGTGAGCAGAGTGGAAGCGCGACAGCCGGTGTTCCCCGTCTGCCTGCCCGGCGCACCTGTCGAGAAGACAGCGGCGTTTGGCGACGCCCAGTCGAGCGCGGCGGCCGGCCGCGAGCAGGAGTCCGGTGCACAGCCGAGTGCCCTTCGCGAGGGGCTGCCCGGCGGGTCCGGCACGCCAGGACGAGCCCAGGTTCCCGCCACGGCGGGCCCGGAGGGGCATGCCGCGCAGGCGCCGCCGCGGAGCAACGGCGCGGCGGGGTATGGAGGTGCGCTCGGCGCACCCGCAGCAGGCACGGACGGTCACGACGTCCGGGGTCCGGAGGACCTCCCGTGTGACGGTGCTCGGGGCCCTCTCGACGGATCGCGCGCGTCCGCGGCACCGCTGCGGCCCGTGGCCGACATGTCGGCCGAATCGGCCGCAGGCCCGGTCGCGGCTCCGGCGGGCGATCGGCCCGACGCGCCGGAGCAGGCACCGGTGCCGTGCTGGCCTGCCATGCCCACGGCTGCGCGGTCTGCGGTGGGACCTGTGGCCGGCCAGGACACCAGGTCCGTCACTGGCCCGTTCGCTGCGCGCGTGACCGACCGGCTTACCGAACCTGCCGCAGGCGTGGCAGCCGTTCCGCTGATCGACCGGCGCACCGTGCCGGGGTGGGCGCCTGCGTCGCACTTGCCTGGCCTGCGAACTCCCGGGGCTTTGAGGTTCGTTGAGCCAGTCGCTGGGTCCATTGCCGATGGGCTTGCTCGCCCTGCGACTGCGCGGTCGGCGGCGATCGAGGTCGACCGTCCCGCCGCGCCGTGGCAGGTATCTGTGCCGCGCTCGCATGGTTCGCGGACCCGGGAGGCTTTCGGGCCTGTTGAATCGGTTGCCCAGCCTGTGACCGCTCGGTCGGCGGCGACTGAGGCCGAGCGGCGAGCCGTGCCGGGGCGGGTATCCGCGCCGCGCTCGCCTGGTCTGCGGACTCCGGGGTCCTTGAGGTTCGTTGAGCCGGTTGCCGCGCCTGGCGCCGATGGGCATGTTCGGCCTGCGACGGCCTGGTCCGCGGCGGCTGAAGCCGACCGTCCCGCCGTGCCGCACTTGCCTGGTCTGCGGGCTCCGGAGGCTTTGAGGTTCGCTGCGCCTGGTGCCGATGGGTTTGCTCAGTCTGCGCCCCTGAGGTCGGAGGCGGTTGAGGTCGACCGTCCTGCCGTGCCGGGGCGGGCACCTGTGCTGCGCTCGCCTGGTTTGCGGACTCGGCAGGCCTTCGGGCCCGTTGAGCCGGTCGCTGCGCCTGGTCCCGAGGGCCTTGCTCGGCCTGCGGCCGTGTGGTCGGCGACGCCTGGGGCTGACCGCCCAGCCTTGCCAGGGCGGGTTCCGGGGGCTTTGAGGTTTGTTGAGCCGGTTGCTGTGTCTGGTGCCGATGAGTTTGCTCGGCCTGCGGCCGCCTGGCCGGGGGCGACTGAGGTCGACCGTCCCGCTGTGCTTGGGCGGGCGCCTGTGCTGCGCTCGCCTGGCCTGCGGACTCGGGGAGCCTTCAGCCCTGTTGCCGACGGGCATGGTCGGCCTGTGACCGCTCGGTCGTCGGCAACTGAGGCTGACCGGCCCGCCATGCCGGAGCAGGCGCCCGCCCCGCACGCGCCTGGCCTGCGAACTTCGCCGTTCTTCGGGACTGTTGAGCCCGGTGCTGGGTCTGTTGGCGATGGGCTTGCGCGGTCGGTGTCGGCCGTGGTCGGCCGGCCTGTCGCGGCTCCAGCCGACAGCTGGTCCGCTGTGCCGGGGCGGGCGCCTGTGTCGCGCTCGTCTGGCCTGCAAATTCCGGGAACCTTGGGGCCCGTTGAGTCGGGTGCTGCGCTTGTTGCCGATGGGCTTGCTCGGTCTGCGTCTGCTCGGTCCGTGGCGTCCGAGGTCGACCACTCTGCTGCGGCTCTGGTCGGCGGTCGGTCCGTCGTGCCGGAGCGGGCGACTGCTCCGCGCTCGTCCGGCCTGCAAACCCCGGTGGCCCTGGGGCCTGTTGAGTCGGGTGCTGTGCTTGTTGCGGATGGGCTTGCTCGGTCTGCGTCTGCTTGGTCCGTGGCGTCCGAGGTCGACCACTCTGCTGCGACTGTGGCTGGCGGTCGGTCCGTCGTGCCGGGTCGGGCGCCTGTGCCGCGCTCGTCCGGCCTGCAAACCCCGGAGACTTTGACGCCCGTCGAGCCGGGCGCTCCGCCTGTCGCCGAAGCACTTGTCCGGCCTGCGGTCGCGCGGTCCGCCGCGCCCGTGGTCGGCCGGCCCGCTGCGACTGTGGCTGGCGGTCGGTCCGTCGTGCCGGGGCGGGCGACTGCTCCGCGCTCGTCTGATGCGCAAGCTCCGGGGGCTTTGAGACCTGTTGAGCCGGGCACTGCACCTGTTGCCGAAGCGCCCGCCCGCCCTGCGGCCGCTCGGTCGGTGGCTACTGAGACCGACCTGCGCGCCGTGCCGGAGCAGACGACCGTCCCGCGAACCCCGTCGCCCTTCAGGCCCGTTGATCCGGACGCCGCGCCTGATGCCAGCAGGCTCGCTCGACCCGCCGTGCCCCAGGCCGGCCGGCCCGCCGCAGCTCCGGCCGACAGCCGGCCCGCCGCGTCAGGGCGGGCACCCGCCCCGCACCGGCCTCTCCTGCGGCGCCCGGCAGCCCCGGGGCCCGGTGAGCCGCTCACCGCATCCGTCACCGGCCGACCCGCTGGGCCCGCCGCGGCAGCGGCTCCGGCTCCGGCCCCCGTCGACGCCCCCGAGCAACCACCGGCCCAGTCCCCATCCGCCTTCCCGCCCCCGCGAGTTCGCAGCAGCAGGCCCGCTCGCGCCCGCTTCGTACCGCTCGCGGGCCCGGCCCCGGCCAACGGTTCGGCTTCCCCGGAGCCGTACGCCTCCAGAGGCGTACCCATCGCCCCGGCACCCGGTCAAGGCCCCGTGATCGGGGCCACCGACCACTGGGGCATTCCGGCCTCCTGCCTCCCCGGGCAGGGCGGCGTACCGACTTCGGCAGAGAAATCAGGGGTATGACGACCACGCCACCCGCCAGGACCGACCTCCTCGTCAGTCACCGCTTCCGGCTGACCCTCGACCGTCAGGACCTCGGCTACTTCACCACCTGCGAAGGGCTCGGCTGTGCGGTCGAGGTGGAGGAGTACGCCGAGGGCGGCAGCAACGGGTTCACCTGGTACCTGCCGAAGCGGCTCACCTACCCACCGCTCGTGCTGTCCCGGCCGGTCGGGCCCGGCGCCGCCAAGGCGTTGAGCTGGATGCAGGCCGCCGTGACCGACCGGCGCCGGGTGACCGGCGAGATCGCCGCGCTCAAGAGCGACGGCACGGTGCTGGCCCGGTGGGGGCTGATGGGCGTGGTGCCCGTCTCGTGGAGCGGGCCGACCTTCGATGTGAACAGTCCCATGGCCGGCATGGAAGTGCTGGAGATCGTGCACCACGGGTTCTCCGAACCCGGAGGCCGGTGAGAGAAAGGACAGGCACCCGATGCGGGGTGAGAACACGGACAAGATGGAGCGCGCCTCCCTGGAGTGCTATGCGCCGCCCACCAGCTCCGGCGGTGGGCCGCGCAAACTGTCCGGCGAGACGGTCGACCTGCAGTTCAACCCGGCGGAGCTGACCCTGGTGAAGGGCGCCGCCTGGGCCCGGCACCACGTCCGCTCGGCGGCCGCGGCCGCGACGCCGGAGTTCACCGGGACGGAGCCGCGCGTGCTGACGCTCCGCGTGCTGCTGGACGGCGAAGGCAGGGCCGGGTCGGTGGACGAACGGGTGTCCCTGCTCCTGAAGTGGTGCGCCCCCACCGAGGACAGTATCCACGCGGACCTGCCGTCGCCGCCCTGGGTGCGGTTCCGGTGGGGGAAGTCCTCGTCGGTGTCCTTCATGTCCTGCCTGCGCAAGGTCGAGGCGGTCTACTCGCTGTTCTCGCCGCAGGGCAGCCCGGAGCGGGCCGTGTGCGCGCTGACGCTGGAGGAGATCGGGCTGGCCCGCAAGCGGCAGAACCCGACGTCCGGTTCGCCCGACTCCCGCCACGTGCACACGGTCGTCGCCGGGGACACGCTGCCGTCGGTCGTGCACCGCAGGCTGCGCAAGTCACCGACCGAATGGCGGGAGATCGCCGAGCGGAACGGCATCGACGACCCGCTGCGGCTGCGTGCCGGCCGCTCCCTGGTGCTGCCGGCCGGCGGCGGGGACCGGGAACCGGGCTGAGGCACGCCCCCGCCCCGGCCCTGTACGAACACGACCGAGAGAGAAGGCTGTTGCCGTGGTGCGACGTCACACCGCCGGGCTGCTCGCCCGCATCGGCGGCAAAGCGCTGCCCGAAACCCTGACCCAGTCCGTGGCCTGGGCGTCCGTCGAGGAGACCCGGCACTCCTCGGCATCCTGCGAACTCGGATTCCGGGACCCGGGGTGCGAACTGCCGCGCCGGACCGGGCTGCGGCTCGGTTCACCGCTGGAGCTGGTGGCCCGCACCGGCGCGGGCAGCAGCGAGCTGTTCACCGGGGAGATCACCGGATGCGAGGTGGTCGCGGGGGAGTCGGGCACATACACCGTCCTGCGCGCCGAGGACCTCTCGCACCGGCTGCGCCGCGGCCGCCGCGTCACCTTCTACCGGCAGATGGCGGCGAGCGAGATCGCCGCCAAGCTGGCCCAGAAGGCGGGGCTCAAGCGGGGGCGCATCGACAGCACGCCGCTCGTGTACGAACACCTCGCCCAGGCAGGGGAGTCCGACTGGGACTTCCTGCGCAGGCTCGCGCGCGAGAGCGGCCACGACGTCTTCGTCCGCACCGGCGCCCTGCACTTCCGCACCCTCGCCGACGCCTCCGGGGCCCCCTCGCCGCGCACGCGCGCGGAACAGAGCCCCCTCGTCCTGGAGTACGGGCAGAATCTGCTGAAGGTGCGGTCCTCCGCCTCCCTGCGCCACCAGGTCACCGGAGTGCAGGTGCGCGGATGGGACCCGGACGCGGGCAAGGCGCTGGTCGCCGAGCGCAAGGCCGGGCGGACCGCCTCCCGCGACGTGCCGTGGCGGCCCGGCGGCGACGCGGTGCGCGGCGAGCCGCTGCTGCTCACCTCGCTGCCGCGCACCGGGCAGAACGAGGCCGAGCACGTCGCCGCCGCCATGGCCCAGGAAGTGGCCGCCGGTCTCACCGGGCTGCACGCGGTCGTCAGCGGGGCGCCGGAGCTGCGGGTCCGCTCGGCGGTGACGCTCACCGGGCTCGGCGACGGCTTCGACGGCCGTTACACGGCCACGTCCGTGCGCCACGAGTTCCACCCCGACACCGGCTACCTCACCGAGGTGACCGTGCGGGAGGGCGACGGCCCGGCGGGGGAGGAGACGCGCCCCGGCGACCCCGAGACCTCCGCACCCCGCCTGGCCGGGCTGGTGTGCGCGCTGGTGAAGGACATCAAGGACCCGATGAAGCTGGGCCGCGTCAAGCTCACCTTCCCCTGGCTGTCCGACGACTACGAGAGCGACTGGGCGCGCACCGTCCAGACCGGCGGCACCAAGGACGGCGGGATCGTGTGCCCCGAGGTCGGCGACGAGGTTCTCGTCGGCTTCGAACAGGGCAGCCTGGACCGCCCGTACGTCATCGGCGGCCTCTACAGCAAGCAGCGCCACCCCGGCAGCCACGCCGTGGACTCCTTCTACGACGGGACCAAGGGCGCCACCAACGTCCGCTCCTTCGTCTCCCGCACCGGGCAGCGGCTGGAGCTGCTCGACGCCGACGGCGGACCGAAGGGCGTGCTGATGGCCACCGGCAACGGGAAGCTGCGGCTGGAGCTGAACCAGGCCAAGAGCACCGTCACCGTCTCCAGCAGCGGCGACATCGAGATCACGAGCTCGGGATCGGTCAAGGTCAAGGGCACCAAGGGCATTTCGCTGGACGCCGGGACCGGCGCTCTGGAGCTCAAGGGCGGCAAGGTCGACCTCTCCGGAACCTCGGTGAACGTCGAGGGCAAGGGCATCACGACCATCAAGGGCTCGATGATCAAGCTCAACTGACCCCCCGTCACTTCGCACGCAAGGAGATCCTGCCCATGCCGCCCGCAGCCCGCGTCGGCGACGCCATGTCCCACATCCCCAACCCCACCCCTGTGCCGGTGCCCGCCGGCACCGGGTCCGTCGCCCCGCCCGGCATGCCCAACGTCCTGGTCGGCGGGCTGCCCGTCGCCGTCGCGCCCGGACTCGCCGTGTGCCTGGTGCCGCACGGACCGACGCCCCTGCCGCCCGCGCCGGTCATCCCCACCCCCATGCCCCGGCCCGTGCTCGTCGGCGGCCGGCCCGTGCTGCGCATGGGCGACAAGCTGCCGTGCGGGGCCGCGGTCGTGGGCGGCTGCGCAACCGTCGTGATCGGGGGGTGAGATGAGCGACGCGTTCATCGGACGGGGCTGGGCCTTCCCGCTCGGCGTCGGCCCCTCCGGCGGGGTCGACATGGCCGACGGCGACGAGGAGATCCGGCAGGCCATCCGCCTCGTCCTGGGCACCGACCCCGGAGAGCGGCCCATGCGGCCCGAGTTCGGCTGCGCCATCCGCGACCACGTCTTCGGCTCCGTCGACGCCTCCGCCATGGGCGCGGTCGCCCACGAGGTGCGCCAGGCACTCGACCGCTGGGAGCCGCGCATCGTCGTCGACGACGTCGAGGTCACCCAGGACCCCGGCGAACCCGAGGTGCTGCGCATCCACCTCGCCTACCACCTGTCCCACACCAACAGCCGCCGCAACCTCGTCTTCCCCTACTACGTGATCCCCGCCCGCCCCGGCGCGGACCACGGCACGACCACCTCGTTCCAGGAGGGCACCGATGCCCCTGCCTAGCCCCCACCTCGACGACCGGCGATTCCAGGACCTGGTCGACGACGCCAAGCGCTTCATCCAGCGGCGCTGCCCGGAGTGGACCGACCACAACGTCTCCGACCCCGGCGTCGCCCTCATCGAGGCCTTCGCGCAGATGGTGGACCAGCTGGTGTACCGCCTCAACCGGGTACCCGAGAAGGTGCACCTGGGCTTCCTCGACATGCTCGACCTGAAGCTGACACCCCATCAGGCAGCGGGTGCGGACGTTACATTCTGGCTGGCCGCACCCCAGGAGACGGCCGTCACCGTGCCCGTCGGCGCGGAGATCGCCACCCCGCGCACCGGCAGCGGCCAGGCCAGTGTGTTCACCGTCGACCGCGAACTGCACATCGTGCCCAGCGCGTTCCGGCACATCGCCACCAGCGAACCCGGCCACGCGGCCGTCGTCGTCACCGAACGCTTCGCCGCAGGCGACCCCGTCACCTGCTTCGCCCAGCAGCCCGCCGTCGGCGACAGCCTCCTGATCGGCCTGAGCGAGGCGGCACCCCGCTGCGCCGTCGCCCTGCGCATGGACTGCGCCCTGGAAGGCGTGGGCGTCGACCCGACCCGCCCCCCGCTGGTGTGGGAGGCCTGGTGCGGCGAGCAGTGGCAGCCCTGCACGGTGGACCACGACACCACCGGCGGACTCAACCGGCCCGGCGAAGTGGTCCTCCACCTTCCCGAGAGCCACACCGCCTCCCTCATCGGCCGCCGCCGCGCCGGCTGGCTGCGCTGCCGCGTCGTGGAGAGCGAACCGGGACAGCCCGGCTACTCCGCCTCGCCCCGGATCAGCCGCATCGAGGCCTTCACCGTCGGCGGCACCACCTCCGCCACCCACGGCGAGATCATCCGCGGCGAGGACCTGGGCACCTCCGACGGCACCCCCGGACAGGTGCTGCCCGTCGAACAGAGCCCCGTCGTCGCAGGATCCCTGCGCACCGTGTTCACCGACGGCCCGACGGGCCGTCACAGCTGGACCGTCGTCGGCTCCTTCGCCGACTCCGGGCCCGCCGACCGGCACGTCACCGTCGACGAGGTCCTCGGCGAGGTCCGCTTCGGCCCCGCCGTCCGCGAACCCGACGGCACCGTCCGCCAGTTCGGGGCCGTGCCCGAGCCCGGTGCCCGCATCAGCGCCGCCGCATACCGCCGGGGCGGCGGACGCGCCGGCAACGTCGCCGCCGGAGCGCTCAGCGTGCTGCGCACCCCGCTGGCCGCCGTCGCCCGCGCCGCCAACCGCGCACCCGCGAGCGGCGGCGTCGACGCCGAGACCGTCGAGGGCGTCAAGCTCCGCGCCGCCCAGTGGCTGCGCACCCAGCGGCGCGCCGTGACCGCCCGCGACTACGCCGTCATCGCGCGCGGCGCCTGCCGCGAGGCCGGCCGCATCGAATGCGTGGAGACCCTCGGCGAGCACGGGCACGGCCCCGTCCGGGTGCTGGTCGTCCCCGACGTGCCCGCCGAGGCCCTGGAGAACGACTGGCGCACGGCCGTGCCCTCGCAGACCCTCCTCTCCGCCGTCGCCCAGGCCATCGACGTGCGCCGCCCCCTGGGCACCCGGGTCTCGGTCAGCGGCCCCGCCTACCAGGGCGTCACCGTCGTCGCCGGCGTCGAGGCCGCACCCGGCGAGGACCCCGAGCGGGTACGGGAGCGGGTGCTCGACGCCCTGCACGCCTTCCTCAGCCCCCTCCCGGGCCCCGACGGCCGCCCCGGCCGGCCCCTGGGACGCACCCTGCGCTCGGGCGAACTGCACGCCGCCCTCGCCGCGGTGGAGGGCGTCGACGCCATCGAGAAGCTGGAGATGTACCCCGCCGACCTGACCACCGGCGAGCGCTCGGCCGCCGCCCAGCGCATCGAACTGGACCCCACGGCCCTGTTCCTGTCCTACCGGCACCAGGTCGCCGTGGCACCGGCACGGCAGCGCACCCGGGGCCCGCGGAGCGGAGGGGCCGCATGACGTCCACCAGCCGGCGCCCGGGCCCGGACCGCTCCGCCGACGCCCCCGCCCACCGCTCGCTGCTGGCCGCCCTCCCGGCGGTCTACCGGCAGGGCGACTTCGCCGACCGGTTCGTCGCCGGCTTCGACGACGTCCTCGCACCGGTCCTCGAAACGCTGGACTGCCTGGACGCCTACACCGCCCCCGGCACCACCCCCGCCGACTTCCTGGACTGGATGCTCGACTGGACCGGCGCCGACCTGCCCGCCTCGGTCCCCGAGGCGGGACGCCGCTACGCCCTGGCCGCAGGCGTCCGGCTGCAGGGCCTGCGCGGCACCCGTACGGGCCTGGAACTGATGGTCCGTCATGTCCTGGGCGGCCACGTCGAGATCGCCGAGACGGGCGGCACCCGGTACGGGCCGTGGCCCGACGACACCGCCGAGGACCACGAACCGCCCCGCGTCCGCGTGCGCGTCACCCCGCCCGCCGGCATGCCGGCGCGGGACGTCGTGCACGTCGTACGCGACTGGCTGCCCGCCCACGCCCACGCGACGATCGACGTCGCGGACCCGCAGCCGGCCCGGCACCCCGGCCCGCCGCACCCGGACGTGAACTGACATGGCACGCCACGCGCACACGCCAGGCCCCCTGGAGCCGTGCCCCGGCTGCGAGAGCCCCGTGGGCCGTGGAGAGGTCTTCTGCGGCACCTGCGGGGCCTACCTGGACTGGACGGCCAAGGACCCCGCCCCGCGGACCGCCGCCCCTGCCGAACAGCCGGACGCCACCCAGGTCCTGCCGCCCGTCACCAACGGGCGCACCCCGCGGCACCGCCGCCAGGACGACCAGGAACCGCGCGCCCCCCGGCCCGAACGGGACCACCGCCCCACCGCGCTCCTGCCCGCCGACGACGAACCCCGGGTCGAACAGACGCTCCGGCTCTTCGCCGTCAAGGACACCAGGGACACCGGCGCACCCCCGCTGCCCTGCCCGTCCCCGAGCTGTGGCCGCGACAACCCGCAGGAACGGCACTTCTGCCGCCACTGCGGCGAACTGCTGCGCCCGCCGCCGGAACCCGAACACCTCCCGTGGTGGCGCCGGGTCGTCGAGGACGTCCGCACCCGCATCCGCGAACGCCCCGCCGTCTGGCACCGCAACCGCTCCTGGTACGTGCTGGCCGGCGCCGGCGGCGTGGGTCTGGTCGTCGTCCTCGCCGGCGGCGGACCGTGGCTGGCCGGCCCCGCGGTCACCGCCGCCGGACGTGTACAGGACCGGTTCGCGGCGAAGACCGCCGTGGTGCCCGACACCGTCTCGGCGTCCAGCGAACGCGACGGCTTCCCCGCCCGCTGCGCCGCCGACGGCGTCAACAACCGCGCCTGGGCCCCGAAGAACTCGGGCGCGGACGCACGGGGGCAGTGGTGGGAGGCGGACTTCGGCCAGCCCTTCCGCCTCACCTCGCTCGTCATCCTCAACGGCGTGTCCCAGCAGCCCAAGGACTACCTCGCCGCCGGTCGCCCGCACCGCCTCAAAGCCGTGGCGATCACCGCCGACGACCGGGCCTTCGTCAAGGAACTGAAACTCGCGGACCAGCCGGGCCCGCAGACCTTCGGCTGGGGCGTGGACGACGTACGGGCGGTACGGCTGCAGATCGAGGACGTACGGGTCGACGACGCCGCCGGCGCCAAGGCGCCGGTCGGGCTGGCCGAAGTGCAGTTCTTCACCCGCAAGGGATGAGACGCAGAGACAGACGAAGAGACAAGGGAGCAGAGCACACATGAGCCTGCGGGCCGAACTGATCGTCCCCGGCGACTCGGTCGCACCCGGCGAGCGCACCTCGGCCGATCTCCTCGTCTGCAACGACGGCCACATCGTCGACGCCTACGACCTGGAACTGCTCGGCGACCCCGGCGACTGGGACACCCGGCGCCTGGGCCGCGTCGTCGTCTTCCCCGGCACCAGCGAACAGATCACCATCCCTCTCGCCCCGCCCCGCAGCGGCGGGCTCGCCCCCGGACAGCTGCCGTTCGCCGTCAAGGTCGTCTCATCGGAGGACCCCGGGCGCATCGCCGTACCCGAAGCCGCCCTGGCCGTGGGCGAGTTCTTCGACGTGGAGGCACGGCTCGCCCGCAAGACGGTCAAAGGCCGTTTCAGCGCAGCCCAGTTCGTCACCCTGCACAACATCGGCAACGCCCCCGCACACATCCGGATCCGGTGCGCCCCCCAGGAGGACACCGCACCCGTGCGCGCCCGCACCCGCCGCGCCAGGGTCGAACTGGAACCGGGGGAGCGGGCCCGCATCGGCATCGACCTGAACAACACCAAGCCCACCCTGCTGGGCGGGACCGAGGCCTGCGCCCTGCGCCTGCGGGTCGAATGGGACGCCCAGGCCGAGGAGGAGCTCGAGTTCACCTACGAACGCCTGCCCTTCCTCACCAAGAAGGCCATCAAGGGCCTCTCCCTCCTGGCCGCCGCGGCCGTGGCCGGCATCGTCCTGTGGCTCTCCCCGGTCGGTGGCAAGGCCACCCCCAAGACCCAGGCCCTGCCCGGGCCCTCCCAGCAGAAGCAGCAGGAACAGAGCGAGAGCGACAAGGAGAAGGCGAACAAGAAGGAGCAGGAGAAGCAGGAGAAGGAGAAGGAAGAGGAGGAGAAGAAGAAGGAGGAGGACAAGGCGCCCAAGCAGAAGACCCTGCAACGGCCCCTGAGCGTGACGGCCGTGCGGGGCAGCAAGTCCGACCAGTACACGGTCCCCAAGGGCTACGAACTGCGGCTCGCGAGCGTCTCCGTCACCGTCGCCGGACCCGCGAACGGCACGTGGCAACTCACCGCGCACCAGGGGATCTTCGCCAACGGCACCATGGCCCAGGGATACCAGCACGACTGGAAAGAGCCGCCCTACACCGTCCCCGAGGGCAAGTCGGTCAAGCTCACCGTGGAATGCCCCGTCACCGCCACCGGCGGCGGCTCCTCCCCGCAGCCCTCCGCCGGACCGTCCGCGAGCGGCGCCACCGGGCAGCCCCAGCCCACCACCTGCACCGCCACGGCCCAGCTCACCGGAATCCTCGTGCCCAAGACGGGCCCCTTCCACTCCCCGCCGCCGTTGAAGTCCGCATGAACGGAGCAAGATCAGTGAGTGTTGTCCAGTGCGTCGACGACGCCCTCAAGGACGGACTGAGCCGGGGGCCGCTCAGCGGGTCGCGGATACCCGTCACCTTCGACACCCCCGGATCGGAGTGGTCCGCCCGCCGCAGCGGGCCCTGCGTCAACGTCTTCCTCCACTCCGTCGAGGAGGACGCCCAGCACACCCAGACGGGCCGGATCGGCGTCGTCGACGAGGAGGGGACGGTCATCGGCTACCGCCGCCCGCCCCGCTACTTCGCCCTCTCCTACCTCGTCACCGTGTGGGCGCAGACCGTTCCCGACGAACACCGCCTGCTGGGGCGGCTGCTGGAGTGGTGCGCCGTGACCGACGAACTCGCCCTGCCGCAGGACGGGTTCGGCCTCCACCCCGACCGCCTCGGCCTGCGGGTGCGTGCGACCGGCGGAGAGAACGGCGAGACCCCCGCCTCGCGCATCTGGTCCTCCCTGGGCACCCCGGCCCGTCCCGGGCTCGACCTCGTCGTCACCGTCCCCCTGGAGCGCGAGCCCATCGGCTCCGGACCCGCGCCCGTGAACGGCCTCGCCCTGCGCACGGGCCGCCTCCCGGACCGCCCCGAGGACCCGGCGCCCCGGTCCGCGCGCCCCCGGCGCCGGGTGGAGGAGGTCCGGTGAACCTGTTCGCACAGCGCCTGACCGTGGCGGAGGAACAGCTCCGCCGCCTCTACCTGGAGCGCGAGGAGTACGCCGCCGACGCCGAGCCGGAGACGGCTCCCGCCCTGCCGGACGCCGCCGAACTCGGCCGCCGCGCGGCCGAGGGCGACCCGCTGGCCCGCCTGATGACCGAGTTCGCCCTGACCGGCGAGGAGGCCGACCTCCTGGTCACCTGCCTGCTGCCCGACCTCAACCCCGTGTGCGGCGCCGCCTTCCGCGCCCTGAGCGGTCAGGCCGGCTCCCGGCCGACGGTCGCCGTGGTCCTGGCCGTCCACGGCATCACCGTCCCGGACGCCGTCGCCCGCGGCCTCTTCCGCGAGGGGTCGCGCCTGTCGGCCGCCGGCCTGATCGCCTACGAGAACCCCGAAGCCGCCTTCCCCGACCGCGTCCCGTACGCCCCCGACCGGGTGCTGGGATACCTCTCCGGCGACCGCGACGGCATCCACGGCGGCGGCCGCTGGCTGCACCTCCTGCCCGACGGACCGGGAGCCGCGGACCCGGACGCGACGGCACGGCTCACCGCCCTGCTGGAGACCGAGCCGCACCGGGCCCACTACCTGCGCCAGGGCATCGCCGGCGAGGCCCTGCCCACCGGACGCGCCGCCCTGGCCGCCACCGGCCGCGTCCCCCTGCTGCTCGACCCCGAGGCCCTGGCCGCCGCCGAACTCCCGCCCGGCAGGCTCGCGGAGAGCATCGCCCTGGAGGGCCGGCTGCTCGGCGCCGGCTTCCTCGTCCCCGTACCCGGCACCTCGGAAGGTATGGAGGTGCTGCGGCGCGTCGTGACCCGTCTCGACGAGGAACCGGTGCCCCTGCTGCTCTACGGCGGGCAGGAGTGGACGGCCTGCGGCTGGGACACGCCGCTGCCCGCCGAGACCGACCTGCGCCCGGCCGCCGCCGAACGGCTGAGCCCGGCCGCGCTGACCGCCGTCGAACACCTCCACCGCAGCGCGGCCCTGCGCTCGGCCACCGTCTCCCCGGAGACCGTGCGCACGACGGCCCGCGACCGCGCCGCCGCCGAACTCGGCCGCCTCGCCCGCCGGGTGACCCCCCAAGTGGGCTGGGGCGACCTCGTCCTGCCCACGCCCGTACGCACCCGCCTGGAGATGCTGGTCGCCCGCGTGCGCCACCGCGATACGGTCCTCGACGGCTGGCGCCTGCGCCGCGGCGGAGGCCGCGGGCGCGGCACGGCGGCCCTCTTCGCGGGGGAGTCCGGCACCGGCAAGACCATGGCCGCCGAGGCCATCGCCTGCGAACTGGGCCTGGACCTGTACGTGGTGAGCCTGCCGTCGGTCGTCTCGAAGTACATCGGCGAGACCGAGAAGAACCTGGAACGCATCTTCGCGGCCGCCGAAACCCTGGACGCCGTCGTCCTCTTCGACGAGGCCGACTCGATGTTCGCCAAACGCGGCGAGGTGCGCGGCGCCAACGACCGCCACGCCAACATGCAGAGCGGCTACCTCCTGCAACGCCTGGAGGCCTTCGACGGCCTCGCCGTCCTCACCACCAACCTCCGCTCCAACATCGACACCGCCTTCACCCGGCGCTTCGACGAGGTCGTCGAGTTCGACAGCCCCGGCCCCCGGGTCCGCGCCCAGCTGTGGCGCACGTTCCTGGGCCCGGCCGCCCCCGAGAACGCCCCCCTCGACGCCCTCGCCCGCGCCTACGACCTGGCCGGCGGCAGCATCCGCGCCAGCGTGGAGACGGCCGCCTTCGCCGCGGCCGCGCACGACCGCGAGGTCACCTTCTCCGACCTCCTCGACGGGGTCGAGACCGAATACCGCAAGCTGGGCCGTCTCTTCGACGGCTCCCCACAGATAGGCACCTGACGGTGGAACAGGAACATCTGCAACGTCCCGCCCCGAAGGCCACTGCGCAGCCGCCCGCACCGCGTCCGCACGCCGACCGTTTCGGCACCGGCGGCCGGGGACTTCCCGGACTGCTGTGGAACCGGGGCGCCAAGCACCGCGAGCGCGATCTGAGCGTCGCGTACGGCATCTCTCTCGGCCCCGCCGACGGTGGCGGGCAGCACTTCAGCCACTCCGAGCTCAACAAGCTGGACAAAGTGCTGAGTGCCCTTCCCCGGAACGACCTCGACAACGGCAGCTCTCTGCGCGGCATCGTGCGCGGCGGCGGCCAGGGCGGCATGGTCAGCCTCTACGACCCCGACACCAGCCAGGTTCACATCCAGCACCCCGCCGGCATGCCGGCCTGGCTCTACACCCGGCTCCAGAAGGGCTCCGGCTGGCAGCGCCGCCTGATGGACCTCGGCGCCGCCGCCGGCTACGACGGCCTGAGCGTCGGCCAGCGGTGCTCGGTCATGGGCTGCTCGCGCAGCCGGCGTCAGGTGATGGGCGGCGCTCTCGCCCACGGCAGCCTGCTCGGCTGGACCCTGCGCCACGAGATCGGCCACAGTGTCGACCAGCGCCACCGGTGGGTCCTCTCCGAATCCGGCAAGCCCGAATTCGGCGGATGGCAGACCCATTTGGGCCCGTACGGGTGCCGGGCGGTCGCCCGCGCCTTCCTCACCCCCCACGGCATCACCGACGAGTCCGTCTGCGGCTGGCTGGCCCAGCGCATCGCGCCCGACTACGACGGCAACGTGACATTGGGCGACAGCTTGGCCGCCGATTTGACCCGCGACCGGCCCGAAGCGGCCGGGCAGTTGGGCCGGGATGGCCTCCGGCAGCTGGTGAAAGACCTGAAGTTCGCGACCGCCCAGCCCTGGATGCTCCCCGACGGCGGAGCCTCCCGCCTCACCCGTGACGGGCGTGTCTACCAACTCGACCAATACGGCTCCTGGGGCAGCTACCTGGCCTCGGCGCGCGACCACATCGTCTCGCCCTACCAGTTCTCCTCCGCGGACGAGTGGTTCGCCGAGGCGTACGCGGCCTACCACGACCCGGTACCCGGCAACGCCCCGCGTCGGCGCCTGCACCCGGACGCGGCGGCGTGGTTCGAGGAGAAGGCCGGAGGGGCGTGAGGGGCGGTCGGTCTGGCGCATCCCGCAGAACGTCCCGTTGAAGCAAGACTCAGTTGTTGCGGCCTTCGTGCCGGCCAAGTGCCCCTGTGACGGAGCACATGGTCGGACGGAGGCCGCCCGCATGTCCGGTGAACAGTGGGTTTCGGACAAGGCCGTCGCACCGTTCGACGGTAGGCGATAAGCACCAAGTTAAGTGTCGACTTTCGGGTGCTTCGATGTATCCCATCGGTACGGGGCCGTCCACCATCCCCGTCGTTACCGTTGCCCGGTGATTTCGTCCCCCCCTTGATGCGCCCCTTGATCCGTTGACGCCAAGGGCCCTGACGCTCTGTCTGCGCGAACCTCCTGTGTGAATCGTGTCCCTGACGAAGACCTTTCGGTGGCCGTGGTCCATCGAGCGGCACGAGTCCGGGCGGTCGCTCCATGAGTCGTCCAGGACCGCAAGGACGGGGGCTGCTTCGCGAAACCGACGTTCAGCCGAAGAACGAGAGCAACGACATGCCCGACAGCCAGTACGTGCCTGCACAGCAGCCGAGGGACCAGGCAAGGAAGCCCGTTCAGATGCCCGTGCAGCAGACGGAGCCGGATGCGCGAGGTGCACAGGGGGCCGGGGGCGGTCCCCTGCCGACGGCATCCGCGAAGACACTGCGCGACTGGGCGCGTTCCGGCCTGGGACACCAGCTCAGTGCGGCGATCGTGGACAGAGCAATGGGCGTGGTGCCGTCGCCCCACCATGCGACGGCACACGGGGCCGCCATGAGCCATTTCTGGAACACCCTCGCCAGGACGACGCAGCGGCTCTACGACGAGAGGCGCGTCGCCGCACGGCGGGACCCCAGTGAGGCGAAGCGACTGGCCGAAGAGATCGCCGCCATCGCGCGGTTCGCGAACAGCCCGGACCGTGACCGGCTGATGGTGGAGTCCCGGTACGACTTCGAGGCGGCGCTGACCCGGTTCACACAGGACGGGACGGAGGGGAAGCCGACCGACGGGAGCTGGTCACTGGCGGACTGGGAAAACCAGGTTGCGGCGAAGGTCGACGACGAGGTGACGCGCCTCAAGCGGCAGGAGCTGGCCGCGGATCCGCTGGTGCCGAAGGAGGCTCTGGAGAACGGCTTCGCGAGCCTTTCCGGGCAGAACCCAGGGCGATTGCAAAGTCGCGGTGATCG
>NZ_JBKIWN010000020.1:0-231081 GCF_058146165.1 Streptomyces sp. AM25 | reverse complement strand
CCGGCGAGGAAGTCGATGAAGACGTTGCCGTCCACGTCCCGTACCCAGGGCCCGGATCCCTGCGCCAGGGCGATGGGCAGCCGGCGCGGGTAGGTGCGGGCGTTGGACTCGCGGTACTGCTGGCGTTCGAGCAGGTCGGCCGAGCGGGGGCCGGGGAGTTCGCCGTGCACGTGCGGACCGTGCCAGGTGGCGGGGTCCGTCAGGGGGACTGTCATGTCAACTCCGGTGAGTGAGCGGAAGTGAAGCACTGGAGCGGTGCAGTGGTGCGGTTCAGCAGGGGCGGGCGGGGATGCCCCGCCAGTTGCTGCCTGCGGGGAGCGACTCGCCCTTCATGACCAGGGAGAGCGCGTCCAGCGTGGTGTGGGTGGCGACGGTGGCGTCGTAGAGCACGACGCAGCGCGCGCCGATGCAGGCGCCGTCGTCGACGCGGACGCAGGACATCTTCATCACCCGGTCCTCGAACAGGTGGGTCTGCAGGGAGGTGGCCTCGCCGACGGCGGCGTCGTCACCGATCTCGACCAGGTCGAACTCGGTCATGAAGGTGGTGTTCAGCCAGGTGCGGCGGCCGACCTTGACGCCGAACAGGCGCATCACGGGGGCCATCCAGGGGCTGCCGGTGAGGAAGTTGACCAGGGTGGGCACGACGAGGTTCTCGAAGAGCCCGGTGATCAGTTCGGTGCGCCGTACCCAGATGCCCCACAGGGGCTCGGTGCGGGCCCGGTAGGTGCCGATGACGAGCCACTTGAGGACCACCACGGCGAGCGTGGCCGCCACGGCCGAGCCCAGCAGCAGTACGGGGGCCAGGGCCAGGACGGCGAGGGGTGAGGCGATCTCGGCGAGATGCCCCAGGGCGTCGAACATGCCGAGGAGTGCGAGACCGCCGACGGTGGCCGGCAGGGTGACCCGCAGGTACTCGATGGCCAGGCGGGCGGCGATGAGCCCGGGGGTGGGGGCGAAGGTGTACTTCGCCGGGAAGCGCTGGCTCTCCTCGCGGCGCGGCAGGAAGAGCGCGGGCGAGCCCAGCCAGGTCATCTCCGGCTCGGTGGTGCCCTCCGGGGCCACCGAGTGCACGCCCAGCAGGCTGTTGTCCCCGATCCGTGAGGAGCCGGGCACCAGCGCGCCGTTGCCCACGAAGGCGCGCTCGCCCACGATGGCCGGCGTGAGCGCGAAGCGTCCCCGGTGGAAGACGGCCGGGCCGACCACCGAGATGTCGGCGACGAAGCTGCGCTCGCCGATCTCCAGCAGGTCGGGGTCGACGAAGCTGACGGTCGCCACCTCCGCCCAGCGTCCGGTGCGGGCGCCGAGCGCCCGCAGGAACGGCACCAGGTACAGGGTGGAGTACAAGGCGTGGGTGGTGGTGAGGCTGAGGGTCATCATGGCGTCGCCGGCCCACTTGGCCACCCCGCGCATGCTGCGCTCGGCATGCACGCCCGCCCTGCCCCGGGGCAGCAGACCCCGCTTGACGAGCAGCACCAGCAGGCAGGTGACGACGGGCACCAACGGCCCCGTCACGGCGAGGGAGATGAGCGCCGCCCACGGCCCCATGGTGATGACGAGGCAGCCGGTGATGACCGCGCCGGGCACGAGCACCGCCAGCGGCGCGAGGGTGAGCAGCAGTGCCCCCACGGCGTAGCAGGCGATGACGTGCGGCGGCCAGCCGCGCCGGTCGGCGGCGCGTTCGAGTTCGGCCAGCAGGGCCGACTTGCCGTCCTTCGGGGCGGCCGGGGAACCGGCCCAGAACTCTCCGTCGGGCACGGTGTGGTCGGCGGGGAGCAGGGTCTGGTCGCCGAGGGCAGCGGCGTCGCCGAGCCGGGAGCCCGGCAGGAGCAGGCTGTTGGTGCCGACGTGGCTGCCGGCGCCCAGGGTGACGGGAGCCAGGCGCAGCCAGCCGTCGGCGACGGAGAACGGCTGAATACGGGCGCCGTAGCTGATGCTCGACTCGGCCCCGATGCTCACCAGGGACGGCACCGCGGGCGGGACGGCGATGTGGCAGTGGCGGCCCACCTTCGCGCCCAGCAGGCGCAGGTAGGGCGGCAGCAGCGGGGAGCCGGACAGCACGGCCATGGGCGAGGTCGCCAGCACCTTGCCGTACAGCCAGAACCGCAGGTAGGTCACGCCCCACAGCGGATACCAGCCCGGTGTGACGCCGGCCATCAGCAGCCTGCCCGCCAGGAGAGGCAGCACCAGCATCTCGGCGAGCAGCCAGATCGCGTCGACGGCGAAGAAGCTGACGTAGTCCAGGTGGGCCAGGGTGGCGAGCGGCGCGATGGTGCGGATGCCGGGGGCGGGTGCGCCGAAGCTGACGGTCAGCCGGTAGCCGAGCACCACCACCGGCAGGCTCATGGCCAGCATCCACAGGTAGAGGCCGGCGAATTGGGCCAGGCCGCACGCCCACACCCGGACCGAGGAGTGGCGCCGGGGTGCCGGGGCGCCGGGAGCGGCCGCCGGCTGGGGCCGGGCGGTGGCGGCGCGGCTTTCCAGGAAGCCGGCGAGGGCGCGGACGGTGGCGTGGGCGTAGAGGTCGCCCATCGCCACATCCCGCAGCTCGGGTTCGCGGCGCAGCCGGGAGATCAGTCGGGCCGCGGCCATGGAGTGGCCGCCCAGGTCGCAGAAGAAGTCGTCGTCGGTGGACAGTTCCGCGGTGCCGAGCACCTCGCCCCAGAGCGCGGCGAGTTTTCTCTCCAAGTCGCTTGCGGGAGCCGTGCGCGCGCCGGCTTTGCGGCCGAAGGGCGGTGAGGCGGGGGCGGGCAGCCGTTTCCGGTCGACCTTGTCGGCGGCGAGCATGGGCAGCGCGTCGAGGATCTCGACGAAGGCGGGGATCATGTAGGCGGGCAGCCGCCTGCGCAGCGAACCGTGCAGCCGGTGGCGCAGCTGCTCCTCGCCCTGGCGGGCGCGGGGCGCGCTCAGCGTGAGGTAGCCGATGAGGTCCTGGGCGCTGCCGTCGACCTCCCGGGGGACGACCACCGCGTTCTCCACGGCCTCGTCCTCGCGCAGGATCTCCTCGATCTCCGCGCACTCGATGCGGTAGCCGCGGATCTTGACCTGGGTGTCGACCCGGCCCAGGTACTCGATCTCCCCGGTGGGCGTGATCCGCGCCAGGTCGCCGGTGCGGTACAGGCGCGGGACCTCGGCACGGTCCTCCACCACCGGGTTGGCGACGAACTTCTCGGCCGTCAGCTCGGGCCGGTTCACATAGCCGATGGCAACGCCCGGTCCACCGACGCACAACTCGCCCTCGGTACCATCGGGCACCGGGCACAGCTGCTCATCGACCACGTACACCCGGTAGGTGGGCAGCGGCCGGCCGATCGTGACGGGCTGATCCGCCCGCAGTTCACCACAAGTCGCCGTCACCGTCGACTCGGTGGGCCCGTACGCGTTCAGGACGCGCCTGCCGTCGCGCGCCCAACGACGCACCAGGTCACGGGGACATGCCTCGCCGCTCACCAACAGGCTGCGCAGCGCCGGAAGTTCCTCGTCAATGGTGGTGAGCAAGGTCGGTACGCAGCACAACACGGTGATGGCATGCTCGGCCAGAAACGCGCTCAGCCCCTGGCCGACCCGACGGTCATCGCCCGGCCCGGCATGGAGCGCGGCACCGGCGACCCAGGCCGGCCAGATCTCCTCGACCGAGAAGTCGAAGGCGAGCGAAAGCCCCTGATAGACGCGGTCGTCCTCGCGCACCCCGTAGACGGGCGTCGCCACCCGCAGGAAGTTGACGATGTTGGCATGACTGACCGCCACGCCCTTGGGCCGCCCCGTGGTGCCCGAGGTGTAGATCACGTAACACAGGGCCGAGGGATCGCGCAGGACTCGGGGGCGTTCGGCAGGCCGGCGGTCCAAGTCCTCCTGCACTGCGCCGATGTCGAGCACGGGGCAGCCGGCATCCGCCGTGTGATCGCGCAGACCGGAGGTGCTGACCAGGAGGCTCAGCCCGGCGTCCTGGGCGATGAACGCCACCCGGTCGGCGGGAAAGGACGGATCGAGCGGGACATAGGCGGCACCGGCCTTGAGCACGCCGAGCAGGGTGACGTACGTGTGCGGGGAACGGTCCAGGAGAATCCCGACCGTGCTCCCCTCCCCCACCCCCTTCTCACCGAGGAGATGGGCCAGTTGATTGGCACGGCGGTCGAGCTGGGCATAGGTGAGCTCGACGGTGTCGCAGACGACGGCCACCGCTTCCGGGCTCCGGTCACAGGTCCGTTCGAAGAATTCCGGCAGGAACCGGACCAGACCGATATCACTTTCCCCGTCGCCATCGGCTATTTGTGCGGCTAGAGCCGCCGGGGAACGCGACGAGACAACGCTCGCATGGGTCACTGAACTCCCCCCTCGAGAGATTGACAACCGTACGTGAGCAAGAACTCGGCCAGCATCCGCGCATACGACTAATGCCGATTCGAAAGGCGCATCCCGAAGATCTCCTGCGGCGCCTTTGCGTAACCCGGTCCGCACTCCGTTAAAGCGTCTGAAACGTAGGTGCCCGAAGCACTGGGAAACAGTGGAGATCCAGCCGTTGCGGATCGTCCGCACGTTGCTGGCGCGCCTGGGTCACCGGTGCTCACGTGAGACTTCAGTGCCCACCGACCTGGGGGTTCAGGGGCGGCCAGACAACCCTGGGGGGCGGTGGACCGGCCCGGTAGCCGGGCTCCGTGGCTGGCGAAATCCCGCCGCCCACCACGGTGGGACAGGCAAAACTTCTACCCGGTTCCTGTGAGCGCCGTAAATACCTGTCAAAGCCACGTCAATGACAAGGTCTGCATATTCCAACGACCCCCGCACAGCGGCCCGCCGAGCCCTGAGACACGAAATCCTCAGCTCCGGGCAAAGAAATAGGAAACGCCCTGCGCCCGGCCACGCCCAACCCACGTGGGGTGGGAGCGGAACGCCCGGCCCCCGACGCGCAGATCCCGGACCAGCCGCCTTGCACCGCCTGTCACATCAGCAGGCCGCCGCAGCACCCAGCCCCGAATCAATAACTCTGCCGAAGGAGCGAGGTGGCCTTCGCCCCGCCGCCCCACCGCGATCACTCCCCAGACCAGACCGCAGCCCGTTCCACCAGGACATGTTCGTGGAGCGAGCGATGCGCGACCGCGATAGAAAGGCAGCCAGATCGCCAGCTCCGTAAGGTGCGGATGCTAGTTCTCTTGACTGACGGCCTTGTCGTACAGGGACTTGATGGCGTCGTTGAAGTAGGGGCTGTAGGAGGTGTCGTCGGTGTCGCCGCCGGTCTGGTAGCCACCGATGACACCGATGACCTGGCCGGTGTGGGTATTGCTGTCGAAGTGGGCGAGCCAGGGGCTCCCGCTGGTCCCGCTGCTGTAGCCGGTGCAGTCCACTTTCATCTGGTCCGGCTGGAACTGCACCGTCTTGTTGACGCACGAGATGGGGTCCTGCCCACTGTCCGGATAGCCCGTGATCTGCACCCGGTTGCCGTAGCCGGCGTTGTAGCCGAAGCGGTTGGCGCCCAGCACATCAGCGATCCGCTTGCCGTTGAGCTTGTCGATGATGACGAACCCCACGTCATAGTCCGGGTCGGACGACCGCACCCAGTGATCGTCGACGACCATCTTCCCGACCGTCCAAATCCCGTTGGGCGTCTGGCCGTCACGGTAGCCGGGGACGAATGCCAGGTCCGTCTTGTAGCCGCCGCCCTTCCCCGCATGGAGGCAGTGTGCCGCAGTGATCACCACGGACTTGCCGGGACTGTCCACGACACTCCCGGTACAGAAGTGGTCACCGCTGCCGTCGTGGCTGAACACCGCACCCACCCGGGCATTGGACGAAGTCGGCGGCGGAGTGCGCGAGACGCCCCGCTGATAACGGAACGGCCGGGCGCTGCGCATCCGGCGGGCATCCCAGCCATGCGCGCGCTCCGTCGCACCCGCAGACGGTGAGGAGTCCCGGCTGTTGCGCCCCGGCGTGTCACCGGCTGCACAACCTGATAGAGCAGCCAGTCCGACGAGTACGGCGGCCATCACAGCAGACCTGAGAAACATGGCCGGATGCTAGGGCACACACCGTCTGGATCAGAAGGACTTGGTCACTGCTGCGGTTGCTCCCGGGCGGAGTGCAGGTGTTCAACATGGCGCTGGGGATAGGGGTGACAGCGCGTGCGTGTACTGACACGCCGGGCCAGCCTGAGTTTATCGGGGCAGTGAGTGCAAGCAACGCGACCGAAGGCCGTGCGGTACCCGCCTTCATGCCGTGGCCGTCGTCTGAAGAGTGGACCGGGATCGACACTTGGGTCCTTCTGTAAGTGGCCGCCGTCAAGCCGCCAGGCAAAGCCATGACCGCGACTTTGGCCCCCGCGGTCAAAGCGTCGGCCTGCCTTGCTCCCCGCAACGGTCCGATGCCCGTTGCGGAAGCACCCTGCGCTGCGGGAAGCGCAAACCTACGCTGCGGCCTTCGGTCACCTCGGCACTTCCACCTGCCCCATGGCGCGGTCGATCGTGATCTCGATGACCACTCGGTCCGAGTTCGGGGCCGGCATGCGGCCGTACCTCTCGGCGTAGCGAGCCACTGCCTCCTCCACCGCGGCGGTGTCGGTGAGGATTTCGGCTGTGCCCTCCAGCGTCGCCCAGCGACCGCCGTCCACCTGGCAGACAGCCACGTCGGCTTGCCCCGGCAGTGCGGCCAGGATGTTGGCGACCTTCTTGCTGGACTTGAGGGTGATGACCCGCGCCTTACCGGCCTCCGCGTCGAGGGTCACGCCGACGGGCACGACGTGGGGTCGGTCGTCCGGTCGGATCGTCGTCAGTGTGCACAGGTGGTACTCGCCCCAGAACTCCAGGTAGCTCTGACCCTTTTTGGCTATTGCGTTGAACATGGCTGAAAAGACTAATGGGGGTGATGCCCTGATCTGCCCCAAAGTGACCGTGCACACAGCGCCTCACGAGACCACCACTGCTTGACGTTTTGCCCAGTTCACGACCACATGACCGATTCACCCCTTGATCGAATGTCTCAGATCAATAACGGGCGTTCCCGGCGGTAACGGCGGAATGAGAGCCCTTGGAAGCCCTTGAGGAGGGCACGACAGAATCCTGAAATACCAGGTCAGAAGCATGGTCTACGCCTCACAAGAGCCGATTTTGCGGCGATAGACGCAGCGAGAGAGGTGCATAACGGACCTACTGGAAGGTTACTTTCCAGTCGGGCGCTGTCGGAGGTGTCACGTAATGTCCAACGAGGTTCCCGGAAGGTCGGCCGTGGCTGCTCGCAGTCCCGGCGCTCGTTCACGCCCGCGCTCCTGTTGGCGCGCGTGGCACTGTTCGACGCCCTGACCGCTCCCTGCCCGCACTTGGCGGCGAAGGAACCGAACGGACGGATGGGTTTGGCCGTCGCCCGGCTCCTACGAGCCATTAACGGCCGGTACGAAGGGGTTTACTCATGTGGTCAGGAAAGCGTGGTCACGCGGCTCAGCCCACGGTGCCTCGGCAGGGTGGGGCGGGTCACCGCCGGTTCGGGCATTGGCGTGCTGCAGAACGTCGGACGGTCGAGCGGGACCTTGACCGCCGGATACGGCACGAGCTCCGAGAGCTTGGCATCCAGTTCCCGCTCGACGTCGAAGAGCTGTGCCGGGTGTACGGCGAGAGGCGTGGACGGCCCATCGTCGTCAAGCCGTTCCCGCTTGAGACCCCCGGGCCCTCTGGGCTGTGGGTGGATACCCCCCAGATGGATGTGATCGTCTATCAGCAGGAGACGACGCGCCTCCACCAGGAGCACATCATCCTCCACGAGTGGGGGCACATCCTCGTTGCCGAGGACGAAGCAGCGGCAGAGGGTCAGGAATCTCCCGATGACTACGTCGAGGGCTGGGCAACCATGATCCCGGTCCTGGACCCGAAGCTGATCCGCCGGGTGGCCCGGCGCTGTTCGTACACCTCCGGGGAGGAGTGCGCCGTCGAGCTGGTGGCCACGATCATCCTGGAGCAGTCCGCGATGACCGGCCCCGCTCCTTCGGTGGAGGACCCCTCCCTGCGCCGGGTTCAGTCGGCCATCGGTGACCGGCGAGGGTGGCTGTAACCGGTGACGACTCTCCTCCTCCTGGGCCTTGTGGCTGCCGTCGTGTGGAAGCTCTACAAGCTGGCCCGCGATCCTCACGACGCCCCTCTGCGCTCCGTCACCCTGTGCCTGCTGACGGCGGCACTCTCCTACCCCCTGGCCATGCCCGGCGGCGCCTCTGGCGTCGACACAGTGGCTGGCCACGGCGCGGCGAAGCTGATCCAGAACCTTCTGCTGCTGGGCACGGTCTACTTCTTGCTGTGCTTCTACCTGTACTCGGCTGATGAGAAGGCGGGCCGCCGGCGAGCACGGCGGGAGGCCGTCGTCGTCCTGCTGGTGGCCGCGGCAATCACCATCGCGGCCGAGTCGGTGCCGCACAACGTGTTCGCGGGCAGCTTCAGCACGGCGGACATGACGATCCCTCAGATCGCCTTCTTCTATGGCGGCGCCGGGCTATATCTCATGTACGCCCTGGGCGTCGCCGGGCGGTGGACCCGCCGGTACGCCCGCATGTCGCAACGCCCGCACTCGACGGGCCTGTGGATGGCCGCGATCGGGCTCAGCGCCATGTCCGTGGCCTGCGCGGTCCGCGCGGTCATCGTGGCCATCCGCTGGAGCGGCAGGACCGTCCCCCATCCCCTCATGGCCGGGGTGGCCTTCCTGCTCGTGGTGTCCATCCTGCTCTTCGTCGCAGGTGTGACGTACCCCGGAGCAGCCGCAAGGATCACGTCCATGCGCCGCTGGCTCCGCCTACGCCGTGAATACCGACGCCTCGCCCCGCTGTGGCAGCTGCTCTCCGAGGCATACCCCGAGCACGTGCTGAAGCCCGCCTCGACCGCGCTCTTCGACCGGTGGCGCGCTCGCAGCATGCACAGGCGGCACCACCGGCGGATAGTGGAGTGTCGTGACGGGCTGGTCGATGTCAGCCCCTACCTCGTAGACGAGGACGACGACTCTGTTCTCGGCCTTGCCCCCGCAGAGCTGGCTGTCCGCCTTCGCCAAGCCGTGGCCACGATCGGGCAGGGTGCCCCCGCCCCACGTCCGGCTGTACCGCTCGCGATGGCCCTCGGCGGCGACAGGGAAGCCGACGTGCGGCAGCTGATCGCCGTATCGGACGCACTCCGCCAGGCTGCATGACCATCGATGATCAAGGAGACGAGATGCTGCTGATCACTGCCGACCGAGTCCTCGTCGGCTCGGGGACCTACCTGGACGACGGCGCGGTCCTCGTCGAAGGCGACTCGATCACTGCGGTCGGACCGCGAACGCAGATCGCGGAGCAGGCAGGCCCGGACGTCGAGCACCTCGCCGTCACGGGCACTGTCCTGCCCGGCCTCATCGACGCCCACGTGCACCTCGTCTTCGACGGCAGCGCGGACCCGGTCGCCGCCCTCCGCGAGTCGAGCGACGAACAACTCCTCCAGGCCATGCGCCTGCGTGCGGAGCAGCTTCTGCAAAGCGGCGTGACGACGGCACGTGACCTGGGCGACCGAAACGGCCTGGCCCTGCATCTCGCCTCGGAGATCGCTGAGGGGGCCGCTCCCGGTCCTCGGATCCTCTCTGCTGGCACGCCCGCGACCGTGCCGGGAGGGCACTGCTACTTCCTCGGGGGCGAAGTCACCGGGGAGACCGCGATCCGCGAGCTGGTGCGGCAGAACATCGCGGCCGGCGCCACCGTGATCAAGGCCATGGCCACCGGCGGCGGCCTGACCAAGGACGGACCGAAGAGCTGGCAGACCCAGTTCTCCGTGGAGGATCTGCGCGTCCTTGTGGATGAGGCGCACAAGGCCGGCGTGCCCGTGGCGGCCCACGCACACGGAGCCGACGGCATCGCGGTGTCCGTCGAAGCAGGCGTGGACACGATCGAGCACTGCTCGTGGAGCACGAGCGACGGTCTCAGCTTCCGGCAGGACGTCCTGAAGCAGATCATCGACAAGGGCATCGCCGTCTGCCCGGGAGTCAGCCCCCACTGGCAGATGCTCAGCCGCTTCCTGGGCGAGGAGCGTGCGGAGGCCATGTTCGATCTGGTGCGGCAGATGGCAGAGGCCGGAGTGAAGCTCGTTGCAGGGACCGACGCCGGAGTCCAGCGCACGGGGTTCGACGGCCTGGCGTCGGCACTCGGCTTCTACGCCCACCTGGGCCTGCCGAACAGCAAGATCATCGACATGGCGACGGTCGATGTGGCCGACGCTCTGGGGCTGGGCACGGTGACCGGGCGGATCGCCCCCGGCTTCCGGGCGGATCTTCTTCTGGTTGACGGCGACCCGCTTGCCGACCTCGACGCGCTGAAGGCGGTCCGGGCCGTTGTCGCAGCTGGACGACGGTACGAGCCGACCGCGACGGCGTAACCTCCGCCAGGGTGGCGCCTGCTCAGGGGCTGTACGGCTCCGGAGCAGGTGCTACTCCTTCGAGCCTGGCTCTTCTTTCTCCCGCTCCTCCAGTTCGGTCACGAGGTCGTTGACGAACGACATGACGGTGGAGGACAGTCCCTGCTCGCCGATGCCCCGGGCCCGGACACGTCCAACAGCGCCCTTCCGTGACGCCGACAGAAGCTGGAGCCCCTCGTAGACCTGGCGGGCCACCGCGTCTTCGGGCTGGAAGTACAGCGGCGTCACGCCGAAGAACGCTGCCATCCCTTCGAGGACGATCGGGGGCGCAGATTCCCGGGCGCCGGTCCGGAAACCGCGGATGTCCCCTTCCGCGATGACCTCTGAACCAGCGTGGGCGTTGACGGCCTCGGCGATCTCCGCGTCCGAGGGAGGCTCTTGCTCCCCCGGGTAGGACCGTTCAAGGATCAGGGCGATCTTCTCCGCCAAGGTGCCGGGCAGGGCATCGGGAGCGTGCGCGGCATCTGATCCCTGCGGCTCGGGCCGGCCCTCCTCCTTCTGGGCCTCGGCCATGGACCGCTCCTGCGCACGCCTCAGCTCGTCTTCGCCGACACCGTATGCCTCGGCAAGGGGCGCGAGATACCGGTCTTTGAGTCGCCTCTCGCCCCGTTCGGCCCCTGACACGGGGCCAGCACTCTTGGTACCGATGATCTGAGGGGTTTCGGTCAGGTAGAGGCCGGCGTCACGTCGCAGGTCTGCAAGGTTGGGGAGTCCGGTTCGCCGGAACAAGTCGTCCAGTTCACGCCCGAGCGCCCGGGCCAGGGCCGGGAGCTTCTCCTGATCGGGAACCGACAGGCCGGTCTCCCAACCGCTGTAGGTCGAGGGGCGGACGCCGACATCAGCGGCTACCTCGTGCTGCTGCTTGTCAGCAGCCCGCCGCACCGCGCGTACGCGGCTCCTGTCGAAGTGGCGAGCAGGCATCACACGACCCCGTTTTTTCTCCGAACCGAAGAAACCTCGGCCTGTTGATTTTTTCTATGAACTGGGATAGCTTCATTTTAGCGAAAAACGAGGGGATTCGCACTCCCCTCCGATCTCGCTGCGGCCTTCCTAGCGCCTGCGTGCGCAGGGGAAGGCCGAGAAGGGGCCCGCTCCCGATGCGGCTGCGTTGCCCCAAAAAACCATCGGCGCCCGAGAGTTCGCACCTCCCGGACGCCCGACAGCTCTGATCACGGCCCCCTGCAAGGGGCTCGTAGATCACCCAGACGGCCGCTCCGCGTCCCTCGCCAGGCACTGACGGAGTGGCCACACATAGAGGAGTGTCGCATGTCCCCAACCGTGGACAGCAAGTCCATGCCCACTTCCGCCACGGCAAAACGGCTGGCCGATCAGCTGGCGGTGATGCTGCCCGACGCCGCCGTCGTGCAGGTACGCCTCCAGGGCCCCCGAACCCTGTGGCCGCACCTTCGGCTCACTGCCGAGGATGAGCATGGACAGGTCCTCCGGGTACCGCGTGCTAAAGCCCTGACCATGGCGCGATGGATCATCCGTAGCTTCCCCAATGCAGGCTGGACCACGGGCCATGCCTTCGATCTGCGCACGGCTCAGCTGCATGGGCGGGAGGCGTGATGTCGACAGCAGCACCGGCCGCCCTGGGGCCTGTGGAATTGCAACAGCTCGCGGCCATGGTGAGCCTACTTACCCGTGCCAGCGACGGCGATTCCCTTCTTCAGCACATCCCGGAAACCCACGGCAACCGCCTTCACCTCGGGTACAGCGAAGCAGCCAAGCGTCTAAACATCCCTGAAAAATGGCTGCGCGAGAAAATAGGCGCTCTCCCTCACCGGAAACTCGGAAGGTACGTCCAGTTCACTGAGGACGACCTTCGAGCTATCTCCGACATGCATTTCGTCCAGCCAGGACGGCCCGCCGGGTCTAAGAACGCATCGACGTCTACCTCGCCGTTGCGCCCTTCAACTCGCGCACGCAGCCACTCCTGACCCTTTACCGCATCCGTGCGCCGAACGCCGAATGCCATACAGCACTGAGACGAAATGAACACAGGGATACACAGCTTCACCGAGGCAGCAAAAAGGGGCGACTGGGGTCCCCTGATCGAAGCAGCAGGAAAGGCGCCGGGGAAGCGCTGGGCAGAAAATGCCAAGTGCGCGGGCCAGGACACAAGAGTTTTCGTCCTTACGGGGGACGGGCCAGACCTGGACCCTGACCTGGTCAAGAAGCGGAAAGGCATCAGGCTGAACCGTCCGCTTAATTTCTGCGCGGCATGCCCGCTGGCCGTTTCCGCGCGATGCCTGCTCGAATCGCTCCGGCACGACGATGAATACGGAATCCGAGCAGGACTGCTTGCCTCAGAGCGCACAAGCCTCCGGGTGGCCTGGCAGCGACGCGTGGACAGCAACGCGGTCTCAGCTGCTGTCCACGGCTCCACCAGCATTCTCAGCGCAGCTGAGCGTGACGAGGTTGTTGCGGCTTTTTCCTCTGATCCATCGCTCAGCCCTGCACGGGTCGCCCGCGGGCTCGGGGTCACTCACGCGCAGCTGTTGAAGCTTGTGCGTAAGCACCGTAAAAGCTCCTCGCCAGCTTCCACAGCAGCGGCCACGCACGTAACTGCGGCCTGAGTCTCCTCGTCAAGAGGCCCCATTCTTCACGCAATGAGTCCCTTTGCGTTTCCTCGGGAGTTCTCCCATGTCACACCATTTTTCGGCCATGCCGCCGAGCCCTGACCTCCGCAACGAGATAAGCACGTTGACGCCGTCAGCCATACTGATCCGCGTTCTTCCTGCGAGTCGAGCTGTTACCCATTTCTTCGAGTCAGATTTCTGTCGGCTCTTCGTAAATCAGGACGTAGAGCGGCAAGTAACTCGTCTCATTCGCCGCGCCTTCGCCAACGTCGCAGACTGGCGCTGGGCTCACGATTTTCACGTTCCGTCGGGCAATCTTTATCTCACTCCTGAGCCGTACCAAAAGGGATACGTCCCCGAGGACGATTACTCGTTTGGAATGGCGGCTCACCGCCTTATAGCTGCCCCCGGGGGTGGTAGTCGATGAGCGAGATTGCAACAGAGTTGGTCTGGTCCTTTTCTCAATCCCGCCGAGGATCACGTCTCGTAATGCTGGCGCTGGCCCGAGCATCGGACGATGCGGGGAGAGCCGCCCTGACCCTGGACTCCATAGCCGCACTAACGGGCCTCAGTCCGCGGACCATCGTCAACTGTCTGGGGGAACTGAAGTCCCTTGGGGAAATCACCTACCAGCGCGGCGGAGGGAATCACAACCCCAATAACTACTCGATCCTGCTGACCGACCCGGCCGCAGAGTCTCCCGCCGACCGGCGCACGGAAGTTCCAACTTCCGTCCAGGGCAGCGAGGAAGACGGAAGGAACTTCCAGGAAGTTCCTTCCAGGAAGCAGTGCACGACCGCCACAAGTGGGAAGTCTCTGCGTCGGAAGTCGGAAGTTTTGTCCTCGCGCACGGGTGGTGTTAATACTCCCGTAGGGAGTATTAACACCCCTTCAAAGCAAGCTAGCTTGCCCAGTCTGACCGACGCTCCAAGCTCATCGGCAGCAAGCCCGGTAGATGTTCCGGAGGGCGCCAAGGAGCTCGTGGCCGCGATGACGGCTGCGGGAATGCTCGTGGGCTGGCGGCTGACCGATGGCGAATGGGGCTCGGTAACAGCTCTCGCCGACCAGTGGGGCCATGAACGGCTGGTTGAGATGGTGGCGCGGCGCTGGAATTCCGCTCGTCCGCCGCAATCGGCCCGCTACCTGCTTCGCATCTGGGCGGACCTCCCGTCCCAAGGTCCTGCCGAGCCCGCCGCGGGCAACGTTGTGCCTCTCCGGCCGGAATCGGGGGGTTGGAAGCCCTTCCGCAACCCCACAAAGCCCAGTGCCTACGCGAACGGATTTTGATCATGGCCAAGCCAGAATGCGCAGGACAGGCCCGGTCGATGCGCGCCCTTGACCGGATCATCGCAGCCCGGGGTATCCGCCTCGGGCCGGACAGCGAGCACCTTGACGACGTGGGGCCGGGTGCCCCGGAGTGGCACCGCAAGACCCGTGCCGAGTACGCGCTGAACCGCTGGCAGACTGCTACCCCTCCGCGCTTCCGCGACGCCGAGGCGAGCCTTCCGGCGGTCGTGGCCTGGGCGGACCGGGCGCTTGCCGACCCCTCGTCCGCAGGGGCCCTCCTGTTGACGGGCCTGACCGGGACGGGGAAGACACACCAGGCGTTCGGCGCACTTCGCCACGTCGCGGCCGGCGGCCCGGCGCAGTTCGAATTGCTCGCCGTCAACAGCGCGGACATGTACGGGAGCCTGCGCCCGTCCCACGTGATGGGCGCTTCGGAGCAGGAGTTGCGGCGCCTCTCCCGGGTGCAATTCCTCTTCTTGGACGACTTCGGCACTTCGAAGTCGTCGGAGTGGACCGAGGAGATCACCTATCGCCTGATCAACCACCGGTACAACCACTGCTTGCCGACCATCATCACGTCCAATCTTCCGGCCCGTGATGCCAACGGCCCGGATCTCACGGACTTCGTGGGCGACCGAGTAGCCAGCCGACTCGCTGAGATGGTGACCACGCTCGTGCCCATGGTCGGGGAAGACCAGCGCCGGGTACGGGGTGTTGCCTGATGCCGACCCGCTACCGCGGATCAGCCCGTGCCGCCTCGGTCCTGTCCCCGCACTGCATCTACGTCGGACGCGGCAGCCACTACGACACCCCCTTCCGGACCGGGCAGCCCAGCCCATCCGGTGACCGGCGGCCGATGACTCCTGAGGAGGCCGTGGACCTCTTCGCCACCACCCTTCGCGGCCCGGTCGGGCTTCACTACGCCCAGCAATTCGCCGAGGCCCTGCGAGGCCGGGACTTGATGTGCACCTGCCCGCTCGACGAGCCGTGCCACGCCGACGTCCTCCTCCGCCTGGCCAACGGCCGCCCCTGCTCTTCCCCTTCCGAAGGACTCGTCCGATGACTCACCCGATCATGTTTGCTGCGGCCCGACGCCTGGTCACAGAAGAAGAACGGCGCACGGCAATACGCGAGAACGCATTTCGTATGTGGGGGCCGAGGTCGGTGTCGGCCGCCTCGAAGTACGCCCGCCGTGTGCTCGGCGACGAGGCCGTAACCCTCGAATGGGAGCCGCTGGGGGTATTGCGCCTGGAGGAACACCTTCAGGCCTTCACGTCACTGGACACGGTCGCCGGCCAGCACCTGGAGCTCTACTACAGCGGGGACGCCCAAGAGTCGGAGCGGCTCGTCCTACGGCGCTCCTGCATCTCTTGTCCGAGTCAGCAGGTGGACGAAGTGAACTCGCTCGAACAGCTCGGCCGACTGCTGGCGCAGACTCCCGCGTGGCAGTCCATCAACCCGCGAGACGGCGGTGCGCAGGCATGAGCGACGCACGCATAGCCGAGAGGCACAAGCTGAACTCGATGTCCGGCTGGGACCGCACGGCGATCATCCTCCTGGGCACAACGGGGTTCGCATTCAGCTACGACGCGCTGCGTCAGGTGGCCCTCGCGATCCACGCACGGCCGACTCTCTCGTACCTCTTCCCGGTCTTCATCGACGGCTTCATTGCCTATGGCGTGCGTGCGTTGGTGCTCCTTCGACACGGGAGGTTCAGTGCGCGCTTCTACGCGTGGGTGCTCTTTCTCGCCGCGACTGGGGCAAGCCTTTGGGCCAACGCCCTTCACGCAATCACGCTGAACCACGGTCCGCTGTCCGGACCGGCCCCATTGCATCTGGGGGACCGTGTGGTCGGTGTCCTTTCGATGCTCGCTCCGCTGGCGCTGGCGGGCTCGGTGCACCTGTACATCTTGATGGCGCGGACGGCCGAGTCGTCCGTCCCGGACAGGCCGGAAAACGGTCCGGGACCGGTCCCCGAGCCGCGCGTCCCCTCCGCACCGGCCGAGAAGCGGCGCAGGCTGACAGCCCTTGGGGCGGGCCTGAGGGAGCGGCTGAACCGCAGGTCCGCTCCGGTCCGTCCGCAGGCGGACGGCCGTGCGCACAGCCCGACGGACCAGCCCGGACCGGTCCAGGAGCAGGGTGGCAAGGCCATTCCGGTCCACCCAGCAGACGCGGAGAACGAGTCGGTGGCGGGCCGGGGCCATGAGGGCGGTGCCCCGGACGGACAGCCCGGACCGCGCGTTCAGGACGGTGAGGAGTCCGGCGCCGCTGTCCCTGCTACAGACGATGCGGAAGAGGAGAAGGATCCTTTTGCGAAGGCGCCCGACGAAGCGCAGGGCGAGGACCAGCCGTCCGTCCCGGACGGGGCCGAAGCCGTCCCGGGCCGGGAAGCCGTTGACGACTGGATGCGGCAGCTGCTGCCCATCGCTCAGGAGGCATCCCGGCAGGCAGGCCGGATCAGCCGGTCTGTGGTCCAAGAGGCGGTCCGCGCTAAGCAGCCGATCAGCAATGACCGCCTGGGCGAGCTGATCGCCTTCCTCAAGAAAGAGGAGGAGAGGGCCACGGCAAGAGGCAAGGAGCGGACTCCCGCGAATGTCTCAAGCGGGCTGTGGTGATCTCATCTCGTAGGTGAACCCCGTCCCGGCCGCCGCGTCGCCGACGTCATCGCGGCGGCCGGGACGAGCTACTGATCCAGGAGGAAGCGACTGTGTGGCGCCGTCGATCGAAGGCAGGGCTCGAAGGCCAGGAAGCCGAGCGGACAGCAGCTCAACTCGAACTCCATCTCCAGGCCGGCGGCGCTCTCGTGCCGATCCCGGTGACGGGTCTGCTGCTCGACGACGGCGAGACCGCATTCGCCGACGTGACGTGCTCGGTGGCTCGCTACTACGGGACTGAGGTCGTCTACCCGCCTGGAGGTGCGGGGTACTTCGAGGATCACCCCACCTTTGGACGCCAGTGGGTACCCAATCGCCGTCTCGATGAACGGCGCCGCCGGGAAGCGAAAGCGGATGCCCAAGAACGCTGGCGCGATCACGCGTCTGCGCGCGTGGTCCTCACCTCGGCCGGACTCCGCATCAACCCGGCCGAGGACGACACCTGGTTGCCGTTCGACCACGTCCTCCTGACCGACGTCACGACCCACGCCAGCCAGCCCACCGTGACGCTCTCGTACAGCGTGTGTGCGCCTGTTCTGCTCTCCGGGCCCGCGGCTCCCTGGCTGGGAGTTGCTATCCGGCACCTCTGGCAGTCGCAGACATAAGGGTTTTGGCCCCGTCGCACGCCGATTCCCATTAGTTGGAAATAACTTCCTGGAAGGAACTTCCTACTTTCATGAAAAGTGGAGTTGGTCGCGGACTCCTGTCAGGATTTCGGCACGGCCGACGCCTAGCGCGTCCTTTTGGCCGTGCAGTTTCCGCATACCCGGACGCTGCCGTCTCGCGTGGGGAGTTGATTGACCTTGATATGACGCCAGACGGCCTGGGAATACGCGTTTCCAGGCCGCGTATCGGGAAGGGGAGTCGGCAGCGAATGGCGCGATGAGGTTCGGCTCCCACCTCCGAAGTCCTCGAATTCTGGAGGGCTTCCGTAACAGGAGCACGACTTCATGCGTTCACGCATACCCACTCCATCCCGGATGGCCGCCATAGCCGTGGCCGCCGGCGTGGTGGGAACGCTGGCCTGGGCGCCCCCGGCGGGCGCGGCCGACAAGTACGGCCCGGGATTTCAGATTCCGGACTCGGAGGGGCACGCGGCTTCCAGCCACATCGGCGCCTACGGCCCCCCGGGAATGCGCGTCTGGGGTGACACCGAGACATATTGTGCCGACCCGTCGCGGCGGGGTCCTGATTCGGCAGGCGGATACTCCGACCCCAAGCCCATTTCTCATTGGACCTCGTCGGAGACCGGGCAGTCCGTGCCGGACAGCTCGGTGGCCTACGCCTCGTACATCATCGGCAAGTACGGCCAGACCCGGTCCGACGCGCAGGCGGCAGCGGTCGACACAGCGACGTACGAACTGCTCGCCGGTGGCGCGTACGGGATCAACGGGTCCCGCGGCAAGGCTCGCTTGTCCTACCCGAACGTGCCGCCCAGTGCCCGCACGATGGCAGCCGAGTACCTCGCGGAGGCCAAGCGCCTCGCTGGCCCGTACAAGCTGCACGTCCGTCCGAAAGTGAAGGAGACGACGGCGGGCACGGCCGTGACGGTCGACGTGGAGGTCACGTCGACGCTGTCCGGCGAGCGCGTTCCGGGTGTCAAGGTCAGTCTCGACGCAGGGCCGGCCCACGGCACCGTCACGACGGGCACCGACGGGCGGAGCGTCTGGAAGTTCACGCCATCGACGGCAGGCACGTCGACGGTCAAGGGCAGCGCCTCCGGCCTGCCGGGGTCACAGCTCAAGACGCTGGATCCGCACGACTCCCGTGCACAGCGCATGCTGCTGGCCGGAGACACGACCACGGTCCAGGACTCGGCTGCTGTGGAGGTCAAGCCAGCGACCGGCGGCCTGGAGATCCACAAGAAGGACCCGGAGGGCACCCGGCTGACCGGGGTCACCTTCCAACTCCTGGACTCCGCCGGGAAGGTTACGGCAGATGGCAAGACGAACAAGGACGGCGTCCTGACCTTCGAGGGCCTGAAGCCGGGCACGTATCGGCTGCACGAGACCTCGTCCGGTGACAACGTGCACGCCCTGGTGCCGGACCAGGATGTAGTGATCGTCGCTGGGCAGTCCGGCTCGGCCAAGCCGATCACCGTCGTCGATCCGTTCAAGGACGCCGACCTCGTCCTGAAGAAGGTCGACAAGGCAACGGGCAAGGCGCTCGCGGGTGCTGTGATCGAGATCAACGCGGACCGGGTGGACTCCTCGGGCAAGCACCAGCCGGGCAAGAAGGTCACTGAGCTGACCACCGGGAAGGACGGCTTGGCCAAGGCCAAGCTCGGCGTTTCCCTCCGTGAGGGGACGCACTACTGGGCACGGGAAAGCAAGGCCCCGGACGGGTACCAACTAGCCCCTGCCCAGGAGTTCACCGCCCGGCCCGGCGCTCAGGTCACGGTGACGGTGGAGGACTCCCCGGTCCCGCCGACCACTCCGCCCACGACTCCGCCGTCTCCGCCCATCACGCCGCCGACACCGGATCACCCGGGCAAGCCCAGAAAGCCGGACGTTCCCGAGACTCCCGAGAGCCCCAGCGGTTCCCTGGCTCACACCGGGTCCGAGAGGACGGCGTGGCTCCTGGGTGGCGCTGGTGCCCTCCTCGCCGCTGGAGGCGGGGCGGTCTGGATGACCCGCCGTCGCCAGCAGGCACCGGCCGGCGCTGGTAACAGCCCGCAGGAGTAGTCCCCCAACTCCTCCTGCGCAGGGGGTGTTGCGGCCCCCTCTCCCCTACCCCGGGGCCGCAACACCCGCCCCTCACTTGATCTCCCTGCACCAAGGTCGCGGTACACCCATGCCTCGCTCCACCCATTTCATCCTGATATCAACCTCTATAGCCGCTGCGGCCTCCGTGACGCTGCTGCTCTCCGGCTGCTCCAGCTCGACCAGTGACGGCCCGGCGCCGAAGAAGGCACGGCCGGACTCAGTGTCCTCGGGCATCACTGCCTCGGCCGCGCCGACGACGGCCGCCTCCGCCGCCGCTAGCTCCACCACGGTGCCCGCGGACGTGGAGACGGTGGCCCAAAGCTTCGCAACGACCTACGCGGAGCATGACGCCCGCGATGGCGGTGACCGGTCGTACGCCGACGCGGGCGCGCGGGCCGCAAAGTTCGCCACCGGCGAGCTGGCCGACGTCCTCGCCCAGAAGCGCCCGGGGCAGGAGGCCCCGTGGGCGGCCCTGCGGGCTGAGCAGGTGAAGGAGACAGTCAAGGTCACCGGCGTCGCGGTGCCGGACGGCGCTCCTGCCCCGGGGCCGTCATCCGTCCTCGTGCGGGTCGCGTACACCCTCAGCACGACTCCGAAGTCCGGGCCGACTCGGCAGAGCAGCGAGCAGCTCGCTCTCCGCCTGGAGCACACCGCCGACGGCTGGCGCGTCGCCGCGCTGCCCTGGGCCTGACGGGGTCGCGATGCAGAAGACGGTAAAGATCGTCCTCAGTCTCCTTGCTGCCATGGTCATTTCGGGCGTCATGCTGCTGACGACCTTCGGCGGTGCGGACAGCGCCAAGGCCCAGGAGACGGGCTTTGGCGGCGGTATCGCGACCGACGCGCCGGTGCCCGGGTGGCTGCGGACGCTGATCAACAAGCACGCCGGTAAGTGTCCGCAGGTCACGGCCTCGATCCTGGCCGCGCAGCTGTACACGGAGTCGAACTTCGACCCCAAGGCCCGGTCGCCCGTGGGCGCTCTGGGGATCGCGCAGTTCATGCCGGACACCTGGGCCCAGTACGGCCAGGACGGCGACGGCGACGGGATCAAGGACGTCTTCAACCCGGCCGATGCGGTAGCCGGGCAGGCCAACTACGACTGCGTGGTGGCCGGGGAGGTCAAGGGGGTTCCCGGAGACTCCACGGACAACATGCTCGCGGCGTACAACGCGGGCAGCTACCCGGTGATCAAATACCAGGGCATCCCGCCGTACCCCGAGACGCGCGACTACGTGAAGGCCATCCGCGAGCTGGCCAAGAAGTGGGCCGACGCCGGCGCGGTCAACCCCAACCTGCCCGCGGGGAAGGGCGCCGCTCGGGCCATCGCCGCGGCGAGGACGGCGCTGGGGACCTGGTACCAGTGGGGCGGCGACTGCGTCTCGCCCTACACCGGTCAGGGCGGCTGTGACTGCTCCTCGCTCACCAAGATGGCGTGGGCCAGCGCCGGAGTAAACCTCCCCCGCGTCACGTACGACCAGGTCCACGCCGGGACCGCCGTCAAGAGCGTGTCCCAACTCCAGCCCGGTGACCTCCTGTTCACGGTGCCCGGCTCCGCCGGACCCGAACACGTCGGCATGTACATCGGCAACAACGAGGTCATCGATGCCCCGCACACCGGGGCCCAAGTACGGATCAAGCCGCTCAGTTACTGGACGCCGCAGATCATCGCGATGCGGCACGTCGGCTAATCCACCGCCAATCGGCACAAACTAACGCAATTCGCACCAAAGGAACCGCCATGCACAACCTCCTGTCTGCTGCCGCCGACCCGTCCATACACACCACCCTCGCGGCCGGCGCCGACGTGGTCAGCGGGGTGAAGCCGGACTGGGGCCCGTTCGGCAAGCTCGGCGGCACCGCCAAGATCCTGCTCGGCGTCCTGGCCGCCCTCACCCTGGTCGTCGGCGCCGGGGCCTTCCTCGCCGGCGTCGCCAAGTCGAAGGGCTGGATCGGCGACGGCCACTCGACCATGGACAGCTCGCGCGGCAAGGGCATGATGGTCGGCGGTCTGGTGACGGTGTTCCTCGTCGCGTCCTTCGGCACGATCTTCACGATCACCTACGGCATGGGTGTGTGACCCATGACGGTCCAGACCCGACAGCGGCGGCTACGGTCCGTCCGCAACGATTCCTCCGCCAGCGGCTCGCCGAGGCGGGCCGGTGGGGCGAAGCTCTGGGGCATCGGCGCCGGGGCGGTCGCGGTGGTCACCGCTGCCGGTCTGGCCGTCAGCGTGGCCACGGGCGACGCCCCGGCCACGCCCCCCGCGGCCTCTGCTCCGTCCAGTTCAGCCCCGGCAGCCGACGAGGTCCGCGGAGGCGCTGACGGCGGGGTGCCCGTGGGGTACCCCCGGACCGAGGCCGGCGCCAAGGCAGCAGCGGCCAACTACACGACGGTCAGCGGCAGCACGGCCATCCTCACGGACGAGAAGGCACGGCACCGGGCGGTGTCGATCATGTCGGCCAGCAGTGCGGCCTCGGCCGCCATCAAGGAGGCGGACCGTACGGCAAGTCAGGCCGTGGCCGAACTGCGTGGCGACAACAGCAAGTTGGATCCACAGCAGGCCATTGCCCGCACGGGCGTCCTCGCTGCTCACCCCCTCGCCTTCGATATCCACAACGCCACGATCCGGCTGTGGACAACGACTGTTCGCGGCAGTGCTGCGGGCCACGCGTCCCCGAAGGCGGGCTTCCGCACGGTGACGATGAATCTCGTCTGGGAGAACAACGACTGGAAGGTGGCCAGCACTTCGTCCGGCAGCGGTCCGGTCGCGCCGGTCGACGTCCGCCAGGCAGCCAACGTCACCGGTGATTTCGCCTCCTACGTGCCGGGCGCCGCTGCCGACCCGGTCCTCAGCGGTGCCACCGGGACGAACGGACTCCCGGCACCGTACGCACACGACGAGCGCGGAGTCCTCGGCGCCGCGACGAGCCAGGTCATGCTGTTCGGCGATCCGCGCTTCTTCACGGACTCTGGCTGGCGGCACACGATGCTGGCCGCCACGGTCGCACCGAGCGCGCTGAGGTCCGTCACGTCGGACACCGACTCAACGGCCCGGCTCGTCACGGAGAACCGCGCGCTCGGCGAGGACGGCAAGACGATGGACGGCGAGCCGCTCGTCACCAGGACTGCCGTCCTGGCCACCCGCTCCGTGTCCTACTCGGACCAGGCCGCCAGCGTCGAGCTGTGGACCGCGTCGGTCGGCGGCATCGCCGGGAAGGACGAGACCCAGCGTCCGCAGGTCGCCTACCTGCGCATGTCCGTGGATCTGGTCTGGGCTGACGGGACCTGGAAGGCGACCTCGGTCACGCCGGCGGAACCCCTGGTCCCCTCCCCGCCCGCAGCCGAACAGGCCGCGCCGGCCACCAGCTTCGCGTCCGTGGGAGGTGCAAGCGATGCGCCTGCGCTTGCGTGAAGACGCGCCCGGCCTGCTGGCCATCGAGCGCACCGGGCCGAGCCGCACCTGGCGGCGCCGCCTCCTGGCGCTGACCTGGGTCAACGTCGTGGTGGGGTTCATCTTCGTCCCCAGCGCCGTGGCGAACCCCTTCTGCTACATCCCAATGGTCTGCGAGGCCAAAGCGGCGATTGACTTCGTCAAGGACCCGCTGGGCTTCCTGCTGCAGAAGTTGACCGAGGCCAATATTTGGTTTTTGCGCAAAATGCTGGAATTGATCCAGAACACGACGAAGATCGACCTGACCTCCGCCGGTTTCCTGAAGCAATACGCGATCATCTTCGCGGCCTCGTCGCTGATCACCGCAGCGCTGTGGTTCATCGCTGTCGCCAAGCGGGCCGTGCGCGGTGTGCCGCTCACTCAGGCGATCAGCGAGGCCATCGGCTTCCTGGTGCTCCAGGTCGTCGTCAACGCGATGACACCCGGTGCCATCGCCTTGTTGATGAAGGCGATCGACGAGGTCACGAAGGTCTTCGAACCGTACGCCACGGCCAATTTCAAGCCGTTCCTTGAGAACGTCCTCAAGATCATGGCGGCGAACCCATCCGAGGGCGTCGGTCAGTTGCTGGTCGTCAACCTGATCATGATGTGCGGAGCCCTGCTGATGTGGGTCGAGCTGCTCATCCGCAGCGCGGCCATCTACGTGGCCGTGGCCCTCGGCCCGATCGTGAACGCGGGCCTCGTGGACCGGGACTTGTGGGGCAAGAGCAAGAAGTGGTTCGGCGCGATCTTCGCACTCGGACTCTCCAAACCCGTCCTCTTCGCACTGCTCGGCCTGGGCGGCGCGATCCTGAGCGACTCGACCGGCAGCATGTCGGACGCCGTCTCCAAAACCCTGGTCGGCGCACTGATCCTGCTGCTCGCCGTGTTCGCCTCCGCGACGCTCTACCGATGGCTCCCCTCCTTCGGGGACGAGATGGCGCAGCTGCACCACGACCGCAAGGCCGCGCAGTCCTCCGGCCCAATGTCCGCGGTGGACGGTCCGGCCCAGCACGCCAACCGCGCCATGAACACCCACATCCAGGACTCCTTGGTCGGTGGCGGGAAGTCCGGCGGCGGCAAGGGAGCTGCTCCCGCGGCCGGCGGCAAGGCGTCCGCCTCGTCGACGGTCGGTAAGGCCGGCACGGCGAGCGCCAAGACGGCAGCCGGTTCGGGCGCTGGTGTCGGTGCTGCGGCCGGTCCGGCCGGTGCAGTTGCGGCCGGTGTGAAGGCTGGTGCCGACCTCGCGAAGAACAAGGCGACACAGTCTCCCGGGATGCAGGGGGCCGACGCCACGAACAGCGGCACCGAGCAGCAGCACGGCGGAGACGCTTCCGGCGCTCCGGCTTCGGCCCGGTCCCACGGCGGTGCCACCGGCTCGGTCATCGGCTCCGGCACGGGCACGCCGTCGCCGAACGGCAGCGGCGGGCAGGCACCTTCCAGCGCTCCGGCCGCAGCGCGCGGTCAGGCCAGTTCCTCGGCTCCGGTCATCAGCCAGTCCCTGGCGCCCGGCGTCGTAAGCCTGCGGCCGGCGACTCAGCCGGGGCCGGGCAACGCGCCGGTGCCTCTGCCTCCCGCCCGTCCTGCTCCTCCCGCTCCGACCTTCACCTCCGGGACCACCGCCGGTTCCGGCCCCTCGACCACTCCCACCCCGCCGGCGAAGCCCGCTGGTGGCGGGGCGCCGATCAAGCCGCCCACCAGCAAGGACAAGTGATCCATGTCTACTCGTACGTATCAGTTCGGCAAGCACCGGCCCACAGGTCTGGTGGGCCGCCGGGACCTCGGTGAACAGGTGGTCCTGGGCTGCGGCGCCGGTCTCGGCATCCTGTGCGGTTTCCTGTTCTCCGGCTCCGCCGTGCTGGGCGGGATCGGCCTTGTCCTGCCGATCATCCTGGCCCTGGTCGTGGTGTTCCTCCCGTACCGGCCCAAGGGCACGTCGCAGCGCCGCACGATCTACCGCTGGTGGCGGATCACCCGCTACCACCGGAAGGCCTTGGCTCGGACGGGCGGCGTGTGGGTCTCCCCCGCCATCGAGGCGGGTGTCCGCCGGGACGGTACCCCGCCGGACGCCGCGCTCGCCGAACCGGAAGGCATCGCCGGGATGACCTGGATGCCCGTGACCGTCCGCGGTCAACAGGCCGTTGTCGTCCTCCAGCCGGAGGCCGGCTGCGTCACCGCGACGCTGGAAGTGGCCTCGCCCGGCCTGGGCGGCAAGGAAGTCGGCGAACAGGTCGTCGCCCTGGAGCGGTGGGGCGAACTGCTCGATGCCATCGGCAACACCGAGGAACACCCGGTCAAGCGCATTCAGGTCCTCGCTCGGCAGATGAAGAGCGACCCGTACGCGCACCAGCGGTTCGTCACTCAACGGGATGAGTCGGCGGCCACCGATGGCGCCCCGCAGTGGCTGAAGGACTCCTACGACGCATTGGCGAACGCGGTGTCGACCTCGGCGGAAGAGCACCGCTACTACATCACCGCCCATGCGAAGTTCACCCGCGACCTTGCCGCAGATGCCGCCACCCGCGGCACCGGCGACGAAGGTGTGGCCGCGGCCATGGCGTCGTGTCTGGACGAGCTGTGGTCTCGCTGCGAGGACGCCGACCTGTCGGTGATCGCTCCGCTCGACGAGGCTCGGATGACCGCGTTCATCCGCAACTCGTACGACCCCGACCACGCCATCTGGGACACCGACTTGCCCCGGGCCCACGCGTTCCCGCGCCACGTGGATGTGCGCTCGGGCGAGTACGTGGCCACGCGCGCCGCCGGGTCCACGTCCAGCTGGTACCACGCGACCGCGGCCGTCGTCGGCTGGCCGACCACACCCGTCGGGCCGGACTTCCTCTCGCCTCTGCTGATCGGCATGCCGGACGTGATCCGCACCATGGCCATCACGCAGGACCTTGAGCCGAACGACGCCGCGGTGGAACGGATGCTCGCGGAGGACACCAACAACCAGGCGGAGCTGCTGCGCGACCGCCAGCGGGGCAAGAACGTGGACCCCCGCGACCTCATCGCCGCCAACGCCACCGGCTCGCGTGGCATGGCCCTGGCCTCCTCCGGTGCGGCCGGCTCCGCCGTCGTCGGCTACATCACGATCTCCGCGCGGAGCCCCGAAGAGCTGGAGAAGACCAAGCGCACCACGGCTTCCCGTGCCCGTACCGCCCGACTCCGGATCGAGTGGCTCGATCTTGAGCACGCTCGCGCCTTCGCCACCACCTTGCCGCTCGCTGGGGGCATCAAGTGACTGACCTGCTCGACCTGGCCCCGCTGACGCCCATGCACGAGACGGTGCGGCGTCCGCTCTTCACCGAGACCACGACCAGCCAGGCTCTCTATCTCCCCATCGCGCCGCCCACCCTTGGCACAGAAGGCGCCGTCATCGGCCGGGAGTTGTACTCCGGCAAGGCATTCATTTACTGCCCTTTCTGCGCGTTCGGGGACGGCTTGCCCGGCGGCAACATGATCGTGATGGGGGATACGGGCCGGGGTAAGTCGGCCTTGATCAAGACCTACGTGGCCCGGCAGATCCGCCTGGGCCGCAAGGTCGTTGTCCTCGATACGAAGGAGCAGAAGGAGAGGGAGGAAGGCGAGTGGGCCGCCCTCGGGCGGTCCCTCACCGGCAAGGCCCCGGTGAAGTTCGCGCCGGGCGGCGGCACGGGCGCCTCCTGCATCAACCCGATGGACCCGGCCATCGCCGGTAAGCGGCAGATCGAGCTGGTCCGGACGATCGTTGAGCTTGGTCTCGGCAGGCCGCTGGGCGAGTTCGCCGGCTCCGCCCTGCGGCTGGCGATCAGGAGGGCCCACCAGCGGGCAGCCGACGAAGGACGCACGCCGGTGCTGGCGGACGTCGCTGCCGCCCTCCGGTCTCCGGAGGAAGCGGATGCTCTCGCCAAGAGGCGCACGCTGGACGAGCTGCTCAACGACGGATTGGAAGCCTCCTACGTCCTCGACCGGCTGTGCGGCAGCGATGAAGACGCGACCGGCGACCTGATCGGCATGCTCGACGGCCCCACCAGCCTCAGCATCGACCTCGACGCCGACATGATCGTCTTCGACCTGACCAAGGTCCCCTCGGGCGGCGTCGCCATGACGATCCTCGTCGCGGTGATCAGCGTCTTCCTCGAAGAGGTATGGCTGCGGCCGATGTGCGAATGCGGCACCGAGCCCAGCCAGCACGAGCGGCGAGTCGTAGACGCGGCCTCCGGGGCCTGGGAGCTCGGCGCGAACCCTACTGCCGGATGCCGCCGGTACACCCAGCGCAAGAGGATCCTCGTGTGCGAGGAAGCCTGGCACGTCCTCGGAACTCCCCAACTCGCGGCGCTGTTGGAGAAGTTCCTCAAGTTCGCCCGCGGATACGGCCTCAGCTGCATTTTCATCGTTCATCACCTGAGCGACATCGACGACAGCCCGGAAACACAGGCGGCGCTGAAAATGGCGGACACCGTCGTCGTCTACTCGATGAAGAAGGCGGAGGCCGAAGACACCGTCAGGCGCCTTGGCCTGCCGGCCTGGACAGCGGAGCACATCATGCGTCTGCGCAGAGGTGTGGCCCTCTGGAAAGTCGGTGAAGTCATCTACCCCGGCGTGCAGCACCTTCTCACCGAGGCGGAACAACACCTGTGCTTCTCGTCCGGATCCATGGCGGACCTCGTCAATACGTCCCCCGGCGAATAAGCACGGCCCTTCCTCACCTCCACGGATAAGCAATACGGAACCGCGTACTCATGACTGCTACGACCTTCGAACCGGCTGCGCTCCCGACGTACGGACGCACCGTCCGCGACGACATTGACAAGCTGCACGCTGAACTTCTCGAACTCGGACAGCGGGCAGCCCAGCTCGCCACCATGCTCGACCGCGGCGACTACTCGGCGGCCGGTGGCCGCGTCCGCGCGGCCGTCAGCCACGTCTGGCGGGGCGCGGAGGACCTTCACGCCGCCTTCCACGCCTCACCTCCGCGCTGTGCGGGGCCCCAAGCGTCGGTCGCCCGGCTGTGCGGGCGGCGGATGCGCTACCTCGCCGCGCGAGCGGAACGGCGGGCCGAGTAGTGGCCCTCCTGCCCGGCGGGCTGTCCCTCGTGCTGTACGGCCTCGTCGCCGTCTGCGGAATGGGGGCGGTGGCGCTGTGGGCCGTGTCGAACCGCGCTCGACGCAACGCGGGCTTTGCCACGAAAGCCCAGCTCAAGCGCCACCTGTCCGCGAAAGCCGTCGTCAAGGCAGCCGAGATCCGACCTTCCCTGTCGACCGGCGACGGCGGCCCCTCGCGGCCGGCGGCCGTTGCCCTCACCAAGCACGGGCGTTCGCGGGCCTGACCCGCGGCGCCGCCCTCTCGTTCCGGAGCACCACATGCACCACCCTCCCGCCCTCGATCCACTCGACTTCGGCTATGCCCTCGGGGTCTCCCGGCGCCCCAAGGGCATCGACCTGTGGTCCCGAGCAGATAAGGCATGCCGCGTGATCGGCCCGATGGGGTCCGGGAAGACCCTGCGGTTCTTCGCCCCGACCGTCCGGCGCTGGGCCGGTCCGGTTGTCGCCACCTCGACCAAGGCGGACTTGGTAGAGCTCACCCTGGACGCCCGTCGGCGCGACGACCGGCCGGTGTACGTCTTCGACCCGCAGGGCATCGCGCCGTCGCTGCCCCGATTCCGGTGGTCGCCGATCGCCGGGGCGGCCAGCACGGAGACCGCGATGATGCGGGCCAAGGCGCTTGTGGCCGGTTCCCGCATCCCGGGCGCCGCTGCCCAGTCGTCCGAGGGCAGCGCCTTCTACAAGGGGCAGGCCGCCAAGGTTCTGGCCGCCATCCTTCACGCCGCTGCCCTCGACGGCGCCAGCCTCGATCAAATGCTTGCCTGGGCCCGGAAGTTGAACGACCCGGCACCCCTGGGCATTCTGACCGCGCACCCCGGCGCCGGCCCCGGCTGGGCAGACATGTTCCGTACGTCGACCACGGGCGACAGCCGTACCGTCGGCAACACCGCCGTGACCCTCGAAGCGGCCTTGGAGCCGCTGGCCCACCAGTCAGTGATCGAAGCCCTTCGAGGGAACGGGGAGGAGCCGACCGACTTCCGCCAGGTCCTCGACGCAGGCGGCACCGTCTACTTGCTGGGCAAGGACTCCGAGGTGAACTCCGTAGCACCGCTGACGACCGCGGTGACGGAGGACCTTCTCGACATCGCGGAGGCGCACGCCACCGCTTCCCCGGCCGGAAGACTTGACCCGCCCCTCCTGGCGGCGTTGGACGAGGCCCCGAACGTCGCGCCGATCCCCTCCCTGCGGCAGCGCGTCGCCGACGGTCGCGGGCGAGGGATCACCGTGATCATCGGCCTCCAGGGCTGGGCCTCCGCCCGGGCACGTTTCGGCGAGGACACCGCCAACGAGCTGGCGTCGTACACGAACAACGTCGTCGTGTTCGGCGGAGGCAAGGACCCGGCTTTCTTGCGGGACATGTCCGACCTCTGCGGTCAGGTCGAGCGGGTGCGGACGACGAAGACCACCAGCAGCGGCGACCGCGGCGGCCAGTCCACGGCGACGCATGTCGCCCTCGAAGCGGTGCTGCGGAGCGACGAGATCAAGGCCCTTGAGGAGGGCCATGCGCTCGTCCTCGCCGACAACCTTCCCCCGGTCATCACCCGCCTCGACGGCATGTGGACCTGGGACTCCTGGCCGGAGATCCAATCCCAGATCCGTGACCTTCGCCGCGCGAACGACATCGAGCGCGCCCGGCAGGCCGCCGAGCAGAAGAAGCAGGCCGAGGCCCATGCTGCGGCCTGGGCGGACCGTCAGGGGGTCGCCGCGTGAACACGAACCCTCTCGCCCGGCTGACGCCGTTCCCCGAACCTCCCTCGCTGATCGCCGAATACCTCGCGGAGAGGGCCGCCGAGGAGTCTGTGGTGGACGGCCCGGCACCCTGGGACATCGGGGCACTGACCCGTGAGCTGCTCGACGGCATGCCGACATGGCTGGACACAGTGTGCAGGTGGCTCAACGCGTCGTACGCCTGGCAACCGCACCAGGTCATCCCGCCGTGCTGGATGGAACACGACGCCCTCGTCTACGAGATCGCCGCCCTGGCCTTCGCACGGGCCGACGCCTACGCCGACACCGCCGGGTCAGCCGTGGTCTGGCACGAGCAGTACGAGCGGTTCGTCACTCGGATGAACGCCGCCCTCGGCAAGGCCGGCGACGACTGCCGGGTTGGCCGTCACACGGACCGGCCCGCCCGATTCCAACTCGCTGCCTGGCCTCCTCTGCCTCCAACGTCCCCTGATGAAACAACCGTTGTGGAACCGGTCAAGGAGCTGGCCTGATGCACCCGAACCCCGATGTCGTCTTCGCCTCGGACCCCCGCCGCGGCGTCGCCGCCACGAGCGGCTGGGAGCAGACGGAGGCCCGTGCGGTGCTGCGGGACCTCGGATGGGAGTGGAAGGAGGAGTTGCACGCGCTCGTGCCGCCGGAGGACACCGACCCGGCAGACGCCGGCGTGCACGCCGCGCTGGAACTACACCGGCACGGGTACCGCACCGGCTACGCGGAAGGTCCGTACGGAGCCATACGGCTCCGACTCGATCAAGCCGAACAGGTTTTCACACGGATGACGGTTGGTACGGCTGCCGGGCGCGATATGACGCCGCAGTCCGGCAGCAAGGACTCATCGGCCCCCTCCGCATCCCCACGCTCTTCGTACGGGTACAGGCACGGCGCCGTGTTGGCACAGCCCGACTCACAGAATCGACCCGAAGACGTTCCCCCGCCGTAACGCGCGCGGAGCTTGGTTAGGCAAGCCTCCTGCGGATCGCTGCGGAGCTTCCGTGAACACGCTCTAACGGTCAGCCTGTACGAGGGCCTGGGTGAGAGAACTTTCGGCCGTCTCAACCGCTCCCATCAGTTCGGACAGCAGCGGTGCAGGGATGGTCCCCCGACCGAGACCGGCATCGTGGACGAACATGTCCAGCTGTTGGGTCTCGGCCGGAGTCAATCGCTCGCGGACCTGTTCGTGGCGCAGGAGTTCGCGGGCGGTGAGGGCGTCGCCCGATTCCGCGGCGTCCCGGATCAGCTCGGTGTACAGGCTCTCCGCGTCGAGCCCCGGGCTTGTCTGCACAGCGATGTCCACTGCGGTCAGGCCAAGCCGGAGGCGGAAGAAAGCCAGGTCCTGGGTGGGCAAGGAGTGCAAAGCGTTCTTGGCGGCGTCCAGCATCGCAGCCACGTCGTCTGGGTGGGTGCGAATGGCGCTGTAAGTGCGCAGACATGCTGCAACTGCGCGCTCCCACGGTTCGCTGATCACGGCATCTCCGAGAAGGGCGCGCGCGGTGTCGGCATCACCGTCGTGCAGGTGCGCGATGGCCCGTACTTGGCGGGCCTCGCGCAGGCGGTCAGCGGCATCATCGCAGAGCGCGGCGTGTGCTGCGGCCCTTGCCCACTGTCCGGTGGCGGCGAGGAGCCGGGTGCCATCTTCGAGCAGGACGCTCCGCATCCAGAGCACGACGTCCTTGCGGTCGCTGCCGCACTCGGTGAAACGGTCAAAAGAGATGCTCCTGCCATGTATCAGGGTGCTTGCTCCGTCGTGGTGCATAGCGTGATCCATGGCGTAGAGCGCCTGGTAGGCGCTTTCGGGGTCGCCGGCCCGGCCGGTGAGGCGGGCGAGATTGACGAGTGGCTGGAGCGAGGCGATAGCGGTCCGGCCGGATAGCGGCCATGCCTTCTGGAAGATCGCGAACTGGCGCCAGCACAGGTCGGCGGCGAGGCCGGGCATGCCGGAGTCTGCCGCGATCAGGGAGGCAAGGTTCCAGGCCGAACACGCACGTTCGAGACGGTGTTCAGGGTGCGTCTGCTGTTCGCTCTGGTGCGCATAGGAGCGGACTTGGAGGCTCCGGGTAGCGAGGCCGGGGCAGGCCAGCCGTGGCCGCGGCACCAGCGGGAACCGTGCGGCCAGGCGGCTGACCGCGGGCGGGATGCTCAACCGGTTCTGCTTCGGCGCGTCCGTCTTCCGTACAGCCGGGCCGAGGACGGCGCCGCGGGCGGCCCACGCGAGGATGCTCTGTTTGCGTGCGGGCAGTCCGAGGCGGTTCCAGTGGAAGACCACGTGGTAGGCGAGGATGTGACGCAGGCCCCGGTCCAAGGTCCCGGCGCGGGCAGCCTTACCGAGTGCAGTGCCCGCTTCCCGGAAGGCGCCGACCCAGTCGGCGGCGAAGGCGAGGGGGCCGTCTGTGCCCATCAGGGGGCCGTCCGGTGTGGTGTCGGCGCGCATCAGGTGTCGCAGTCCTTCGGACAGTTCCTCAAGCCGGTCCGCGGGGACGTCATCGGGGAGGGGCCGCATGTGGGCGACGCGGTGCCACACGTCGCCCTGCTCGTACCACTCCAGCGCGGCGGCACGCATCAGGGTGCCGCACAACAGAAGGGACAACTCCCGGCGTCCTATGGGGACTTCCTTCTGTCGATGCAGGCTCAGGGTGGCACGGCTGTCCGCGTGGAAGAGTTCGTGGGCGACACGCATGCCTTCGGTGTCCCCGAAGGCGGCAGTTTCCGGTTCATAGACTCCTGGCCACCAGCGGCGAAGATGGCCGTTAACGGTCAGCTCGTCGAAGGCGGCTCCGATCTTGTCCTCCGCGTTGTGACCGTGAGGCCGTACGCGGAGCCGCCAGCACGGAGATTTGCGGATGAACCACCACTGTGTGGCGAGGCCATCCGCTTCAGCACGGTCCAGGAGCGGCACGACGTGGTCTGCTGCGATCTGCTCGGCCGTCGTCCAGTCCGGGAACTGAAGGTTCAGCTGTAACCAGTCGTTGCCGCCCTGCTCCACCAGCACCGTCTCATCTGGCAAAAGGTCTGGCTCCGTCACGGTTACGGCGTCGAAGGTCAGTCGATCAGGAGACATGCGTCCCATCCGGAGGTTGGCGCAGTGTCCTGCGCGGCGGTCATCAGGGCGAGGGCGGTTCCCGAGCTGCCTTCAAGGAACCCCGGCCCACCCGCCGCGCTGGGCGCGGCGTGGCGGGCCAGGGCATCGGCCAAGCGGGACTGAACCGGGCGGAGCACCGGGGTGGCCGCGTCTCGGGCCGCGCGCCAGACGGTCTGATAGACGCCCGCCCATCCATGGCACAACCCGGTGTCGGTGAGCCGGGAGAGTTGTGCGGGGTCGGACAAGCAGTCGGCGAGGTGTTGTTCGGCGGCGTGCCGACGCTTGGTGTCGTCCGTGGCGATGGCGGCGAGCTGCTGGGCACGCGCGATGCCGGGAGTGCCGTAGCACCAGCTCGGGCGGGCGGGGTCCTTTTGGCTGGGGCGGCCGGTGCGCAGGTCGGTCAGGGTGATGCACTCGGGCCACCAAGCGCCCGATTCGCTGTACTGCTGCCAGCTGTCGAGCCAGGTGCAGATGGTGTTGATGGCGTCGAGTTGACCATCGACGGTGATCCCGCGCCGGACAGCCTGCGCGAGGAGCATGAGCGGCCCGGTGACGCCGTGTGCCGTCCCCTGGTTGCTATGGCCTCCGGGATACCGGGCGGAGGTGCGGGTGTGCTGGTCATGGGCGACCCACCAGCCGGGCAGGGTTCGGTCGTCGCTCTTCAAGGGCCTGGTGAGTTCGACGAGGTAGTGCAGGATGCTTTCGAGAGCGCTTCCTCCGGGGGCGCGGCGCAGGAGGTGGGCGCCGATGCCGGTCAAGCCGTAGAAGACGTCGTACTCGCGGAAGGTGGGCTGGTCTCCGCGGTGGATGCGCGCCATGCCGGCAGCAGCACGGCGGTGCACGAGTTCGGTGACGTGTGTGTCCAAGGTGGCGAGGGCGTCTTGGTAGCGCGTGGAAGAGCCGGTGGCGGCGGCGTTCAGCATGTAGGCGACCGCGGGCGCGCCGACGTACAGGCCGGTGGAATCAGCGGCACTGACCTCGTCGGCCACTGCCTTCGTGATCCAGGTGTGTGCCTGTTTCCAGGTGCCCTGGCCGGTGTGCGCGTGTTCGATGTGGAGCAGGGCGATTCCTGCTGCACCCTCGGCGAGAGACTGGGCACGTTGGTGTGCTGTCATGCGGGCCTCCGGCGGATGTGGCGCAGCGCGCAGGCGCGCGCGAGGCGGCCGGTGACTCGTCGGAGGTCTGAGTCCAAGCCGAGTGTGCGCACCTGGTGCAGCCGAAGGAGGGAGTGGAGGGCCGTGAGCGGGTCGCGCTGTTCGGCAAGGCTTTCGCGGTAGGAGGACAGCGCTGCGGCGCGCGCCTGCCAGGTGGCGGCCACGTCGCTTCCGCCGGGCAAGGACCGCAGGGTGGGCTCGGGGCTGTGGAGGTCGGTGAGACCGAGGGCCTGGTCGCGGAGCTTCCGGTCCAGCGGCCCGTGCTCGTGGGGGATTTCCCGGGTCAGCCAGTGGAGGCCGGCGCTGGTAGTGGGGGCGAAGTGGGCGGCGAGGTCGACGATGCTGGCTGCGGTGAGGACCTGGGGGCTGACGCCAGCGAGGGGTGCCATGCGGATCTGGGCGAGGGCTGCGGCGGAGTCGGTGGCGAATGCCTCGTACGCGCCCTCCATGGCCGCGCCGTGACCGTAGCGGGCACGCTGCGGCTCGTAGGTGGCGAGCGTCAGATGGGCTATCAGGTGCTGTCGGCGCAGACGGGCTGCCCAGTCGTGCACAAGTTCGGCGGCGTGGCCGTACGCCTCGGGGTCGGTAAGGCGCAGGCATAAGGACAGGTACTGGTCGGCGTCGGGCCGGGGCATCGTGCGGTGTCGGCTGAACCACCACGGGGTCACGGTCTTGAAGCTGTCGGTCAGCTCGGGCAGGTGCTCGGCGAGGATTTCGTCGTAGCGCTCAGGGTGAGCATGGACCTGGGCGGCGAGGATGCTGGATCCGCCGGGCAGGTAGGCGGGCTTGTCGGTCGGTGTGCAGACCGTGCCGGGCTTCTGTGTGGAGGAGCCGACCGCGGTGACAGGCAGGACGAGTTCGTGCGCGCGGCCGATCCAGGCAAGTTCCTTCGGATCAGGGGCTTCGCGGAGTTCGAGCCTGCGCGCGGCGTTGAGGCGGGTACGGAGGACGAGCCGGTGAAGCGGGTGGGTCAGGTCGAGCCGCAGCCGCTGATCCTGCTCTGTGAAAGTGATGCGGTCGGGTACGCGCATCTTGGTCCGCCATTCTTCAAACCCGACGTCCCACGCCTTCACGTCGGCATCCCGGCCGGGGACATCGCGGGCGGTTAGCAGCCACCGGGCGGTGGCCAGGATGGTGCGTTTGTAGCGGACCCGGGGCAGGTAGAGCAGGCGGGATGCGGCTCCGAAGTCGAAGGACTTGTAGATGGCGCACCGGGCCGTCGTGATCTCGGCGAGGAAGCGTGCGAGTGGCGGGGTGTGCACTCCGGCTTCCAGCGCGTGCAGCACGCGCGGCTCGACGTTCCTGCCAGTGGAGAGCTGGACGAGCCAGAGTCGTTGCGTGTCCGCGGTGACCGCGAGGTCGGTGAGCGGGATCAAACCCTCGTGCGGTGCCCGGTGTTCGGCCAGGGGGATCACGTTGGGCAGGAGTTGCATGGTGCGGGCGATGTTCTCGCTGCGCCGACGGCGCGGCGCGAAGGACAGCTGCGCGGCGATGGCCTCGGGACCGGCGGCCTGGTAGGTGTCGGCGAGCCGGGCTTGGTCCTGGGCGGGCAAGAGGTGGGCGAAGCGTCCCGCCATGCTGCTGCCGGGCCTCGGTGTCCCGGTCACCAGGAGCCGGAATGATCCCCGTGCCATGGCGTCCAGCGAGGGGGCGTGGATCTCTACGGCTATCTCGGCCCGGGGTACTGGAATGGTCTCGGAGTCTTCCTCCAAGTCGGCGATCAGCTTCTCGGTGAGAACGATCTCGCCGCGGCCTTCCAGCATGGCGTGCTGGACGAGGCGCAGCATTTTCCCGTCACGCTCGGTCAGTTGCCTGGGGGCTGCCTGGTGGGCGGAGCCGAGGTAGCCGGCCGGTAGGCCGAGGCCACTGTCGGCCACCAGATCCAGGACGGGAACGACCGCGCTGGGGCCGTACCGCGCCCGGAACCGTGCGTGGTAGTCGCGCCATGCCGGATACCCGAACGGGTAGGGCGACAGCCGGTGCAGGACAGTGACCGCTTCCTGGGCTTCCGCGGCCACCTGCTCCGGTAACCGGACGGTGCAGTCCAGTACGGTGTCGGTCACGAGCGGAACCGGTGCGGCGTCGTTGAGCGCCCTCATGCGATCGGTCAGCGTGGGCCTCGACGCCCAGCCATCGATGGGAGCCGGCTCTTCAAGTCGCTCGTGTATGGCGTGTAGTTCGCGTACGAGGTTCGTGATCTCGGGGATGCTGTGCGCCTTGACGGTTTGAAGCATGGTGCACACGTGGCCGAGGGAGTCCAGACAGGTCATGGGCGGCCAGAGGCTGGTGATCAAAATGTTCTGGGCGAGGAGGCCGCTGAGCATGCTCTCGATCCGGTCGGCCGGGGCGGACGGGAACTGCGCGCAGAGCTGTGCGCGCAGGTCGCGGTACACGATGGGGGTGCGGGCTGCCTCAATGACAGCGGCAACGGGCCGGTTGTGCCGAACCGAGACCGCGACAGGGGCGAACGACTTCGGATCCACGGCCGCTGGAGAACCAGGGGTCACATAGCGGTTGCCGCGAACGTACCCGGAGTCGTTGGTGACGACGGTGAGGCGTTCGAGCAGCTGGGGAACCTGCTGGAGACGGGCGACGAGGGCGGCGAGCCATCGGGTGTCGGCCCGCACCACGGTGTGGTGTTTGTCCCCCCACTCGATCATCGGTGCTTCGGCAATTCGTGCGGGGGCCACACCGGCGAACAGTCCGAACGGTGTGGGGCGGCTTTGCCAACGCAGGAGATAGGAGGAGAGGGAGACCACGGTCCGTCGGACCTGTCGCGGTGCAGTACGCTCGCCGGCCGCCACGTCGGCTATCTGCTGACACAGGCCGGGGCTGGCAGCGCTGAGCGCATCGCGGAGGTCCTCCCGCTGCCACACGGCCGCCAGCCACGCCCGTCCCTGCGCGACCGCTGCATCGCTGAACAGATTGAGGTCGCGAGGCAGGTCCCACGTGCCCGGGGCGGTCGTGGCGCGAAGCATCGCACCGGCACGCCATCGGTAGTTCGCTGATGGATTCGACACCGATTACCTCCAGAGCGGTACGCGGACGCTGGTGCGCCGGACCTCCGTTCCGGCGCACCAGCCGCACATGATCCGTTAGGACGGGTCGCCGATGAACGAGTCGCAAGCGCTGGCGCCGTCCTTGCAACTGTCGCCGCACCCGTCATCGGTGGGGCAGTCACCGGTGTTGGCACTGGGGCGGTTGGTCACGACGACGCGGACGTCGAGCGAGAACTCGTCGTCGAGCGCATCCGTCTGGGTGTCGGTTTCCGGTACGAGGAGGTTCGGCATTGCGGTCACTCTCCTTGTTCGGTGGTGTGGTGCAGGGTTCCCTAGTCCCCGGCGGCGTTCGCCATCGTGGGCCAGGAGATCGAGACCCGGCAGTGATCCTTATTGATAAGGAGGGCGCCGGGAAGTTCGGGAATCCGGCCATCAGGGGTGCCGGCCGGGTAGACGGCGATGCGCGGTCCGGGTCCGCCGCGATGCTCCTGGTCCCATGTGCGCACGTGGGCGGCGATCTTCTCAGCGATCTCGGGACCGTCCGGACCGAGGGCGTGGACCCCGTATTCGAAGGACTTCTCGTCCTCGGTGAGGCGCGGGGTGATGTAGGCGAAGTTGGGGCCGTCCACGGCCGCCATGGAGAAGCGCTTGTTCCACGGGACGACGATTCCGGTGTCGAGTTCCGGGTCCACGCCCATGGTGCAGAAGCCGGGCAGCATGGTGGCCATGTACAGCTGAAGCATGTCAATGGGCTCACCGCGCTTGACGGTGACGCCCGTCCAGCTCTCGGCCCGCGGGTGGCGTACCGCGTTGTCCAGCAGGCTCGGTTCGGCCGGCGCCTCGTCGTCGAACCGCAGGACGATCTCGTTGGTGCCGTTGACGAGAAGCAGCGTGTTTTCGTGCTGGCCCGCTCCCTGCATGTTCACGAATCCGCAGATCCGTGGCACCGAGGCGCTGACCAAGTGGTCGCCGGTCCGCTGGAGAGCGATGGACCGCGTGAGTCCTCGCATGCGAAGCGGCACGACGAGGCGACCGTCCTCGGTCAGTTGCTCGACCCACGCGGGCGGGATGTCCCAGGCGCCGACGGTGACCATGATCCGGTCGTATGGGGCCTGGTCCGGAACCCCTTCCTCAGCGTCGCCGAGCACGACGCGCACGCGCGAGTAGCCGTTCCGCTCCAGCAGACGGGTGGCCTGGTCAGTGACGTCGGCGTCGATATCGATCGTCGTCACCTCGCCGGCGTCGCCGACCAGTTCCACGAGGTAGGCGGCGTTAAGGCCACCGGAACCGATCTCCAGCACCCGCATTCCCGGCTTGACGGCGGCCTGCTCTAGCATGAACGCCTGGATCTGCGGTGCGCTGACCGAGGAGATGGCCCTGCCGTGCTCGTCCCTCTTGGTGACCACGGCGTTGTAGGCGTGATGCGCCGCCTCCAGGTCCGCTTCCGGGGCGAAGGCGTGCCGGGGTACGGCGCGCATCACCCGTTCGACTTCCTTGGAGACGATCTCGCCCCGCTCGACGAGTTCATCGACCATGCGGTCCCGCAGTTCCATGGCGCGATCGGAGTCGGCGGTTGCTTCGGGCATAGGGCGTATTCCTTCCTGAGCAGCATGTGAGAGCTGTGCCGGTAGGAGCTGTGGCGCTGCTGAACCTGGCCAGGGCGACTGTGGCGCCGAGAACGAAGCCACGAGTCTAGGACACACAGCACAGGCCAAGACTTTGCGAAAAGCGGCCGAACTTACCTGCGATATAAGGGCGATATGTCAGGTGGGCTCGCTGGCTATCCCGCCCGCCGGGAGCCCTGGCAGGTCGGGATTGGCGTACTCGGCCCCCTCCCCACGCGAGGGGCCGAGCGGTCCGCCACTGGCTGGGCAGTCCGGCCGTGATGGTTACCGGTGCCCTCGGGAATCCCCCAGCCAATGGCGGACGATTGGCCCACTCTGATCACCGATGGAGGAGACCCGCAGCCTGTCGGCGGTGCTTCCTGCGTTTCAGGTGATCAGAGCGGGAGCTTGTGGGCTGTCTGCGTTCCACAGGCCGTGCGTCGGAACGCGCCGGAACGTCGACGGGCCATGCCGCAAGCACGTACCGGCCCGTGAGGTCGGCCACGACCAGGAGGAACGGCTCTCCTCCGCGCAGTTGGTCATATGCGGCCTGCCGGACCCAGTCGGCGTTCGCCCAGTTACGTAAGGCGGTGGGTGCATCCCCGACGTCGAACTCGATGGACAGCTCGATCCTGCGGAGGCCCCCGCGCAGCGACGGCACCGCTTCCGGTTCGGGGTCAAGTCCGTCAGCGATACGCAGAGCCTCGCTACGCAGCCACCGCAGCGCGCGTCCCACGAACGGGGTCGGGAAGGTACCCAACACGGACCGCGCCCACTCGTCCTTGCCGTACACCGGCCCTTCCGCGGTCACCTCACACCAGTAGCCCCGTACGGTGTCCGTTGCGGTGAGGGCGAGCGCAGTCTTGTCGTCGGTGTTCAGCGCGTACCCGGTGGCGCTCACCGACCGCCCCCGGGCGCCGTGGACAGGCAGGGGTCGCTCTCGGCGGTGTCCCAGCCCCTCCCCCCGGGGCCCCCGTGCGTACAGGTCGACAGCACGAGCGGGTGTTGCCTCTCGCAAGCGGGGTCGATGGTGGCCAGAGGAAGGAGAGCCCGGCAGGTCCGGGCTAGCTCCTGCGCGTATACGGCCCGTTCGATCGCCTGCGTACCGGCAGCCGGCACTGCGGCGACCTTCGCACGGACCGCGCCGAGGATCACGTCGACGGCCGGGTCCCGGCCGTGCTCCCCCCAGTCCTTGGCCTCGATAACGGGCACAAGCATTCCGATGTGCCAGCGCAGGGCCGCGACGAGGTTGTCCACGATATTGGCCAAGGGCAGCTGATCCAGCGCACGCCGTACCGTGGCGTTGATCGCGTCCTGGTCGAACGCGTATCCGTGCTCCACCCCGGCCGTCGGGGTGTGACGAGTCACCTCCGGGCGGTCGTGGGGCATCTTGCCTTCCTCCGGCTCACCGGATGCGTCGGGGGCGGCGCTGTCCTCGCCGGGCGGCACGAGCGGGTGCTGGGCCTTGAGCTTCTGCTGACGGGTCAACCGCACACGCGGGGGGTGCGAAGGCATGGCGGTGCCACGGACATCGGGCATGGGTGAGCTCCAGCGTGAGCGGGGGTGCGGACTGGGACGGTGGGCCGCCGCTCAGGCATGCATTCGGGGGACGGCAACCCACCGTGCACTGCGCAATCCTGGCAACTGGGGCGCCGGGATTGGTTCAGGTCTCCACGGTGGCGTGCGGCACAGCGCGTCGGCAAGTGAATCGGCAATGAAGGAGCTCTTGCGCCGGTATTGGCACATGCCCCATCATGCAAATGCCGTGCTAGAGCGGGCAGTTGGGCACGATCTCTGCACGCTTCAACGTGGCTACCGATCACATGCGCCGAGGAGGCAAGTACGTGGTAGCTCGGGCCAGACCAACCGCGCGCCGCATGGAACTAGGCGCGCATCTGCGGCGCTTGAGGGAATCATCCGGACTGACGATCGAAGACGCCGCCCGGGGGATGCCGTTCTCCGAAACGAAGCTCCAGCGTGTGGAGACCGGCCTTCAGTCCTTCCGCCAAGCCCGCGAACTACGCAAGCTCCTCGAACGCTACGGCATCACCGACGACAACGACGTGGAACAACTGCTGGAGATCCAGCGAGAAGCGTCCAGCCAGGAGTGGTGGACCGAATACAAGGACGTGATGCCCTCGGGCATGCAGCGCTTCGTCGGCATCGAGTCAGCCGCGCAGTCCATCCGCGCCTACACCCCCACGGCGATGCAGGGACTACTCCAGACCGAGGCGTACGCCCGCGCCGTCCACGAGGTGTTCAAGCCCATTGAGGAGACCACGACCGAGTTCGTGGACAAGCACGTCGCGTTGCGGATGGGCCGCAAGGAAGCGTTGCTGATTGGCGACGAGGCACCACGGCTGTGGGCGATCCTCGGTGAGGGCGCGCTGCGGTGGATAGTCGGTGGTACGGATGTGATGTGTGAGCAGTACGAGGAGATCGTCAAGCTGGCGGCGATGGACAACATCACCGTGCAGATCCTGCCGTTCCAGTCACGTGGCTACCGGGCCGCGCATGACTTCGTCCTTCTCGATCCGGGTGACACCCTGCCGCAGATCGTCTGGGCTGACACGGCTTGGGGAGCGGTCGCAGTGACGGACAAGCCTCGTGAGATCAAACGGTTCACCCGTTCCTTTGATGCCCTGCGCGCTTCGGCGCTACCTCCGGAGGACACGCAGGGGTTCCTGCACCGACTATCGCGAGAGATCACGCAATGACCACCACCGGCCACACCCGACCCCTCACCGCATCCGACCTAGCCCCGCCGGACGCCTGGTTCAAGGCGTCCCGCAGCGGGAACGGCAACACCTGCGTCATGGTCGCCGACCTCACCACCACAGAACATGACGGGATCGGCCTGCACGACTCCAAGAACCCCGAAGGCCCCGCGCTGCTCGTTTCCGCCGGCGCGTTCACCAGCTTCGTCGCCAGCGTCCGAGGCGACTCCCTCCGCAACACCAGGTAAGGCATTTTCCACGGACTTCTCCAGGTGAACACGGCTCGCTCCAGAGGTGGTTGGTGGGGCGAGCCGCGCTCTTGTACCTGTCCTGTCACGCGGGCGGGACAGGACGCGTATCCACCGTCTCACCGTGCTGGATTGCGTCAGCCGAACGGTACTGCTCGGCGTACGGGTGGCTCGCGCTCGGCGCCCGGGAGGGCGCCGGAGAAGTCAGTGGTTCGTCGGGCTCGGGGGTGCCAGGCCGACGGCGTCGTGCGAGTTCTGTCCGGAGGTTCGCTTCGCGGTGAGCTGCTCCGCGGGCTGTGCTGCGCGCTCGGGTTGCCTCGGTGCGGAGGGTCTTCGCCGCGTCGTGGTCACGCCCTCGGGCACGTTGCAGCAGGCTGCTCTTGTCGCGCTTCACGGTCTCCATCTCCGCGAGTACCTCGTCGTGCTCGTCGATGGGTCCGGCGACTGCGGTGAGGTCGCCCAGTCGCGTGTGCAGGGCCTCCAGCTCGTGGGCGCCTTCGGCGTGCTGGCGGCGCAGGCCGTCGCGCTCGGCTTCGACGCGCGCCCGGTCATCGCCGCGCAGTGCGAGGCGGCCGAATCGCCCGGTGGCGGTCAGCTGCTCTTCGAGGCGGTGCAGTCGTTCGGTGACGTGGTTCTGGCTTTCGGTGCGGCGTGTGATCGTGTCGGTCACGGTCCGTACTTCGCGGATGGCGTCCGTACGCACGGTCAGGTCCTCGTACCGGCGGTTGAAGGCGAGGGCGTTCGGTCCGCTGCCCGTGGCCGCTTGTTGTTCGGCCCGGGTGGCCTTGACCTCGGCCGCATCTGCCTCGCGCTCGGCGGCCCGGGTAGCGGCTGCCGCCTTGCGGATCGCATCGCGCAGGGCTGCGCTGCCCAGGTGCTTGTACGGCCGCGGTTCTGCCGGTGCGGTGGGCTCGTGGGCTGTTCCTGCAGAACGGTCCGCGGCGGTGCGTCGGCTGGCCTTGCCGGGTGTGCGGGCAGGCTCCGGTGCGTCATCGTGCTCCGGTTCGCCGGCTCCGGGAGCGCGGGGTGTCGGCAGGTCCGGAACGATCTCGCGGAGGTGTGCGGGGACAGCGTTCGGCGGGAGTTCCGTGAGGATCATCCGCTCTTCGGTGCCGGTCTCGATCTCGCGGATGAGGCCAGCGACGGCGCGGTCCAGCTGTTCCCGGTCGGTCTCCGGTTCGCCTGCACGGGCCCGGTCGGTCTCGGTCTCGTAGACGGACAGCGGGAGAAAGAGGTGCGCTTCCTTCTTGTCGCGGCTCATCATCGTGTAGAGCGCGTTCGCCTGGGCGCCGGGGCCGTAGACCAGGGCTTCCTGGACGCTGAGGCCCTGGCTCTTGTGACCGGTGATCGCGTATCCGAGGCCGAGTCCGCCCTGGGCGATGTAGTCGGCATCCACCCATTCGGCGTGGTCCTCGTGGCCGTCGGCGGTCTTCTCCCGCCACTCGACCAGGACACGGCGTTCGTCGTCCACGGCGCGGACGATTCCGCGGTGGCCGTTGAGCACGTCGTGGTTCGCGCCCTGGCTCTTCTTCGCACGGTAGTCGTTGACGCGGAGGAGGACCTGGTCGCCGACGGAGAGGGTGAGTTCGCGTCCACCGGGGAGCGCGTAGGTGTGTTCGGGGCCGGTGAGGTCGCCGCTGGCCTTGCGCAGGGCGCGGGCGCCGAGGTTGAGTTCTTCGACGATCTCGTTCGTGGCAGCCAGCATGAGGAGCTGTTGCACGGCGGTGTGGTCGTCGCTGTGTGCGGCGCGCTTGTCCGCCCACACGGTGAGCATCGCGGCGAGCGTTTCGTCCTTGTTGGCCAGGGCGTGGACGCGGCCGGTGCTGGCGAAGGTCCGCAGCGATTCCATGCGCTTGTCATCGCGCCAGAGCTGGAGCGCGCGGCGTTCGACGGCGTCCTTCTGCCGGAAGTTCTCCGTCAGCTTCAGACCGCCCACGATGCGATGGACGGCGCCGAAGTGGCCGCCGACGCCCGGCGAGTGCAGTTGCTTCGGGTCGCCGATGCCGACGATCTTCGTGCCGGTTGTCGCTGCGTGTTCGAGGAGTTCGGCGATGTCGCGGTCATCGCACATGGCGTCTTCGTCCACGACCAGAACGTCCACGCCGGCAAGCCCTCGCCCGCCATTGCGGATGCCCATGAGCCAGGAGGCGAGGGTGCGGGAGGTGATCCCGGCTTCCGCCTTGAGGTTGGCGGCGGCGACGGCCGCCGTGCTCGCTCCCGCGACGATCAGGCCCTGGGCCTCCCATGCCTGCCGGGCGGCATCCATGATTGTTGTCTTACCCGCGCCCGCGACGCCCTCGACAGAGTCAATGCCGTGTCCAGCGGTGAGGAGCCGTTCCAGCACGGCGCGCTGCTCGGCGGAGAACGCGAAGTCCCCGCCGTGCTGGGCCTCGACGGTAGACAGGGTCATCGCGACCGTGTCGCCACTGACGACCGCCGTCTGTTCGCCAAGGCGGCGGGTGGCCTCGGAGACGATCAGCGCTTCGGCAGCCACGATGTCCGCAGTCGTGTACCGGTCGGCGTGCGCGTAGTGCTGGGCGCCCCGGGGGTCGAGCTTGACCGCGTACCCGGCGTGCTGGAGCACGGCGTTGGTGAGCTGCTCGGCTTCGGCAGCGGTGCCGATGCCGTACGGAAGAGCTTCGAGTACAGCTGACAGGGCGGCGGCGTGCGTGAACTCCTTGCTGTGCGCGGTGAGTCCCGTCTTCGGGTCAAAGACGATGCTGCACAGCTCGTCCAGGTTCGGGTTCGGCTGATCGACCGATTCGCCGACGGCTCCGGTGGTGATGGCGTCGGGGTCGTCGCCGGCAGCGCGTCCTTCGGCCTGCCAGTACGCGCGCAGGACGTCATCTGCGACGCCCGCGGCTTCGCCGTTCTTGGCGGCCTTGGAGGCGGCCGAGGCGGCGGTGCGTTCGCGCAGGGTGGCGCTGTCGTAGTCGAGTCCGAGTTTGGTGAGCAGTTCGCGGACCTGGTTGTCGCGCTTGCTGAAGAGCCGGATGGTGGCCTCGGGGATGGCGGCGATTTCCCATGCCCCGGTGCGCTCTTCGCGGCGGAAGCGGATGCCGTAGCGCGTGTTGAGTTCGCGGCGCACGCGGGCGTTCATCAGGGACTGGGTCGCCCGGGTGTGGCGGTGCAGGTCACGGCCGCCTGCGGCCACAGTGGACCACTGCCCGTCGGTGCCCTTGGCCATGTTGGCCAGGGTGAAGTGCAGGTGGAAGTGGGGGTCGCCGTAGGGCGCACCGTCAACCGGCCGGGCCGCGCGGTGGATCATCAGCCACCCGGAAAACCCACTCGTGCCGATGATCTCGGCGGACTGGCCGTCGCCGTGCCGTCCGCGCATCCCGTATGCGGTCCAGCCTTCGAGAGCCTCGACGGCCTCGCGTCCGGCGGAGGTGAAGACGCCCTCCACCTCGGTGGCTATCTCCGGCGGGGCGTAGGCGAGGAATACGGACTGGCTCTTGGGCAGATCCAAGGTGACGTCGGTGCCCCGGTTGCCGACTTCCACGCGGCCTTCGCGCATGGCGGCCTTGATCTCTTCCGCGTCCCAGACCTGCTCGGGAGCGATGCCGGCGGCCTTGGCCATGGCGACGGCTTCGCGGACGGCCATGGGCAGGTCCCGCAGGCGACGGCTGCCTTCGGCCTCGGTCTGCTGGTAGCGCCGTTTCATGGACCGGGAGTCGAACAGATCCACAGGCTGCTGCCCCGTCGCGCTGGCCTTGTCCTCGACGGCATGCAGGAGCGCGCGGGCGTCGAGCCGCCCGCCGGACTCGGCAAGCAGTGCCTTCTCCAGGGCCTGTTCGCCGTACAGCTCGGCGGCGTCGATACCGACGGCGCCGGCGAGTTTGAGCAGGGTGGAGGCAGGGACCTTGTGGGCTTCGCCGAACCGGGTGAGCTGCCGCTCCATGGTGGCGAAGGCGGTCTTCTTGCGCTGGGAGTCGAGCAGTGTTTCCGGCTTCACACCGCGTTCGGCGGCACTGCGGCGGATAGCTCGGGCCAGGGGGGCCGCAGACAGCTTGGCGGCCGGGGCGATAGCGAGCTTCGGTTCCACCAGGGTCTGACCAGTGCGCGGGTCCTCGCCGCGCATGAGGCGGCGGGCGGCCTGGAACTGCTCGGGCGCCAAGGTGCTGCCGGGGACGATGTCGAACTCGGCGAGTCCGGACCCGATCCACATCAGCGGGCGTTCGCTCGCGCTCAGGTGGTAGTCGACCTGGCCATCGGCGGCCGGGGCGGGGACTATGGCCTCCCCGTAGAGGTCGCGGGCGTCGAGACCCGCCGCGGCGGCGACTTCGACGGCGTCGAATGTGGAGAACCGGGTGTTCTTGGCGTTCCGCAACTGGGTGCGGGCGCGGAAGAACGCCTTCTTGGCCTCGGTGGAGCCGAGGAGCTGGGCCACACTGGTTCCGGCTTCTTCGGCCGCGGCCTCGATAGCGGCAACGAGCGGGGCGGCATCGACGGTGGCGGCCTTCCCGCAACCGTGGCCGCCGGTCAGGCGGTACTCGGTCTGCTCCTCGGACGGACCGATCACGGTTGCCCACCCCACCGGCCCGCCCACCTCCCCCGGTCAGCCTCGATCAAATCCCGTCATCTTGGCCGATTGTATCGTCACGAAGTGACGATACCTTGGTCCTCAGAATTCAAGATCGGTCGGAGAGAGCGTGATCGTCGCTGCTGTCCCGTGCCACCGAATCTTGACCGTTTGCCAACGAACCTTGACGAACGCGAGTTAGTGACCCTGTTGCCCATTGATGTGATCTACGCAGCGAGGGTGAGTTCGAGGCGAGCCAGGTGGCTGGTCCGTCGCCGGTCAAGCGGTCTGCGATACCACCACGCGTACAGCCGGACCAGGTTCAATGCAACGGCGCCGAAGACATGTTCCAGATGAGTCTTGGGCAGCCCCCGATAGCGGGTCCGGCGGCTGTCGGTGACCGCGACGGCCTGCCGGATGGTCCCTTCGACCCCCGACCGCAGTGCATAGTCGGCTTGCCAGTCCCGTCCGGCCTGCTCGGCCCGGGCCGAGCGCAGCGTCTCGGTCATGGCCTGCGGGCGCAACGACAGTTGCCGGCGCCCGTCTCGGTCGGTGGTGCACTGCTTTCGCGCGGGGCACGGGCCGCAGACCGCCCTGGAGAATGCAACCACGATGGTCGGTTTGCCCCGGTTCAGGCACGGGACCCACGACGTACTGGTTTGCCCCAGCGGACAGGTGACGCTCTGGTACTTCCAGTCGATGGTGAACGCGCCCTGGTCGAAGCCCTGTCCTGTCCGAGCCAGGCGCGAAGTGTCCAGCAGCACCGGGGTGATCAGCGCCACCCCGTAGGTCGCCGCCGCGCTGGTGATCGCCTCGGCGCTGGCGTATCCCGAATCCAGGTAGTGCCTTCCGGGAAGTACGTCCCGGGTCCGTTGGCGTGCGTGGATGCCCTCCAGCGCGTTGACGTCCGGCACGGTGGAGGCGGTGGTGGCCACATTGGTGATCAAGTTGGGACCGGTGCGCTCAGCTTCGGGCAGGTCGGTCGCGGTCTCGGAAATGTGCAGCTTGAAGCCGTTCCAGAACATCTCCCGCTTGGCCGACCACCGGGTGTCGAGATCGTAGGGCGAGGCCAGCCGCAGATGACCGGGCGGCAGCCCGTCCCCGCCCTCCTCTGCGCGTTCCCGGCGGGTCACCGTCTCCCGGCCGACGCGGTCGATGCGCCGGGTGTAGTTCTGCACCAGCACCATCCGCAGGGCCTGCACCGCAGGCAGTTCGCGCAGCCAGACCGGCGAACGCGCATCGTAGACGGCGCTGATCAGGGCGAAGCCGTCCGTTCCATAGGTGCGGGCCAGCCCCTCGCGCCGCGCGGCCGAGGACGGCATCCGCCAGGTGTCGATGCGGGTGTCGTAGCGGCGGGACCAGCCAGGCACGTCCAGGACAGTCCCGACCCAGTGCGGGGCCGCACAGCTCAGGGCCTCTACCGCTGCGCGGACCGATTCCCCGGCCAGTTCCAGACGGTTCAGATCACGGACCGCGCTGATGACGTGCGTGGAGTCGGTGCGCTGCTTGCCGCCGGCCTTGAGCAGGCCCATCGCCTTGAGGCGAGCGAGCAGAAGGTCAAGAACCTTCTCTTCGAGCTGATGGTCCAGGACGCGGGTACGGAACTGGGTGAGCACACTGTGGTCGAAGCCGGGGTCCTCAAGTCCTAGCCCCAGGGCATAGGACCAGGACAGGCGGTCGCGGACCGCGTCGGCGGCCTGTCGATCGGTGAGGTTCTCGGCCATCTGGAACACGGTGATCAGCGAGAGACGCCCCGGTGACCAGCCACTGGGGCCGGTCGTGGCGAACGCGTCGGCGAACTCGGCGTCGGGGAACAGTTCCCCGAGCCGGTCGCGGACCGCTACCGGCAAGGGCAGGTCACGCCCGTAGTGCTTGGCCCGGATTGCCCGGACAACCTCGGGTGCCGGGTCTGGCCACGGCCGCGGCTGCATCGACATGATCGCACCCCCTACGGCCGGGACGAAGGAGCGGCCGCGTTTCCACCCTGCCCAGTGGATCAAGCTCTGACCAGCCCTTCTACCGAATGGGCAACAGGGTCGTTAGTGTCAGCAAAGGTTGAGCACCGCAGGTCAAGGAGACGCAATGTCCGAGCCCACCCCCGACAATCTGCGCTGCCCTCGCTGCGGTGACCTGCCGGAGCCGCTCATCTGCCTCGGCCACAAACCCGACGGCGCACCCGCCACCGACACACCCGCTGCGATGCTCGCGCTCGAAGCCCAACTCGGCCTCGCCGATGACGCCCGCCGACGGGCCACTGGCGCCGCGCTCACCGACGCCCAGACCGTCGCGATGCTGCGTGCCATGTCCGACGACCCCGAACTGGGCGCCGACAACGGGGAACACGGGCACTGACCAGATACGCCAGACCGAGCGTCGCTCTGATCACAGAGACTTAGATCAAACTTCGATGGCAATCGCTCAAGGTTCGGTGGCACAGGACAGCTGCTTCCTACGGGGACATCGGCGGTGTGGTTTCAAGGCTTCTGCCTCGGGTGGTTCGGAGGCTGTTACCTGCGGATCGGAGCCGGGGGCGGGTCAGTGGGGCCTGATGGGAATGGCCGTTGCGCTGGTCGATCTCGGTGTCCGCTTGTCACAGGCGCAGTGCTGACGCGGCGGTGGGCGTACCCCTGGTCCGCCCCGGCGAGAACCGTTGCTCGGCACCGCGCGATGCCAAAGACGAACGTGCCGCTGCCCCGTGTGGGGCAGCGGCACGTTCTCCGTGGTGCTGTCGGTGTTCTTATGAGCCGAGCGGCCAGTCCCCGAAGGGGACGGGCGACCGGCCGGTGGCCGCGCGCAGGGCTTCGTCCGTGCCGCACGCGGAGCAGATCCGTACGTCGCGATCGGCGGTGAGGCGGGAGCGGGCCGACTGCTCGCCGAGCGCGCTGCTGCACCGGGGACATCGGGGTTCGGTCACGAGGGGTCCTCCTCGGGGTGCTCCCGTGCGGAGGTCAGGATGCGGATCCAGGTCGGGCGTGAGGAGGGCTTCTCCGCCTGCTGTTCGAGCAGGGGGATCAGCTCGGTGTTCGTCGCGCCGGGGTTTGCCTCGATGACCTGGCGGGCGAGCACGAGCCTCGGGTCCCCCTGGTATGGGTAGGCCAGCCCGCGGCGGCCCTTGGGCCGTCCGCCGGCGTGGCCGCGTCCCTTGCGTTCGGCGACGTACTTCCACAGCTCCCACCGCTTCCACTTCGGTCGCTGTCGGCCGCTGGGCAGCAGGTCGTAGCTGACCGGGGCCGGCCAGTGCTCGGGGGGCTGCTTGACGTTGTGGGAGATGGTGCTGGTGTCGGCGTATCCGCAGATGCGTGCTGCCTCAGCAGGGGTGACTTCGTCCTCCGGGTCACCGGTGAGGTCGGGCGGGTTCGTGGTGGCTGCGGCGGCCCGCGCGCGCTGGAGTTCGTGGTACCAGGGCGTCCAGACGGCGCTTTCCCAGTGCATGACGCCGTCGATGATCTCGGCGTCGGGGTGGCCGTTCTCCTCGCGGTTGGTCCAGAGGTTCTGGAGGGTGGATTCGCTCAGGCCGTGTTCCTTTTGAAGGTCGGCGCGTGAGTAGAGCGTGCGGCCGTCGTCGCGGTGCACTGTCGTCTCCTGTTCGGGCTCGGGGGCCGGGAATGCCGGCGGGGTCATGAGCGGGGCTCGGGGCCGGGGCTCGGTGTCCAGGTGCGGGCGCCTTCGGGGGTGACCCGGGTGAGGCTGGCGATCTCGTCGGGCACGAGGACGGCGGCCCAGTCGTCGCGATGGGGGTGGCCGGCGGGGCGGTTGAGCACGAGGTGCTCTCCGCCGGGGAAGTCCTCGACTATGACGAAGGTGTCGCCCGGTCTGGCATCGATGCTGTTACCGGCTCTGAGCTGGGCGAAGTCGCCGGGCTGGGGACGGGCCGGGTCGTGTTCGCTTAGCATGGTGGGGTCTTTCTGGTGAAAGGCTCGACGGCCAGCGCCTTGTTGCCCTTGTGCGCTGGCCGTCTTTTCGTTCTGGCTGGGGGTGCCGCTTCGACGTGTACGCGTCGGGCAGCAGTGCCCGGTATTCCGGTCTGGGTGTTGCCTGCCCAGACCACAGCGATAGAATTAAACCACCTTCTGCGAGTAGGGGCGGGGCTCGGGCGCGAGGGCGCCGCTGGCCGTCAGAACAGCGACGCTTGTTCGGCAAGAGCGGTGCTCCCCTTCTGCAGAGGCTTGTCCACGCGGAGTTCGTACCGGGGCCGACCCTTGTGCGGGGGGTCGTGGGGCTCGTCGCGGTAACGCGCCCAGACCAGCAGCGGGGCACCCTGGTCCACCCAGCCAGGCGGGTAGAGGGAAGTGAGCTGCTTCCAGAGCCGAACGTTCCTGGGCAGGTCCCATCGATCCTTGTTCTTGGTGGTTGACGGGAGGGAGCGCCAGCCGGGGAAGGCGTGGTCGTGCGCGTCCTCGACCGCTGTGTTCTCGGCCTCCTTCCACTTGTCGCCTCGCCGTGTCTCTCCCTCCCACTCGCAGCTGAGACAGGCTCCGCGGTATTCGTTGTCCTGGCCGCCGGGGATTCGCCGGGCAAGCAGGGTGGGGGCGTGGTGGTTCGGCGGGGTGGTGCCGTGTCCGAGGTCGGTGTAGGTCCCGCCTGGGTGTCCGGCCTCGATGTGCCAGGTCTCGAAGCGGTTCACGGCTTCCAGTGCGCGGGTCCGGGCCATGCGCACCTGCCAGTAGTAGGACTGCCGGTTTCGGGCGCCGCACGGCTCGGCGGTGGCCGTCACGGTTCGTCGCCCAGGAGGCCGGCGGCGAAGGTCTCCCTCAGCGGCTCGGCGAGGAAGCGTTGTTCGTCGACGTCGTGACGGAAGCGGTGTCCGTAGGCGGCGCGTATTGCTCGCCGGGCGTCCTGGTGCCGGTCTTCCGTCGGATCGTAGGGAGAGCGGGTCAGCACGTCGTAGCCGTGCTGGGTGAGGACTTCGGCGATGAGCGAGCGGACGCGGACGGGATCGAGTGCCGTGAAGTCGATCGTGGTCGGCGCGGCGGTGAGTACGCGGGTGAGTTCGGAGGCGCTGAGTCGGGGCTGAAGGGGGACGGTGATGCGGGCGACACCGTCATGACTGAGTTCGGCGGCGCCACGGCGGCGCGGTGGTCGTGAGGCAGTGACGGCGGGATTCTTCGTCGGGGTCACGGTGCTGGGCTCTCGGTCTTCGAACGTGTAGTGGTGACGTGGCGGGGGGCGGGGCGGTGCTACCCCGCCCCCCGGCCGGTTAGAAGAGGTGGCTGGCGCTGCCTGCGGTGGCTCGGAAGGCGTGGGCGGCATCGTCAGCGGAGCGGCCGGCGGCGGTGCTCCATCGGTCGATCACGTCGCGGTGCAGCCGCGCGACGGTGGCGGGGTCGTCGGCGTCGACGGGGTGGCCCGCAAGGTGGGCGGCGAGGATGCGGAGTGCTTCGTCGCGGGCACGGTGGATGCGGTCCCAGTCGTAGGTGCGTCCGGCCTGTCCCCGCCCGTGGCCGGCGGCGACGGCAATGGCGCCGCGCGGCCAGCAGGCGAGTCGAGCGGTGCGGCCGGGGGCGTTGAAGAGCCCGGGGCCCTGGTGGATGCCGACGTGTTCGATGTGGCAGGCGGCCCATTCGAGGATCGCGGCGGGGTCCGTGGGGATGAGGACGCTTTCGGGGCTGTAGCGGGTCGGCATGGTGGTGTCCGTTCGGGAGAGGACCGGGGGCGGCGGCGTCACGCCGCCCCCGGCGTCGGTCTACTGCTGGTAGGCGGTGATCAGCTCGCGGACCCGGTCCTTGCCGATGCACCCGCCCTCGTGACGGTGGGCAGACGGCGGGGCGCCGTTGCGCCCGCGCAGGTGGGACCAGAACTTCGGGCCCTCCCACGAGCACAGTCCGCAGCGGAGATACCAGTGGTTATCGCTCCCGGGGAACCCAGTGAGGACCGCCCGCCAGTGGTGGGCCGCGAGTCCCTCGAACGCCGTGATGGCGCTCTTGATGTTGCGGTCCGTCGCGGGCATCCGCGGGTGCAGGAGGGGCACCGGGCCGCACAACGGCTTGGGCGCCTCGGCACAGACCTGGTCGAGCGGGACGGCCGTGATGCGACCGGCGGCGTACTCCGCGGCGAGGTAGGCAGCGGCCATGTCGATGCCCGAGGCGCGCTTGGGGCCCGTCGGCGGGCGGCCGAGGTTGTGTTCCCCCGCGCTGGAGTCGATCCACCAGTCGCGGTGCCAGCGGTGGGCCTGCCCGATCACCCAGTTGTCGCCGATGATCACGGGGTAGCGGCACGCGGTGTCGGGGGCTCCGATGCGGTACGGCACGGCGGCCCGGGAGGTGTCGGTGACGCCGACTTCCGGGAAGGCCGTCAGGTGGCCGGACTGGCCGAAGCCGGGGGTGGGGGTGCTGTCCAGCTCGTCTCCGGCGACGGTGACGATTATGGGGCGGTCAAGGAGTTGAGTGGTCACTGAACTGTCTTTTCTGGTGAGAGAGTTCGTTCCGGCCGAAGGGCGGAACGTTGCTGTGAAATGCGGCCTGCGCCACCAGCGCGGGCCGGGAGGGACGAGCGGCTCGCGGGCCGTCGCGCCCTGCGCGACGGCAGAGGCAGCCGCGCCCCCGCGGGGCGCGTCCGTCCCGGTGCCCGGCGGTGGCCGGCGGAGCCGCCTGCGGCGGAGTCGGCCAGCGGCGGTGAACGCACCGGGCCTTGTTGCTGCCGCCCCCGAAGGGGGTGTCCCGCTTCCCCTTCGGGGGCGCCGGTCCGGAGGTGTTGCCCTCCCCCGGACCGGCGGGGCGCTCGGGGGATCAGCCCTGCGTGGCCTTCGCGCCTTCGAGGGTGGCCACCCGGGCTTCCCACGCCTCCCGGACCGCTTCTCGCAGTGCACGGCCCTCGCTGCACAGGAACGAGAAGCCGTTGCCCACGCAGCTGGTGATGCTCCAGAAGGCGGCGGCGTCCATGGTGGTCAAGGTGTCGTCGATCCGGACGAGTTCGCCCGGGTGCATGAGCTGGACGGTCTCGCCGGGCTCCGGGGCTCCGAGCGTCCAGAACCAGACGGTTGCAGCACTCGCGATCTCGCCGTCGAAGGATTCGACGACGATTGCCGGGTGCGGGTCGTGCTGCTGGTCGGCGAGCCAGACCCGGCCGATCACGAGTGTCCCGGGGGCGAACTGGGTGGTGGTCCGGTTGCCGGTCTGCTGAGCGTTGTTCATGAATTCTCCTGGTGAGAGGCGGGGTTTCCGCCCGTTGCCCTGGGCGGTGGTGTCGGAGGCGGTGCTGCCCCCCCCCCGACACCATTAATTAAACCACGTTATGGGGTTCGGGTCAACCGACGATTGCCAGTTCACGGGCTGCGGCGGTGACGGCGTCCGCGATGGCGCGGCCGGTCTCGACGACGCGGACGACCGACGCGTGAACGGGGGGCTTCTTGTCCGAAGTGAGGATGCCCGCGAGCGGGGGCATGACGGCGGGGCCGGGGGCGATTCCGAGCACAAGGGCGGCGACATGGGCGGCGGACGCGACTTCGGCAACATGCTGGCCCGGCATCGAGGCGACGGCTGCGGGGATGCGGCGCCATGCATGGCCGTACAGCAGGATGCGCGCGGCGTCCTCCGGGGCCTGCTGGCTGAAGTCGAACCCTCCGGCCCGCTCGGGGTCCTCGCCGTACGTCTCCCGGTACCGGGTGACCAGAGCGTCACGGATGACGGATGCGGGGAGCGCGGCGGGCGCGGTGGGCGCGGCGGGGGGCTCGCATTCGTCGCCCTCGGTCTGGGAGAGGTCGAAAACGGGTCCGGCCTTGAATCCGGAGACCTTGCGGGGGCCACCCTCGACGGGGGTCTCGGCCGGTACCTGCTGGGCGTCACCGGAGGCTGCGGGGGCGTCCTGGGCGGTGGCGGTGCGGCGCTTGATCGGGGTCCAAATGCGTATGGAGGTGGAGCCCTTGACAGGGTGGCGCCCGGCCTTTCGCCAGTCTCCTGCGCTGAGTACGCGGGTGGCGTGGGGGCACTGGGCTGCGATGGCGACGGCGTTGACGGGGCTGCGGTCCGGCAGCGTGGCGGCGACGCGCAGGACGGTGGTCCAGAACGCTTCGTCGGTGACCATGGCGCCGTACGCGCGGTCCATGACCGATTCGAGTTCGGCGCGCATCTGGGCGGTGTAGGCGCGGCGTTCTTCCTGGCTCATCTGCGACTTGCGGGCCATGACGTCATCTCCTGGCGAGAAAGGCTGGACTCCGGGGGCCGGCTGCCCCTGGGAGGTGTCGGAGGCGGTGTTGCCCCCCTCCGACACCATTAATTAAACCACGTTCTGAGCGGTGGGGCAATTCCGCTACATCCAATAGCGGCCCTCCGCATGGCAGGCTGATCGGTAAGCCTGGTGAATGGCTTCCTCGATCTCCACGTAATGCGCGAGCGTGTCAGGGGCGATGTTCGCACCGAAGCTTTCGCGGTTCGCGCGGCGCCACTTCAACGCGATGACGAGCGTTGTCAGTTGGGATTTCGTGAGCACCCATCGGCCGGAATCCGGCAACTCGTCGCCGTAGATCATCGCCCGCGCGTTGCTGATGTGCTCCGTGCCAGTCCACACGTTCTGTGTGGACTGGAGTGCAAGCGCTCTGCGGAGCGTCGTTCGGACGTAGGGGGCCTGTACGGTCCACCCGGGCGTGATGACGTGCATGTCTGCGCTCATGGCTGGGGTCCTTCCTGTGCGGTCTTGAGGACGGGCGGTCACGCGGCGGCGAGTTGCCGTTCGGTGACGCGGCAACGGGTCAGTACGGTCTGCGCAACCTCGCCGTAGGCGCTGTGCTCCTTGACGGTGCCGGTCACCTCGACCTCGTCGCCCCTGTCGGGGACGTCGGCGGCACTGCTGAACCAGACATAGACGTTGCCGCTGGAGTCCCGGAACTTGACCAGTCGGCGGCGCTGGGCGTGGTAGCCGTAGTGCCGCTCTTCCAGCTCGATCACGGTCGTCACGGTGGCGGTGATGGTGAGCCGCTCTCCTTTGGCGCCCTGTGGTGTCGAGTTGCGGGCGGCCTGCTCGTCGGCGGCCTTCTCCTGGTCGCGGTGCCATCCCGCGATGGCGGACACCAGCGTCGGGAAGTGGCGGTGCGCGATCGTCTCGCCCTTCGCGAGCTGGCCCACCTTGTGGCGGTAGTCGTTGGCGCTGCCGTATCCCTGCACGGCCCATTCCCGGACGGCGGCGGCCACGGCGGGCGCCTGGGGCTCGGCGTCGACGGCCGCGCGCCACTCGGCCGACGCGCGGCGGTCGAAGAAGTACGCCAAGACGCCGTCTGCGGTCGGGCTGGTGTTCTTCCACTCCTCGGCGCGGCTGTAGTAGCGGCCCTCCTGGGCCACGATGGCGGCGGTCACCCGGAGCACCTCGGGAACTGGTACCCGCAGATCGGCGGGGTATCCACCTTCGCCGCTGTCGTCGTCCCAATCGGAGTCCTTCAGTTTGCCGAAGCGCCACAGCGCCTCAAGACCCTTGATCGGCAGTCCGGTGTACGGCTCCACGCACGTCGTGCCCAACTGCCGGTACTCGCCGCTGTCGTGACGTGCAAGGTAGGTGGCAGTCCGATGGCGGTCCACCTTGCACCCGTGGCAGAAGTTCTCGATCACCCGCTGTCGGCTCACCTCGGCGGCAAGCTGGTCGGGCAGTCCGGGAAAGGCGCTGAGGAGCGTTTCCCCTTCCTCGTCGTGGTCCAGCCGGGCCACGACCGTCCAGCCGCCGTGACGGGGAATCTCCCCGAAGATCGTCACGGTGACGGTGGGCCGCTTGCCGATGATGCGGCCGTCGAACGGGCCCTTGTAGTCCGCGAGGAACGGGGCGGAGAAGTCGAGCGAGTAGGCAGTCAGTCCGTGGACGGCGGCGCGGGCGTTGGTGGCCTCGACAAGCTGACGGACATGGCTGGCGGACGCGGCCGGCATGTCGAACCGCATGGCTGCGCTGTTCATCGTGCGTACTCCTGCTGGTGAAAGGTGATGAGTGCCCGGCCGGGCGGGTTGCCCTCCGCGTTCGGCCGGGATCCGGTCGGGCCGCGTGCGGCCCGGTGGCCGGAGGGGGCGTTGCCCTCCCCCTCCAACACCATTAATTAAACCATGTTCTTGGGCGTGGGGCAAACATCGCGCCCCGGGATGTCCAGCGCCGCGCGGTCCCGGAGGAACGCGGCGAACAGGGCGGCGGTGTAGGTGTCGGCGGTGCCGTAGGTGCGGCGGCAGTCAAGGGCGCCGATGCGCTCGCCCCGGTGGCGGACGGGGAAGGGCTCGCCGGGAGCGGGGATGGTGAGTGCGTACAGTCCGCGCGGGGTGTCCACGCGCAGGGCGACGGCGGCGGCCTGGTAGTCGTAGGCGGCAGACCAGCGGGCGGGCCCGATGCCGAACTCTGCGAGGGCGTCCGCGATGGCGCGGGCCTGCATGATGTCGGCGATGGTGCCGGGGCCGGGCTCGGCGGGGGCGGGGATGCAGCCGCACCCGTGGTCGTCTGCGAGGGTCTCGAACGGGGCTGTACGGGTCACTGTGGGTCTCCTGGGGTTGCCGGGGCGGGCGGTGCGTCCCACCCCGGCATCGTGCGGCTAAGGGTCTTAGGCGGCTGCGTCGTCGGCGGGCTGCTCGTCGGCGGCGGGCGCCTGGTCGGCCTGCTCGGGCTCGGCGCTGGCCGTGATCGCGGTGCGCTTCTTCTTGTTCGGGTCGTACGGCTCGTCGTCCTTCACGGCCTGCTCAATCGGGGTGAGCTGGTACCCGAGCGCTGCGAGGATCGCGAACCACCTGGCGGTGGGCTTCCTGATCTCGTTGCACCGCTGGCTGTCGGTGCGCCATGCGAACCGGTTGGCGGACTTCTCGCGGACGGCGGCGACGGCGGCGAACTGGAGTTGCGGGGCCCGGCGGGGGTCCTTGGCGACGTGCTCGGGGAAGTCCATGCGGTGCTTCGCCTTATCGCCGCTGAGTCCGAGCAGAATGGCCAGGATCTCGGTCGTGGGCCCCTTGTTCAGGTCGTCGCAGAGCCCCCACTGACCGCCGAGCAATGCCGCGTTGACGTGGCCGATCAGGGCGTTGGTGGCCGTCTTGGGGAGGTCGCGGCGCTTGACCATGTCCGCGAGCCACTGGCGGCGCCTGCCCTCGGCGGCATCCCACTCGATGTTCCCCTTCTTGACGGCGGCGCGGGCCGCTTTCTCCGCCTCCGTGTCGGCGGCGGTCTGACCACTGCCGCCCACGGGGCTGCCGGGCCCGGCGTGGCCGTACAGGGCGGGAGAGGTGCAGTACGACGTGAGCCGTGCATCGTCTGCGTCCTCCAGCACCCATACATGCCCCTTGCAGGCCGCGTGCTCCTCCGGGCTGATGGACGCGCCGTCCGGCGCCTTCAACCGCCGTACCGGCATTGTCCGGTCGGACAGCTCCGCCCTGTCCCGGACCCGTTGCCCGGCCTTCTCCAGCTCGGCGCGGTGGGCCTCGGCCTGCTCGCGCTTGTCGCGCTTGGTCCGCTCGATCGCAATCGTCCAGTCGACTTCGTCGGCGGCGTCTTCGTCCTCGGCGGCCTCCTCGGCGGCCTCCGTGATCGCGGCGAGCGCATCGGGGTCGTCGGCGAACTCACTGAGCGCGGCCAACTGATCAAAGGTCCAGGCGTAGTTAGCGCTGGTGGCCGCCTCGTTCAGCGCCTTGTCGCCCTTGACCTTGACGACGGCCTTGACGTCCTTCTGCCGGACGCCCGCAGCCTTCGCGATCCGGCCGACCTGGGCGCCCGCCTCGGCCGCAGCGAACATGGCGGCGGTCATCTCGCCACGGCTCAGCGCCTTGCGGTGCTGGGCGGTGGTGATCATGTCGAGGAACTGCCCGGCCTCGTCCCGGTCGTCGTCCTCCCACTCGTACGGCAGGTGTGTAAGACCTGCCTCCTGCGACCCGAAGAACCTTCGGTTGCCGTCGTTGACCTGGATGATGCCGCCCTCCAGCCGCTGGAGCTTGACCGGGATGCGGCACCCTTCGACGCGAATCGACTCCACAAACGGTGTGTTGATGTCGAGGTCTTCGCGGGCGTTCTTCGGGTGCGGGGTGAGCAGGTCGATCCGGATGACCGGGCGCGGCGCGAACGGCACGGTCTCCAGCCCGGCGGCAATGGCGGCTGCCAGCCGGAGGAACCCGTCGATCACCTGGGGCACGCCGCCGCGCGTCTCGGCGACGTACAGGGGTTCCTGGACACCGTTGGCGGTGACGGCGGCCAACAGGTCCGCAGGCACCTGGACTTCGCGGAGGTTGCCCGGATGGGCGGCCAGTTCGGAGACGGGGACCGTCTCCCACTGGACAGGGGTGACCTTCGGGCCGGCTGCGGTCGCGGCGTTGCTCATCGCGCTTCGTCTTTCCTGGCGAGAGGGGCCGCCGGGCCCGGTTCGGCTCGGCGGGGGTGCCGGTCGGGGGTGTTGCCCTCCCCCTTCCGACACCATTAATTAAACCACGTTATAGAGTCTCAGGCAAGTTCTACCCTGGGGTTTCCCGTGCCCCGGCTGCTTGATCGGCTGTCCTCCGGCCGGGCTCGGCCGCACCGGGCCTCGGCGGGGTTCCCTCCTCGGTCGGACGGCTCTGCGGAGTGTGCCGTGGCGCAGGGGTGGGAGGTGGAGCGCCCGGAAGCCTCAAATTCCAGAGGAACGGAGGAATTTGAGGATCCGGACGTACGACCTCCCACCCCTGTGGTGCGGTGCGCTTTGCTGGGTCGGCCGATCGAGGAGGGAACCCCGCCCCCTCACCTCAACCAACGACGGCGCGACGGTCGAGCGACTGGCCCTCTCCCCCTCCGAGTAGGACCCGCCGGAGGCATCCGTCTGTGACCGGCGCCACTCCCAGGGTGGAGATGGCCGCGGACCTGTGCCTACGGTGCGCGCCATGAGCAGGTATTTCGATCAACACCGCGGGGTGGGCGGATGAGCACGAGCACGACTTCTACGGCCACGGTGAGCGCGGCCGAACTGCGGCGGCGGGTACGGGCGAACCAGGCCCTCCAGGCCAAGACGCGTGAACTGGCCGCGGCGAACGTGCTGTCGGCGCGGGACGCCGCCGCGAAGGCCGCCCTGGCCCAGGAGAAGGCCCAGATAACAGCGCGCGAAGCCGTCGCTGCCGCCCTCAGGCTGTTCGACGGCGACGCGCAGTTGGTCTCGGATCTGCTCGGTGTGCCAGCGGAGGAGCTGGAGAGGGAGGCGAAGCCTGTTACCGCCGCGCGGGCCAAGGATGTCATCGACGGACTGCGTACCCGTGCCGCGCGTCCTCGCGCCCGCCGACCGCGATCCTCCCGATCTTCGGAATCGCAGCAGGAGGTCACGGCGGACGGGCGTCAGCAGGCTGACGGCGCATCGCGCAGCGGCCACACTGATGCTGCCTGACGACGGTCCTGGACCCGGCCTGTTCCCGCTCTCCGCAGTGGGCCAGTCCGGGTCCGCGCCGGTCGAGCAGCTCGCGCTGATCGGGGAGCCGGCGCCCGTACGCATCCCGGCGGCGGAGTGGGCGGTCTGGCTGGACGACGAGGCTGTGCGGACCCGCTACTGGGCAAAGGTCCACCGCACCTCGTCGGAGTCCGGCTGCTGGTTCTGGACCGCCGGAGTCTCAGATACGGGTCATGCGTCCTTCCGGGCGGCGTCCCTGCCGGGCCGGACCCGGCGGGGGACGGTGCCGGGACACCTGTACGGCTACCAGCTGGCGCACGGGGTGATCCCACGTCTGGGCTGGGGCACCGACAGCCCGACCGTCTGCCATACCTGCGATAACCATTCGTGCCAGCAGCCGCTGCACCTCCGGCTGGGCACCCCGGCGGAGAACCGCGCCGAGTGGCTCGCCCGGCGCCGCAACCCGGGCAGCCCACTGGCCGACCTGCGCGGGCCGGCGGGCCGCTCCCGGGCCATCGGAGCAGCGATCCGCACCGGCCGCGCGAACGGCGAGCCCGAGGCACAGATCAGCAAGCGCATCGAGGCAGCGGCAGCAGCGGGACGCCCCCTCAGCCTCTGGTAACAGCTCGTGCGACTCAACTCCCTTACGGATCAGGAAAGAAGGTGTAGACGCCTGGCCCGTACCGCGCCCTCGCGTACATCCATGAAGGGCGCTGGAATCCGCGGTTAGGATGCCGGTGAGCGCGGAGGGAGCCCGGAGAATGCCGAGGGATGCGGCGCGGGTGGCCGTCACGCTGCCCGACGGCCAGGAGTTGCGGGCCAGGCTGTACGAGCGGCGGCGCGCTGCCGGCGGCTGGCAGTACCGGGTGGGCATCACCGTCTGGGCCCCCGGCAGCAGCGTTCACCCGGAACCTGTGGAACACGGTGTCTGGCTCGATGCCTGCCACGTCCGCCCCCTCGAAGGCGGCGACTACAGCAGCGTCCCCACCCGCACGAGCAACAACAGCAGTAGCCGACAAGCCTGGACCGTACAAGACCTCCCCCACCGTCCGGGCCACCCCGGGGCCCGACTGCTCCATGTCGTCGGCTGCCAGCCCGGAGCCACCCCTATCAGCCTCGACCAGGCCCTCGACGCCCTCGGCCAGCCTCGCACCGTCCCCTGCCGCGAATGCAACGCCGCCTCTTCACTCCCACACCCAACCGACATCCCGCAACAGGACGGCACGCCCCGCTGAACAAGCCCGCCGCTGGCATAACTTGCGGCAGTGGGCAGCGCCAGTCTCCCCCGGTGTCCGGTCAAAACAGTGCCAGGCCCTCGCCGTTGGTATCGGCGATGACGGGCCGGGGCTGGGCGGGGAGGCCGTCCAGGCGGTCGGGGCCGGCTGCGGCGGCCACGGCGGGGGCGGTCTCGGCCAGCCAGGTGCGGAACTGCTCTGCGGCTTCGCGGTAGGGGACTTGTGCCAGGAGGCGGTGTTCGCCGGAGGGGCAGAAGTCGACGGTGACCGTGAGCAGGCAGGAACGCGGCGCGTTCTGGCTGCCGGTCCAGGACACGCGCAGCACGCCGCAGGGTTCGCGCCTGCGGGAGGCGCGGTGGGTCGGGCGCAGTGACCGGCAGGCTATGTGGGCGGTCCATGCGGCGAGGTGGGGCAGCGGGAGGGTGGTGCGGGCGCGGCAGCCGGGGCAGCGGTGCCAGTGGCGCAGCCAGTCGGCGGCGTGGGTGTCGAAGAGGTGCAGGTAGTGGCCGGCCACGCGGATGTCGTTGCTGTACAGGTGGTCGGGCCGCTCTTGCGTGTTGCAGGAGTGGCATACCGGGGCACGGGCATAGCCGTGTTCATGGCAATGATCGAGCACGGTGGCTGGCACGGTGCGGCAGACGGCGCACATCCACTGGGCCACCTTGCGGGAGAAGCCGGGCTTCCTACTGAGCACCGAGTACAACTGGCCCTCCAACTCCCCGTTGTACAGACGCAGCGCGGCGGCTGGGCCCTCGGGGCTCGCCGTCTGCCGGCGGCCGGCAGCCCGGGTCTGCCGGTGATCAGAAGGCTGTCCGGTATCGGCTGTGCTTGCCTGGCGGGCCGACGTGGCGTGCAGCCACTGTGTTTCGGCGTGCTCGGCCGCGTCCAGCAGCCTGACCACAGAACGCGGCAGCCACCACGTCCGCACCGCCCCGTCACGGGCTCGTTCCACGAGCACCTGCCGCCAGTCGATCCCCGCCAGGTGGCATGCCCTGCCGTCTTCACGCCGTGCTGTCTGCCCAGGGCCGCCCGGTTCCTGCACTTCCTGCATGACGCGCTGGCGCCAGCGCAGCAGCGTGCCTTCGCTGTGCTCCTGCTGCGGCGCGTCACGGAACGGTCCGATGCGGACCAGGCCGTGGTCCATCTCCACCATGTCCAGTTCCGCGGCGGCCCGGCGCACCTCGCCCTCCGCAACACCCCACCGGCCGCCGCCCGTCTTCACCACCGCCACCACACGGCCGCCGAGCAGGACATACCCGGCCCGGGTACCGGCAGGAGGACCGGCGAACACCCCAGCAGCCGTCGGCACAGCACTGCCAGCCGTCAAACCGGCCCACAGAACCTCCGCAGCGCCCAGAGAGATCAGGTCACCCGCGCGACCCGGAATGACATGCTCTGACATAGCGACAGGCTATCTACCTCGCCGTACGGCAACGCCCGGAAGCCGTCGGCTGCCCGAAGCAGGGCAGCACTGCCGGGGCTGGCGGCTGGTGCGTGCCATCGCGCCCAAGAGGAACTCGCAGACGCGATGGCACGATGCACGGGCTACTCGGGACGGACCTGCGCGGCCTGCATGCCTTTCTGGCCTCGTTCGGCGACGAAGGACACCCTCTGCCCCTCCGTGAGGCTCTTGAAGCCTTCGCCCTCGATGGCCCGGAAGTGGACGAACAGGTCGTCGCCCCCACCGTCAGGGGTGATGAAGCCGTACCCCTTCTCCCCGTTGAACCACTTCACAATGCCGCTCTGCCGGTTGGCCACGCTTCCGCCGATCTCTCCGAGGGTGGTAATCAACCCCCATCACACCACCCTTGCCACTGCGACACAGGCAGATCGAGCCGCCGTGCCCGGGGTTGCCCGTCATCACATCGGGCGGTTCGACGTGCACCGCAAATCGAACACGTGATTCAATTCCGGCCATGCCGCCCGCCCCCTTCCCCCGGAGTACCCGACGACCTTGTCCGGCTCCAGCGCACCTGGAACCGTACGTACGAGGCCCTCGCGGTGCCCCGCCCTCGCAACGTGACAGCGTTGCGCCGCCGGCTGCACCGCCTCTCAGTGCGCCTGGTCTGGCACCCCTACTTCGACGCAGCTCCCAGCGGAATGCCTGCGGCCAGAGCAGAACTGCGCCGTCAGGCACGCGCGTACGGACAGCAGGAGGAGCAGGCATCGTGATCGACCTGACCGATCAGCAGATACGGATCGCCCGGAGTGCGCGGGAGTACGTCGCCAAGTACGGCGAAGCGCCTTCGATGCGCGATCTCGCTGAGGCTGTCGGGCTGTCCAGCGTTTCCACGGTCGCGTACCACCTTGGGCGGATGCGAGATCGCGGGCTGGCTGTGGAGACCCGTGGCCGGCCGAGTGGCCGGTGCCCGCACTGCGGCCTCTGACCGGGCGGCCGACGCATACTCCGCCCGGTTCCCCTGGGGACGAGACGATTCACCCGCCGCCGACACGAGACCGCCGTCAGCGCTGGTGGCCAGCGAAAGGATTGCCGGACGGCGCTCTTCCTCCGGGCAAGGCGTCCATCGGCCGGCGAGGAACTGAGCTGCGAGGTCATCGACAAACTGAAGATCCTGCCGCGGCACCCGCACATGGCGGAAGCCGCCGAAGGCATTGGCGGCTTCCGTATACGAGGCGCTCAGCAGCAGGCGGGTGCACCTCAGATCGACTGCCCAGTCCCCTTCTCGCACTCCTGCTCAGCCTTGATCCTCTTGCGCTCAGCCTTGGCGATCTCCGCCATCTTCACCTCGGCATACCCTTCGGCCCAGATGGCGTCGTAGCAGCTCCGGCAGAACGGCCTCAGCCGCCGGTCTTTCACCTTCCCCGTCACAGGGAATTCGATCACGACATCTACCAGCAGAGACGGGTCCGCCGTACCCTCGCACGCGCTCCGGTGGTGCGCATGTACGTGCTTGCACTCGCAGTAGCAAGGGTTGTCGACGCCTTCGGCTTCGGGCTCTGTCCACGCGCTCGGGTACTTGACGCGCCGCGGCCGACCACCGATCCGCCGTATCTCCTGGCCGCCAGCCCGAAAGGCATGGATGTTCGTCTTGGCCACCTGGCGGGCAACCCTGGCCGCCGCCTGGCGACCCAGCGCGGCGCCGCGCCCGTCCGCCAGGAACGGCCCCTCGGAGCGATCAGCCATGGCCGCGTGCGCGAGAGCCGCGGTTTGGTCGCTGAGCGGGACGGTGCGCTCGTCGCTGTCGCGCTTGGGGTAATCCACGCTGACCTGGTGGTGGTCGAGGTCGACGTCCCGTACGTCCAGCGACAGGGCATCGGCCAGGCGGACGCCGCCCTCCCACAGCAACGCCCACAGTGCGCGGTGCGCGGCCGGAATCGATTCATCAGCGATGAGTCGCTGGAAGTGCTCGGGCGTCACGGCTTCGGCGCTGAGGTCCAAGCGGCTGCCGCGTCCGGGCTGGGCAGCGCGGGCAGCATCGGCCTCCGCCTGGTCGTAGCGCATGGCACCGCTGCTGGGGTCGCGGTCGACGGAGTCGAGCGGAGCGAGGGTTCGGCGGGCCATCGATTCGCTGACACCCCAACGGTCGGCGCACTCTCGTGCCGTTGTGAGAATCATGGGGCCGAACGTATGCACACCCAGTGCATACGTCAAGATACTGACCGCCGGAGATCGGCATGCACTGCGGGCGATGAGGCCGAAAGCGTCGCCGGGTGGATACCGGCTGGCATACCGGACCAGTGGAGGACGCTGTGCCACCTCGGGTCGGGTGCAGTCGGCCGACCCTGGGGCAAACGACGGCAGGAGACCCGGTCACCCCGCGGGGTGACCGGGTCTCCTGCCGTCCGTGGAGGACTTCACGCCGCCTTGGTGAGGTCCTGCGGCACCGTGGCGCTCATCGCCCACTCGACGGCTGCCACGACCTCGTCGTCCGAGGACTCCAGGAGGTGTCCGTACCGGTCGACGGTGGTGGTGATCGACTCGTGGCCCAGGCGGGCCTGGATCACGGGCAGTGGGACCTTGCCGGCGATGAGCCAGGAGGCGTGGGTGTGGCGAAGGTCGTGGATACGCGGGCGCTTGGTGAGCCCGGCGTCGTTGGCCGCGTCCAGGGCAGGCTTCCAGCGGTGCGCGAAGAAGACCCCGGAGTGCCAGGCCCCGCCCTCAGGGGCGGTGAAGACCAGATCCCTTGGCTTCTTCCCGAGGCAGAGCCGCTGGAACAGGGACACCTGGTCAGGGGTGAGCACGAGGGTCCGGCGTGACTTCTTCGTCTTGGGGGCGCCGAGGAACGTCCCGCCGCCTTCTCCCCGCCGCTTCCATGCCCGCTGCACGCGGAGCGTCGGCCTCTTGGACACGAAGGTGAAGTCCCTGCGCTGCAGCGCCGTGATCTCGCCCCACCGGAGGCCGGTACTCACCAGCGCATCAACGATGTCCACGGCGTCGGCACGAAGGTGGGCCCGCAGAAGGGCGTACTCCTCGGGCTCCAGGAACACCTCGTCGTCCTCGGTGTCGTTCCCCTTGGGCAAGCGGGTGTGCGCGCACGGATTCGCGTCACGCAACGACGGATCGGCGTCCACCGCCGACTGGACGATGCTGAAGAGCAGACCGTGCAGATTGGCGATCGTCTTCGGTGCGTACGACCGGCGTGTGGTCCCGGCGGGGTGAAGCGGGCCAGGTCTGCCGTTCTGGAGGTCAAGAATCCACTGGCTGACGTGGTTCCGGGTGAGCTTGGCTCCCCGGTCGGAGACCGACAGCTCTCCGAACCACGGAATCATGTGGTTATCAATGAATCTGGTGTAGTTGATCCGAGTATGGTCGGATATATCCGTCAGCAGCCCCACGTAGGCATGGGCGAACACCGGGAACATCTCCGAGTCCGGCACGGGCGACTCCCGTTCGACGAACCCCTCGCCCTTGACCCACCCCGGCGGCCATTGCTGTCCGTGACCGTTGACCAGGTCACGGAACCGCTCCGCCGTATCCACATCATCGAAGGTCTCGCGCTGCCAGCGCCCCGATCGGGTGCCGCCGGTCCGCCACACCACCGTGTACGAGGGGTCCCCGGACTTGCGCGGGTTGGTCTTGATCGAAGCCATGAAAGAAATCGTACGGGGGTACGGTGTGGCGCTTGTGTGGCGAACGCTGCGACGATGTTCGCGGGGCGCCAGCGTTTCCGCAGGTCAGATCGTTTCTGCACTGCTGCCGCGTGGTGGGGCGGGTGGGACTCGAACCCACGGCCGACGGATTATGAGTCCGCTGCTCTAACCGGCTGAGCTACCGCCCCGTTCACGGCGCGTCGCGCACATCTGTGCGCGCCGTCTGCCGCAGCATAGCCGCTCATACGATCTGCTGCCCCGGCGGGGCCGCATCGTGTGACCAGCCTGACCTTGAGGACTTCGATCACGCCGGATCGGTTCCCGCCCGGCGGGAACCGGGACATGAAAAAAGGACCCCCGCAGAGGTCCTCGTTCCACAGCTCCCCCGACTGGACTCGAACCAGTAACCTGCCGGTTAACAGCCGGCTGCTCTGCCAATTGAGCTACAGGGGACCGCGCTCCCCCGACTGGACTCGAACCAGTAACCTGCCGGTTAACAGCCGGCTGCTCTGCCAATTGAGCTACAGGGGATTGTGGCGTTTGCTTCGAATGCACCTTCGTCCGGCCTCCCGGGCGGCGTGCGCTCGCTGCGGGACATACATTAGCGCAAGCAGGGGGGTGCTCCGCCAATCGGTACACCCGGAGTGACCTCGGGCACCGCCGGGTAGGCGAGGGCGAAGGCCGGGAGAGGCACAGCGGATCCAACGGAAGGACGGTGCGCGATGCGCTACCGGGTGACGTTCATCGCCGGGCTGGCCGTCGGTTACGTGCTCGGCGCGCGGGCCGGCCGGGAGCGCTACGAGGAGCTGCGCAAGGGCGCGCAGCGCATCGCGCAGAACCCGGCGGTCCGCAACACCGCGGAGTCCGCCGCGCAGAACGGCCGGGCCATGGCCTCGCGGGCGTTCGAGAAGGCGGGCAGCCGGCTGCCGGGCGCCGTCGCCGACCGCGTGCGCTCGCTGCGCGAGCGCGGGCAGGGCGACGAGGACGACTGGGGCACCAGCAACACGTGACCTGTGGCGCCGGGGACGCCCGGGATTTGGCATCATCCTTGACATGGGGATAGTCGCCGGGCTGGACAGTTCTGCCCAGAGCACACAGATCGTCGTCTGCGACGCGGACACCGGTGCCGTGCTCCGGCAGGGGTACGCCCCTCATCCGGCGGCCGCGCCCGAGGGCGACCCGCAGGCGTGGCTGATGTCGCTCGGCGACGCCGCCGCCGGGGGCGTGCTGGAGGGCGTGCAGGCCATCGGCGTCTCCGCGCAGCAGAACGGTCTGCTCGTGCTGGACGCCGGCGGGGTGCTGGTCCGTCCCGCCCTGCTGGGCAACGACAAGCGCATGCAGCCCTGTGCGGCCGAGCTGACCGATGCACTGGGCGGCCGGGCCGCCTGGGCGCAGGCGGTCGGGTCGGTGCCGCAGGCCGGGCAGGCCCTGGCCAAGCTGCGCTGGCTCGCCCGCAACGAGCCGGAGTCGGCCGCCCGCGCCGCCGCCCTCCTGCAGCCGCACGACTGGCTGGTCTGGCAGCTGCTGGGCAGGCCCCTGCGCCGGACGACGGACCGCGGGGACGCGTCCGGCACCGGTTTCTGGTCGGCCGCGACGGGCGAATGGCGGCCGGATCTCGTGGAGCTGGCGCTGGGCCGGCCGGCCGCGCTGCCCGACGTGCTCGGCCCGGCCGAGCCGGCCGGGCACACCCCCGAGGGGCTGCTGATCTCGGCGGGCACCGGCGAGACGATGGCCGCCGCCTTCGGGCTGGGCGTCGGGCCCGGCGACGCGGTGATCTCCCTGGGCGCCTCCGGGTCGGTCTTCTCCGTGCACCCCTCGGCGCTGGAGGACCCCACCGGCACGATCATCTCGTTCGCCGACGCGACCGGCATGCACCTGCCCGTCGTCCACACGCTCAACGCCGTGCGGGTGCTGCGCGGCACCGCCGAGCTGCTCGGGACGGACCTGCCGGGCCTGTCCGCGCTGGCGCTGCAGTCCTCGCCGGGCTCCTACGGGCTCGTCCTGCTGCCGTACCTGGAGGGCGAACGCACTCCGCAGCTGCCGCACGCCTCGGGGACGCTGGTGGGGCTGCGGCGCGAGAGCATGAAGCCGGAGCACCTGGCGCGGGCGGCGTTCGAGGGCATGCTGTGCGGGCTGACGGACGCGCTGGACGTGCTGCGCTCGCGCGGCGTCGAGGTGCGCCGCGTCTTCCTGCTGGGCCCGGCCGCCGAGCTGCCCGCCGTGCAGGCGATCGCGCCGTCGCTGTTCGGCGCGCAGGTCGTCGTCCCGCAGCCGATGGACTACGCGGCGCTGGGCGCGGCCCGGCAGGCCGCCTGGTCGCTGGGCGTCCAGCAGGGCACCCTGGCCCCGCACACGCCCCCGCAGTGGCCCGCCGTGACGGGCCAGTCCTTCGATCCCGGCGAGGACCTGGCGGCGGGTCAGGCGGTGCGGCAGCAGTACGCGGCGGTGCGGGAGCAGACGCACCCGGGGGCGTTGTAGGGCCCGCAGCCGGACCGAGGCCTCAGTCCAGGTAACCCCGCAGCTGATCCGCGAAAGCGTGGTCCCGCAATTTATTGAGCGTCTTCGACTCGATCTGCCGAATCCGCTCCCGCGTGACCCCGAAGATCCGCCCGATCTCCTCCAGCGTCCGCGGCCGCCCGTCGGCGAGCCCGTAGCGCAGCTGCACCACCTTGCGCTCGCGCTCCCCGAGCGTGGAGAGCACGGCCTCCAGGTGCTCGCGCAGCAGCAGGAAGGCGGCCGACTCCACGGGCGAGGCGGCGTCGCCGTCCTCGATGAGGTCACCGAGGGCGACGTCGTCCTCCTCCCCCACCGGCGCGTGCAGCGACACCGGTTCCTGGGCGAGGCGCAGGACTTCGCTGACCCGTTCCTCCGACAGGTCGAGCTGGGCGGCGACCTCCTCGGCGGTGGGTTCGTAGCCGCGCTCCTGGAGCATGCGGCGCTGCACCCGCACCACCCGGTTGATCAACTCCACGACGTGGACGGGGACTCGGATGGTGCGGGCCTGGTCGGCGAGGGCGCGGGACATGGCCTGGCGGATCCACCAGGTCGCGTACGTCGAGAACTTGTAGCCGCGGGCGTAGTCGAATTTCTCGACTGCCCTGATCAGCCCCAGGTTTCCCTCCTGCACCAGGTCGAGCATGGTGAGGCCGCGGCCGATGTAGCGCTTGGCGACGGAGACGACGAGCCGCAGGTTGGCCTCGATCAGCCGACGTTTGGCCATCCGGCCGAGCACGACGAGCTGGTCGAGGTCCAGGGCGAGGCGGGTGTCGAGGTCGGGGGTGCACAGGAGCTTCTCCTCGGCGAACAGCCCGGCCTCGACGCGGCGGGCCAGTTCCACCTCCTCGGCCGCCGTGAGCAGGGAGATCCTGCCGATCTCGCGCAGGTACTGGCGGAAGAGGTCGGACGAGGGGCCACCGGTGTCGGCCCGCACCGGTTCCGGGGGCGCGTCCTCGGCGAAGGTCTCGGTCGCGGGCGGTCCGTCCTGCCGCGGCACGATCGGTGCCGCGGTGGCCGGGGCCTGTGGGAGGGTCGGGGTCCGGGTCTGCACGGGGGCGACCTCCAGGGTGATCGCTGCTATGGCGGCAGAACGGGGCAGCACGGATCAAGGCACGGCGGCGGCCGAGCCGTCGCCCTTGCAGGGGATCGAGAGCGGCTTCGCAAAGGGGCCGGCGGCCGCCGGGCCTGCCGCGCTCCGAGGACTCGGGCACCGCCCAATAGTGTGGAGCACGACACACGCCCGCCACGAGGGGCGTGCGTCCACTTTCTGAGCCCTGAACGTGACCGGCCGGTTACAGGCGGCGTTTGCCCGGCACTTACAGCGCTGCGGCGCCGCGGTCCTTGAGGGACTTTCCGTACTGCTGGAGGACCCACAACTCGTTCTGCACGGCCGCCAGTTGCGCCGGGTCCGCCTGGGTGCCCATGCGGACCATGCCCGCCGTGACCTCCCCGATGCGGCGCTCGACGGCCCGCAGCCGGACGTGCACCAGCTGGGTGCCCGCGTAGATCGCGTCGACCGTGCGGGCGTGGACGGCCTCGACGGCCAGCTCCGTGACCAGGGCACGGACGGTGTCGTCGGGCGCGGCGTCACGGACCTTGGCCAGATAGCGGGGGTCCGCCTGCGTGACGCCGCCGGCCTCCTCGATGGCCCGGCGCACGGCGGCGTAGGGCGGGGCGGTGAACTCGTCCTCCATGTAGGCGTCGAAGGCCGGGGCGACGAGCTCGGGGTGCTGGAGGGCCAGCTTGAGCAGCTCCCGCTCGGTGCGGTGGGCGGGGCTGCGCAGATTGAGGGCGGGGCCGCGCACGGCCGGCTGCTGGGGTACGGGCGCAGCGGACGGCGCGCCGCGGTGCTGCGCGCGCCCCTGGTCGGGGCGCTGGCCGCGCTCGCGGGCCCAGCGGGCGAGCTGGCCGACGCGGCGGACGACGAACTGGGTGTCCAGGATGCCGAGCATGCCGGCGAGCTGGACGGCGTACTCGTGCTGGATGGCGCTGTTCTTGATGTTCGCGACGATGGGCGCGGCCGCCTCCAGGGCGGCGGCCCGGCCCTCGGCGGTGTCGAGGTTGTGCCGGGCGACGACCTGGCGGATGGCGAAGGCGAACAGCGGGGTGCGGGTCTCCACCAGGGTCTGCACGGCCGCGTCGCCCTCGGCGAGGCGCAGCTCGCAGGGGTCCATGCCGCCGGGGGTGATGGCGATAGAGGTCTCGGCGGCGAACTTCTGGTCGTCCTCGAAGGCGCGCAGGGCGGCCTTCTGGCCGGCGGCGTCGCCGTCGAAGGTGAAGACGACCTCGGAGCCGGAGTTGTCCATCAGCAGCCGGCGCAGGATCTTGATGTGGTCGCCGGCGAAGGCGGTGCCGCAGGTGGCGATGGCCGTGGTGATGCCAGCCAGGTGGCAGGCCATGACGTCCGTGTAGCCCTCGACGACCACGGCGCGGTTGGTCTTGGCGATCTCCTTCTTCGCGAGGTCGATGCCGTAGAGGACGTGGGACTTCTTGTAGATCGGCGTCTCGGGGGTGTTGAGGTACTTCGGCCCGTTGTCGTCGTCGCGGAGCTTGCGGGCGCCGAAGCCGATGACCTCGCCGGTGATGTCGCGGATGGGCCACATCAGCCGGCCTCGGAAGCGGTCGATGGGACGGCCGCCGCGGCTCTCCTGGGCGAGGCCGGAGACGATCAGCTCCTTGTCGGTGAACCCCTTGCCGCGCAGGAAGCGGGTGAGGTGGTCCCAGCCGGCCGGGCTGTAGCCGACGCCGAAGTGCTGCGCGGCCTCCTGGTCGAAGCCGCGGCCGGCCAGGAAGCGGCGGCCGATCTCGGCCTCGGGGCTGCCGAGCTGCTCGACGTAGAACTGCGCGGCGGCCTTGTGCGCCTCGACCAGGCGGATCCGCTCGCCCTGCTGGCGGCCCGGGGTGTAGCCGCCCTCCTCGTACCGCAGGGTGATGCCGGCCTGGGCGGCGAGCCGCTCGATGGTCTCGGCGAAGGAGAGGTGGTCGATCTTCATGACGAAGTCGACGGTGTCCCCGCCCTCCTGGCAGCCGAAGCAGTAGAACAGCCCCTTGGCGGGGCTGACCTGGAAGGACGGGGACTTCTCGTCGTGGAACGGGCAGAGGCCCTTGAGATTGCCGCCGCCCGCGTTGCGCAACTGGAGGTACTCGGACACGACGGCGTCGATCGGGACCGCGTCCCGGACCGCCCTCACATCGTCATCGTTGATCCTGCCTGCCACGCCTGAATTCTACGGCCGGGCGCCAACACCCCCGACCTTGATCACGAAGACGAGGTGCGGGCCCACGCCCTCGACCGTGAACTCCTCGCCCTGCACGGCGAAGCCGTGGCGCTCGTAGAAGCCGCGCGCGCCCGTGCGCCCGTTGCACCACACCAGCCCGGCGCCGCGGGCCCCGGCCTCGGCCAGCCCCGCCTCCAGCACGGCGACGCCGTACCCCCGGCCGCGCACGGCCGGGGCGCTGGCCATGCCGCGGAAGCGGTACGCCTCCTCGCCCGTGTCCGGCACGGGCCCGGGCATGAAGGTGACGCACGCCTGCACCCGCCCCTCCTCGTCGTACGCGGCGACGTGGAACGCCTCCGGCCGGCCGTCCTCCGGGAAGACGGCCGACTCCGGGGGCAGGCCGGGGCGCAGCACGGCGTGCCGCAGGGCGAAGATCTCCGCGGCGGGCACGAGCGCGGTGCGGATCCGGCTCATGCGGTGGGCACCGCGTCGAGCGGGACGGTGGGGTCGGCGAGGGCCTCGGGGGCGAGGCGGACGCCGGAGCGGATGAGGCGCTGGATGTCCTCCGTGACGTCCCACACGTTCACGTTCATCCCGGCCAGCACCCGGCCCTCGCGCAGCCAGAAGGCGATGAACTCGGGCTTTCCGGCGTCCCCGCGGATGACCACCTGGTCGTACGAGCCGGGGGGCGCGTAGCCGGAGTACTCCAGGCCCACGTCGTACTGGTCGGAGAAGAAGTACGGGACGCGGTCGTAGGAGACCTCCTGGCCGAGCATGGCGCGGGCGGCGGCGGGGCCGCCGTTGAGGGCGTTGGCCCAGTGCTCGATGCGCAGGCGGGTGTGCAGCCAGGGGTGTTCGGCGGCGGCCACGTCGCCCGCGGCGTGGATGTCGGGGTCGGAGGTGCGCAGGGAGGCGTCGACGGCGATGCCGCCGCCGTCCGCGCGGTCGACGAGGGCGAGGCCGGCGGCCTCGGCGAGGGCGGTGCGGGGGGCGGCGCCGATCGCGGCGAGGACGGCGTGGGCGGGGTGCTCCTCGCCGTCGTCGGTGCGGGCGGCCAGGACCATGCCGTCCTGGCCGGTGATCTCGGTGAGCCGGGCGCCGAAGTGGAAGCGGACGCCGTGCGCGGCGTGCAGGTCGGTGAAGAGCTGGCCGAGCTCGGGGCCGAGGACCCGGTGCAGCGGAGTGGGCGCGGGTTCGACGATCGTCACCTCGGCGCCGTAGCCGCGGGCCGCGGCGGCGACCTCCAGGCCGATCCAGCCGGCTCCGGCGATGACGAGGTGGCCGTTGTCGCGCCCGAGGGAGGCAAGGACGCCGCGCAGCCGCTCGGCGTGGGCGAGACGGCGCAGGTGGTGCACGCCGGCCAGGCCGGTGCCGGGGATCTCCAGCCGGCGCGGCTCGGCGCCGGTGGCCAGCAGCAGCTTGTCGTAGGCGACGACCGTGCCGTCGCCGAGCCGGACCGTCCTGGCCGCGCGGTCGAGCGCGACGGCGGGCTGGCCGAGGTGGAGCTCGATGTCGGCCTGGGCGTACCAGGCCGGTTCGTGGACGAAGACGGCCTCCCGGTCGGTCTTTCCCGTGAGGTACCCCTTGGAGAGCGGCGGCCGCTCGTAGGGGTGGTCGCGTTCGTCGCAGATGAGGATCACCCGGCCGGTGAAACCTTCCGACCGGAGGGTCTCCGCCGCCTTGGCACCGGCCAGGCCTCCTCCCACGATGACGAACGTCTGGTCTGCGTCCACCACTTGCTGCCTCCTCGCTGCCGCGCAGTGCGTCTGCGTACCGCCCCCGTGGGGTGTTCCGGCGGGGGTCCGACCCGGGGCGCAGCCCCTGTCAGATACTGCGGCCCCCGGGAAAGCACAGCCTGAACGGGTCAGTACCCGCAAGGGCCCGGGATTATCGTGGCCCCGCCCCCGTGAGCCTGGCGTGAAGAGTGCGCGCCGAGGCGTCGGTGAGGGCGGCGATCTGGTCGACGACCGCCCGCAGCCGCCCCGCATCGTCGGCGGCGTCGTCGAAGAGGGTGCGGAACTGCGGGTCGAGGCCGTCGGGCGCGCGGACGGCCAGGGCCTCCGCGAGCTCGGCGATGACGACGCGCTGCTCGGCCCTGAGCTTCTCCTGGTCCTCCCGCTGTATGACGTAGCGGTCGGCGACGGCCTTGAGGACGGCGCACTCCAGCCGCGTGCCGCGGGGGACGACGAGCTCGGCCCCGTACCGCCCGAGCCGGCCCGGGCCCCACGCCGCGCGGGTGGCCGTCTCGGCGGCCAGGCAGAAGCGGCCGATGAGCTGGCTGGTGGCGTCCTTGAGGCGGGCCTGGGCGACGGCGCTGCCGTCGTAGCCGTGCGGCCACCACTCCTGGGCCAGCAGCCGGTCCAGCGCCTCGGCCAGCTCGGCGGGCCCGGCGCCCGGGGCGTAGCGGCGGGCGGCGACCGCGAACACCTCGCGGCGCTCGGGGCCGGCGAGCAGGACGCCCGGGTCCAGGTGGCCGGCCTGCAGGCCGTCCTCCACGTCGTGCACGGAGTAGGCGACGTCGTCGGCCCAGTCCATGACCTGGGCCTCGAAGCTGCGGCCGTGGGCGGGGGCGCCCTGCCGGAACCAGGTGAAGACCGGCAGGTCGTCCGCGTAGACCCCGAACTTGCGCGAGTCCGGGTCGGTGGGGTGGCCGCCGCGCGGCCAGGGGTACTTGGTGGCGGCGTCGAGCGCGGCGCGGGTGAGGTTGAGGCCCACGCTGACCGGCCGGCCGTCGCCCGTCGGCGGGCCGGGCACGAAGCGCTTCGGCTCGAGCCGGGTGAGCAGGCGCAGCGACTGGGCGTTGCCCTCGAACCCGCCGCAGGACCGGGCGACTTCGTCGAGCGCCTGCTCACCGTTGTGGCCGAACGGGGGGTGGCCCAGGTCGTGCGCGAGGCAGGCCACCTCGACCAGGTCGGGGTCGCAGCCGAGGGCCGCGCCCAGCTCCCGGCCGACCTGGGCGCACTCCAGCGAGTGCGTCAGGCGCGTGCGCGGCGTGGCGTCCCAGGCCTGGGCGTTGGCGCCCGGGGCGACGACCTGCGTCTTGCCGGCGAGGCGGCGCAGCGCGGCGGAGTGCAGCACACGCGCCCGGTCCCGCTGGAAGGCCGTCCGGCCGGGCCGCTTGTCGGGCTCGGGCGCCCAGCGCTCCACGTCCGGCACGTCGTACCCGGCGATACCGGGGGTCTCCCTGCCTGCGTCCTTGCTCCGTGCTGTGCCTGCGCCTGTGCCGTTCATACCCCCGACGGTAGCCGCCGGGTGTGACAGACGGGAGGGTATCCCTCCGGGGGTTGGATGCCCCGGACCGCGCTGCGCGCGGTGTCCTCGAACTCCCCCGGCCAACGCTGGGAGGTGCCCCCAACGGGCTGATTCCAGCCCGTCCGGCGTTTGAGGACGAACGGCGGCAGCCGCGATCAAGCGGCACCCCCCGGAGGGCTACCGCTTGGGCTCGCGGTCGTTGATCGCGTCGAGGTACAGCTTGAAGATCTCGTCGTCGTCGACCGGGCTGTACGACAGCCGGGCGCTCTCGTCCCCGTCCGGGCCGCCGCCGTTCAGGCCGCCCAGGACGCCGACCAGGTCGCCGGTCTTCGTCTTCTCGTTGAAGTGGATGAGCCACGGGCTGCCGGACGTGCCGGAGTAGAAGCCGTCGCACCGCATGCGCAGCTGCTTGTGGCCGTCCAGGCGGTCGGTCATCGCCGTGCAGCGGATCGCCTGGTCCGCCGGGTCGTCGTCGACGTCGGGGTAGCCGATGACCGTCACCCGGTTGGTGTATCCGGGCGTCCGCACCAGCCGGTTCGCGCCCGTCACCCGTTCGATCTGCCTGCCGCGGGAGTCCGCCTTGAGCGTCGCGAACGCGAAGTCGAGGTCGGAGCCGTCCCCGTAGTCGTCGCGGCGCGGGTCGGTGAAGGTGCGGTCGACGGCCCAGACGCCGTACGGCTGTTTGCTCGCGCCCTGCTGGTAGTCGGGGACGAAGGCGGCCGCGTCGCCGAAGGAGCAGTGGCCCGCGGTCACGATGAGGTTGCCCTTGGGGCTGTGCACCACGCTCGCCGTGCAGTGGTGGTTCTTCATGTCCTCGCCGACGTAGAAGATCACGCCCACCGTCGGCACCCCGTCGAAGTGCCGTGCGCTGCCGGTGATCTTCTGGGCCTCGCTCTTGGCGTCGGGGTCGGGGTCGGCGTCCTCGGGGTCCGTGGAGGCCGTCATCCGGGTGGGCCCCCAGAAGCGCCGGGCCTCCTCGCTGGACCAGCTGCCGTCCCGGCCGTGGCCTCCGGCCCCCTTGGGAACGACGGCGGCGAGGGTGACGACATAGAGCCCCGCGAGCACGGCCCGGACCCACCGGGCCCGGCTCCACCAGGAGAAACGCACGGGCACCCCCACCACGTCAGGAAGGTAGTCGACAGGCTAACCGCACCGGCCGGGATCCGGCGCACGCCAGACTGTTTTCCGCACAGTCCGATGACACATGTTCCGATGTGGGACAGCGTACGGACGCCTCGCGGACCCCGGCCGGTGCGGCAGCACCGGATGCCGCCACATGGCTCACCGGCCCCATTCCCCGTGCCGGCGGCGCACAAGCGCGCGTCAGCCGTAGAACGGCCCGTCGTGGTGCCAGCTCGTGGTGCCGAAGACCGCGGACCCGCTGATGCCGATGTCGAGGTCGGTCACCTTGAGCCCGTACTGGACGGGCGTCGTGCCGGCCGGGCAGTCGGCCTTCACGGCAGGGAAGTTGAGGGAGAAGGAGGGGCCGTAATCGCTGCCGTCCGTCGCCCTGCGGGTCTGGTCGACGATCCAGCCGCTGTCGGCGGAGAAGTAGACGTGGTCCAGCGGCGTCCGGGTCGTACGGACCACGAAGGCGGTGCTCCAGTCGAAGGTGCCGTCCGCCGTGCGGCAGCCGAAGGTGCGGTCCGTGTCGGCGGTGGCGGTGAACTTGATGTCGCTGCCGTCGTTCGCGCCCGCGACGAAGCCGGGCTGGGAGCGGACGTTGTGCAGCGTGACGTCCACGGTGAAGCCGCCGCAGCCGGGGGTCGGGGAGTAGTCGTGGTACTTCTGCAGGCACCTGTGCGGGCCCGCGTGGTCCGTGGGATCGGGGGTGTACGGCTGGGGGACGACCAGTTCGCGGCCGAACACCAGTGTCTCGTCGACCCCGCCGGGGGTGGCCGCCGGTGCGGAGCCGGTGTCGGTGGCGTGGGCCGGCACCGGGCCGGCGAGCAGGAGACCGAGGGCCGCCGGTGGAGCGAGGAGCAGCCTTGCCAGGGTTCTTCGCATGGGGGTCACCGTAGGGGCGCGCGCTCCCGGCGCGAAAGGACTGCAGTGCACCCCCGGGCGGTCTAGGCTGGCCTTCCCTGATCGCAGAGGAGCGCACGGCATGAACGGCTGGACCGCGAGCGACATCCCCGACCAGAGCGGGCGCACCGCCGTGGTGACCGGCGCCAACAGCGGCCTCGGTCTGGTGACCGCACGTGAACTCGCCCGCCACGGCGCCCGTGTGGTGCTGGCCTGCCGGGATGCGACGCGCGGCAAGGCCGCCCTGGAGCTGCTCCGGGACCAGGTGCCGGACGCCGACGCCGAGTTGGGGCAGCTGGACCTCGCGGACCTCTCCTCCGTACGGGCCTTCGCGGACGGCCTGGCGGGCGAGCGGGTCGACCTGCTCGTCAACAACGCCGGTGTGATGGCCCTGCCGCAGCGCAAGACCGTCGACGGCTTCGAGATGCAATTCGGGACCAATCACCTCGGCCACTTCGCCCTGACCTGCCTGCTGCTGCCGCGACTCCGGGCCGCCGGGCCTGGAGCGCGGGTGGTGACCGTGTCCAGCGGGCTGCACTTCCTGGGCAACGTCGACCCGCGCGACCTCAACATGGAGCGGCGCTACCGGCGTTGGATCGCGTACGGCCGCTCCAAGAGCGCCAACCTGCTGTTCGTGCACGAGCTGGCGCGGCGGCTCGCCGCCGAGGGCTCGCCGGTCGTCGCGGTCGCCGCGCACCCCGGCTACGCGGCGACCAACCTCGCGACGGCGGGGCCGCGCATGGAGGAACGGGCCTGGGTCGAGCGGGGCGTCGAGGTCGCGAACCGGATCGTCGCACAGAGCGCGGAGGACGGGGCGCTGCCGACGCTGTACGCGGCGACGGCGCCGGGGGTGCGGCCGGACGAATTCATCGGTCCGAGGGTGCAGTTGTGGCGCGGGGCGCCGACGCGGTCGGTTCGGGCCCGGTGGACGCTGTCCGATGTTGCCGGGCGAGGTCTCTGGGAGGCCTCGGAGAAGCTGACGGGGATCACGTACGGCTGAGCCCCGGCGGTACCGGACTCACTCCAGCCCCGACGCCCGCAGCAGCGCCCGCGCCCCCTCGCCGTCCACCCGTTCCGCCACGTCCGCCAACGGAGTTGACCCCCGCAGCAATCCCCTGGCGCGCGCCCTGCGCGCCCCCGTGTCGAGGCGGTGCCACAGGAGCGGGTTCGCCGCGAGGACCCTCGGGTCCACCTCCACCCGGCCGCCCGTCACGTCGCGCAGCACCAGCCGCGGGGCGACCCCGTCCGCGCGGCGGACCTGTGTCAGCAGGTCCGTCCGTACGCGGTGTTCGCGCAGCAGCCCGCGGGCGGCCAGCCAGCCGTCGCCCGCGGTGATGCGCGCCGGGCGCAGCACGGCGACGAGGGTGCCGGCGAGCGTGGCCCAGCAGCCGCCGCGGGGCCAGTCCAGGCTGCCGCGGGCGAGGTCGGCGAGGACGAGGACGGCACCGAGGCACAGCCCGAACCACCAGGCGGCGCGGGCCTCGCGGCGCCAGCCGCGGTCGTAGGCCGGCACGGCGGCGCCCGGCGACCGGCCGTGGACATGTCGCGCCTGCAGTCGCAGCAGCAGCATTGCTCGCCGTCCCATGGCCGTGACGGTAGGGCCGGCCGCCGCCCCACACGCCGGAGATTGACGGAAAACTGACGTTACGTCGCCCAATCCTGACGCTCCGCTTACGGCCGGACGGCCACCGGCGTCAAGATCACGTGAAGATACCGCCGCACCGCGACAAGACCCCGCCAAGGCCGGGCGCGACCCCCGGAACCCGGCCCCACGCTGGGCGTTCCACGTCACGGAGGTACGACAAGACATGTCCATGCTGGCCAAAACGGACGGACGGCCCACCGAACCGCCGGATACCGGCGCGGGTCCCGCTGCCGAGGACCGGCACCGGCTCACCGCCACCCAGGGCCTCGCGGCCCTGTCCCTCGACGCGATGGCGTCGGTGGCCTACGGCCCCGAGTCGATCGTCCTGGTGCTGGCCGCCGCCGGAGCACACGGCCTCGGCTTCACCCTGCCGGTCACCCTGGCGATCGCCGCCCTGCTGGCCGTGCTCGTCGCCTCCTACCGCCAGGTCATCGCCGCCTTCCCGGACGGCGGCGGCTCGTACGCGGTCGCCAAGCGGCACCTGGGCCGCCGCACCAGCCTGGTCACCGCGGCCTCCCTGATCCTGGACTACGTGCTCAACGTGGCCGTCTCCGTGACGGCCGGCGTCGCCGCCCTGACGTCCGCCTTCCCCTCCCTCTACGACCAGCGGGTGTGGCTCTGCCTCGGCGTCCTCGTCGTCGTGACGGCCGTCAACCTGCGCGGCATCGTGGAGTCGGCGAAGGCCTTCATCGTGCCGACGGCCGTCTTCGTCGGCTCGATCCTGCTCATGATCGTCATGGGCCTCTTCCGCAGCGCCCCCGCCAGCACCGCGGCCGCGCACGGTCACGCGTCGGTGCTCGCCGACAACGCCACCTCGGTCGGCGCGCTGCTGCTCCTGAAGGCGTTCGCGTCCGGCTGCTCCGCGCTCACCGGCGTCGAGGCCGTGGCCAACGCGGTGCCGTCCTTCCGCGCCCCGCGTGTCAAGCGCGCGCAGCGCACGGAGGTGGCGCTGGGCGCCCTGCTCGGCATCATGCTCATCGGCCTCTCGGTCCTCATCGGCCGCTTCCACCTGCAGCCGGTCGAGGGCGTCACCGTCCTGGCCCAGCTCGCGGACGCCTCGCTCGGCCACAACTGGGCGTTCTACGTGGTGCAGTTCGCGACGATGATCCTGCTCGCGCTCGCCGCGAACACCTCGTTCGGCGGACTGCCGGTCCTGATGGCCCTGCTGGCCCGCGACAACTACCTGCCGCACGTCTTCGGCCTCAAGGCCGACCGCCAGGTCCACCGCCACGGCGTGCTCGCCCTGGCCGCTGTCTCCGCGGTGCTGCTGGTCTTCTCCGGCGGCGACGTCAACACGCTCGTACCGCTCTTCTCGATCGGCGTGTTCGTCGGCTTCACCATCTGCCAGGTCGGCATGGTCCGCCACTGGCGGCAGGAGCGCTCGGCCGGCTGGCTCGGCAAGGCGCTCCTCAACGGCTTCGGCGCCGTGCTCACCGGCGTGGCCACGGTGGTCGTCACCGCGACGAAGTTCACCGAGGGCGCCTGGCTGATCGTCCTCGCGCTGCCGGTGCTGGTACTGGCCTTCGAGGCGGTGCACCGGGCGTACGGCCGGATCGGCGAGCGCCTGGAGCTGGGCCGGGTGCCCGAACCGCCGCGCCGCTGCCACTCGGTGGTCGTCGTGCCGGTCTCGTCGCTGTCGCGCCTGACGAGCAAGGCGCTGACCGCCGCCGTCTCGCTCGGCGACGAGGTCGTGGCCGTGACGGTCGCACACCCCGACGCGGAGTCGCTGCGCCGCGACTGGGAGCTGTGGAACCCGGGCGTGAGCCTGGTCGAACTGCCCGCCCAGGCGGGTGCGTTGGGCCGCCCGATCGTGCGGTACGTACGCGACCTGACGGAGCAGCACCCCGACAACCGGGTGACGGTACTGATCCCGGAGGTCGAGCCGGCCCACGTCTGGCAGCGGCTGCTCCAGAACCAACGGGGCACGGTGGTGGCACACGCGGTGCGGCGCGACACGGACGCGGTGATCTGCCGCTTGCGGTTCCGGATCACGTGATCCCCGCTCGGGGCGCACCTATCGGCTAGCCCAACCGCCCCCGTACCGCCTTCCACAGATCAACCCGCCCGACCCGCAGGGTCAATACGTCCCGCCCCGCGAGCGGCTTGGCGTACCACGGCAAGCCGCGCCGCTTCCAGCGCGCAACGCCGAGCCCCGGCCGGCGCGGTACGGGGACGGTCCACTCCGCACCCCCGGCGGCCAGGCGCACCGCGACGCGCCACTCCCCCGCCTCCGCGAGCGGAAACAGCGCCGTGTCCCCGTCCACGGGGACGGTGACCTCCGCACCGTCCGGGCCCTCGGCCCGGACCGTCAGGGCGCCGGCCGGCCAACCGGCCAGCGTGCAGCGGACGTTCACCGCCAGCGTGGCGGGCCCGGCAGGGGCCCAGGAGACCCCCTCCACCCCCAAGTGCGGCAGCACCCCGTGCCGCGTCTCCCCCACGTCCAGCGTGAGATTCCCGTACGGCTTCGTCGTGTAGAGCGCAACCGCCGTGCCCTGCGCAGTCACCACCGTCGTCGTCACCGTCGTCACCGACTCCGCCCGGCGGCTGCCCAGCCGGGCCTCCTTGGCGACGCCGGCCGCGTTCACCGCCAGGGTCGGGTCCCACAGGCCCGCCGGCAGAGAGGCGCCGTCGACCGTGACGTCGAAGGCGCCGTCCGTCCCGTGCACGGGGAAGCGGCGCTCGTCCCCGGACCCGCGCCGGCGCAGGATCAGGGCGGCCGTCGTGCCGGTGACAGGTATGCGGTCGACGGACGCACAGCCCGTCAGGCGCAGTCCGCCCAGGCCCAGGTCCGCGGATGCGACCTGGTGCCGGACGCGCAGTTCGGAGGTGATGTCGTAGCAGTCGTCGGGGATGTTCAGGGTGGAGTCGCGGAAGTACGGGTAACGGGCGTACGCCCGCCCGTCCTCGATCAGGAGCCCCTCCTCCTCACCGTCCGCAGCGGCCACGGTCGTTATGCCGTAGCTCGCCGCTCCGCGGTCCAGCTCCCACCGCACCAGCGTCAACAGCTCGTCCAGCAGACCCCGTTGGATCAGGTGGCAGCGCAGCCGCACCACCGCGGGCAGGCGGGCCGCCAGCCCTTCCCCGTAGTGGGGCGCGATCAGGTCGCCCAGCTCGGCCAGCAGCTTCGCCTGGACCTCGCGGTGCGGCTCGCGGCACCACTGCAGCACGGCGTCGCGCAGTTCCACGGCGAAGTGCCGGTGCAGCAGCACGTCCCGCCGGGGGCCCGGCTCCACGCGCTCCGCGACGAGCTCCGTCATCCGCCGGAAGAGGTCCATCCGCATCCGGGTGCCGTGCGGCTGCGCCGTGATGTTGTTGCCGTCCTCGCGCGCGACCCAGTACAGGCAGTCGTGGTCGGCCACCACCGAGATCGCGGCGGCCTCCAGGTAGGCCGTGGCCGTGAACGGCTGGTCCTCGCCTATGGACAGGCCGGTGTCGAAGCGCAGTCCGAGCCGCTCGACCAGCTCGCGCCGGAAGAGCTTCATCGGGTTGAGCGTCCAGTAGACGCGCGAGGCGAAGACGTCCGTCCGCGGCTGGTTCCGGCCGAACATCGAGCGCGGGGCACGGCGGCCGCCCTCCCCCACGATCCGGCCCAGGACGACGTCCGAGCCGTTCTCGTCGGCGGCGGCGACCATGCGCTCCAGCGCCTCCGGGCCGAGATAGTCGTCCGCGTCGAGGAAGAAGACGTAGCGGCCCGTGGCCCGTTCCAGGCCCAGGTTGCGCGGGCCGGCGGGGCCGCCCGAGTTCGGCTGGTGGACCACCTGCATCCCGGGCGCCCCGGCCGCCAGGCGGTCCAGCTCCTCCCCCGTGCCGTCCGTCGAGCCGTCGTCGACCGCGATCAGCTCGATGCTCCCCCTGGCTTCGCCGGGGGGACCCCCAGCACCCAGACTCTGCCGCAGGACGGACGTGACGCTGCGGGTCACGTACGGCATGGCGTTGTAGGCGGCGACGATGACCGTGACATCCGGGCCGGAAGACATGGCGGCGTGCTCCGTTCCTGCAGTTCAGACGCGGTCAGGGTATACGAGGACTCGAACCCGCGTTCTGAGCCGACCAGGCCTGCATCGTGACCTGGGGGGAACGTTCCGCCAGCGGGCCGCGGCGGCCGCCGCGGAGTAACGCCGCACCGAGCGGGGTCAGCGTGTGCAGCACGGCGCTGCCGTGCCGCAGGGTCAGCACGAGCCCGGCCTCGCGCAGCACCCCGGCGTGCTGGCTGGCCGAGGCCGCCGACACCCCCACCCTGCGGGCGAGTTCGCTGGTCGTGCAGCCGCCCCCGATCGACCCCAGGACCGCGGAGCGGGTGTGGCCGACCAGCTTGCCCAGCGAGCGCGGCGGGGACTGCACGCACGCCGACGGCTCCGACATGTGCCGGGCGGGGTAGACCAGGACGGGCGCGAGGTCCGGGTTCTGCAGGGCGACGGGCGTGCGCCGACAGAAGAACGACGGGACCAGCAGCAGGCCGCGCCCGTTGAGGTAGAGGTCGCGGTCGACGGGGTAGTCGGCCTCCAGGACCGGCGCCCGCCAGCGCATCGTGGGCGGCAGCGAGGAGAGCAGCGCATCCGCCCCGCCGTCCAGCAACGCCCGGCCGCGCACGGCCCGGTCGGCCTCTATCCGGCCCTGGATGTGCGTCCAGTAGGGTGCGATGGCGGCCTCGTGATAGGTGTGGAGCGCGCCGATCAGCTTGCCGAACGCACGGGCGTCACCCTCGCCGAGCGATCGTATCCAAGCGGGCAGCGTGCGCACCGTGGACAGCTTGGACAGCTCCTCGTGGACCCGCTCGGCCGGGGTGGCCCGCAGCGCGGCGATGCCGGACTCCAGTCCGTCCAGCCCTTCCGGGGGTGTCAGGAAGTCCGGGAAATAGCCCCGGGACGGAACCAGCGGGGCCAGGAGCCGCGTTTCACCATTCAACCGAGTACGGGTTTCCGAGCGCCAATCACCGTAGATCGATTCGCCTTGCTTGTCCCTGAGGCGGTGCAGGCTCAGAACGGTTTCCCAGAGTACGTCCGGGTCTCCGGCCAGGCGCAACCGGGCCAGATCGAGTCCAGTGAAATGGACACGCAGCACCAAACCCCCACATGAGACATCCGCAACCACCCCCCGCTCACTGAGTATGCACACCGATACGAGCTGTTACCACGCCCTTTTGGCCACAGTTGAAAGGACTCGCGGCGAACATCGCAGAAGCGAAATGCTATTCACGCACTCGGGGCCGCCCCCGCTCGTTCCCGTGGGGGGTGGCGAGCGAATAAGCGGCCGCTGAGTATGCGAGTTGCCGCCCGAGCCGATGCGGGCGGCAACAACTCCCGGTGGGGGAGTAAAGAGGGGCGGCGCTCCCGCACGGGCGCCGCCCCTTCGCCATGCCGCCTCCGGCTCGGTGGGCGCCCCAAGGTGCCGTACGCGTTACGTGCGGGTTACCACCCGCGGCCAGGTGCGGACCGCGCCCCGTCGGGGGCGCGGGGCTGTGACTCCCCCAGCTACCTCCCCCAGCTACCGCTGGGGGTGCCCCCAGGGGGTGCCCCCAAGAGGTGCCCCCAGCGGCTCCGCCGCGTGGGCGCGATCAGCCACGGACGGGCTGCGGCCGGGGACGGTGAAGTGCCGCACAGCCTCCGTACGCTGCCGGGTGCGGCCCGTGGGGGTTGCTCGCGCAGTTCCCCGCGCCTCTGACGGGGCGCACCCGGCAACGCGGTGTTCAGCGGCTACCGGCTGTCGCTCCCGCCGGAGGCCGCCGCCGCGCGCCCGGCCTCCAGCCGTGCCACCGGGATGCGGAACGGGGAGCAGGACACGTAGTCCAGCCCCACCTCGTGGAAGAAGTGGACCGACTCCGGGTCGCCGCCGTGCTCGCCGCACACGCCGAGCTTGAGGTCGGGCCGGGTGGCCCGGCCCGCCTCGGCGGCCGCGCGGACGAGCGAGCCGACGCCGTCCTTGTCGATGGTCTCGAACGGGCTGACCCCGAAGATCCCCTTCTCCAGGTACGCCGTGAAGAAGCTCGCCTCGACGTCGTCGCGCGAGAAGCCCCACACGGTCTGGGTGAGGTCGTTCGTGCCGAACGAGAAGAACTCGGCCGCCTCCGCGATCTGACCGGCCGTCAGGGCGGCGCGCGGCAGCTCGATCATCGTGCCGAGGGTGAGCCCGAGCCGGACCCCGCTCGTACGCTCCACCTCCGCGATGACGCGCTCGGCCTCCTCGCGGACGATCTCCAGCTCCTGGACGGTGCCCACGAGCGGGATCATGATCTCGGCGCGCGGGTCCCCCTTGGCGTCCCGCCGCTCGGCCGCGGCCTCGGCGATGGCCCGTACCTGCATGGCGAACAGGCCGGGGATGACCAGGCCGAGGCGGACGCCGCGCAGGCCGAGCATCGGGTTCTGCTCGTGCAGCTTGTGCACGGCCTGCAGCAGGCGCAGGTCGTTCTCGTGCGCCTCCTGCCGGGCCTCGGCGAGCGCGACGCGCACGGACAGCTCGGTGATGTCCGGCAGGAACTCGTGCAGCGGCGGGTCCAGCAGGCGCACGGTGACCGGAAGTCCGTCCATCGCCTCGAAGAGCTCGACGAAGTCGGCCTTCTGCAGCGGCAGCAGGGCCCCGAGGGCCTCCTCGCGCTCGGCCCCGGTGTCGGCCAGGATCAGCCGCTCGACCATCTCGCGGCGCTCGCCGAGGAACATGTGCTCGGTGCGGCACAGGCCGATGCCCTGGGCGCCGAAGCGGCGGGCGCGCGCGGCGTCCTCGGCGTTGTCGGCGTTGGCGCGGACGCGCAGCCGGCGCATGCGGTCGGCGTAGGCCATCACCCGGTGCACGGCCTGGACCAGTTCGTCCGCGTCGTCGGCGCCGGCGTGCATGCGGCCCTCGAAGTACTCGACGACCGGGGACGGCACGACGGGGACCTCGCCGAGGTAGACCTTGCCGGAGGAGCCGTCGATGGAGACGACGTCGCCCTCCTCGACGACGACCCCGCCCGGCGCGGTCATCTTCCGCTGCTTGGTGTCGACTTCGAGCTCCTCGGCACCGCAGACGCAGGTCTTGCCCATGCCGCGGGCGACGACGGCGGCGTGCGAGGTCTTGCCGCCGCGCGAGGTGAGGATGCCCTCGGCGGCGATCATGCCGTTGAGGTCGTCGGGGTTGGTCTCGCGGCGGATGAGGATGACCTTCTCGCCCGAACGCGACCACTTCACGGCCGTGTACGAGTCGAAGACGGCCTTGCCGACCGCGGCACCCGGCGAGGCCGCGATGCCCCGGCCGAGCATCTCCGTCTTCGCCTTCTCGTCGAAGCGCGGGAACATCAGCTGCGCCAGCTGGGCGCCGGTGACCCGCTGCAGCGCCTCGGCCTCGTCGATCAGGCCCTGGTCGACGAGCTGCGTGGCGATCCGGAAGGCCGCGCCCGCGGTGCGCTTGCCGACGCGGGTCTGCAGCATCCACAGCTTGCCGCGCTCGATGGTGAACTCGATGTCGCACAGGTCCTTGTAGTGCGTCTCCAGCGTCTCCATGATCTGCATCAGCTGGTCGTACGAGGCCTTGTCGAGCTGCTCCAGCTCGGCGAGCTGCATGGTGTTGCGGATGCCGGCGACGACGTCCTCGCCCTGGGCGTTCTGCAGGTAGTCGCCGTAGACGCCCTGGTGGCCGCTGGCGGGGTCGCGGGTGAAGGCGACGCCGGTGCCGGAGTCCGGGCCGAGGTTGCCGAAGACCATCGAGCAGATGTTGACGGCCGTGCCCAGGTCGCCGGGGATGCGCTCCTGGCGGCGGTAGAGCTTGGCCCGCTCGCCGTTCCACGAGTCGAAGACCGCCCTTATGGCCAGGTCCATCTGCTCGCGGGGGTCCTGCGGGAAGTCCCGGCCGGTCCCCTTGGCGACGATGTCCTTGAACTCCCCGACCAGCGTGCGCAGATCGGCGGCGTCGAGCTCGACGTCGGTCGCGACGCCCTTGGCCCGCTTGGCCTCCTCCAGCGCCTCCTCGAAGAGGTCGCCGTCGACGCCCAGCACGGTCTTGCCGAACATCTGGATGAGGCGGCGGTAGGAGTCCCACGCGAACCGCTCGTCGCCGGCCTGGGCCGCGAGCCCGCCCACGGACTCGTCGGAGAGGCCGATGTTCAGGACGGTGTCCATCATGCCGGGCATGGAGAACTTGGCGCCCGAACGGACGGAGACCAGCAGGGGGTTGTCGGCCTGGCCGAGCTTCTTGCCCATCCCGGCCTCGAGCGCCTCCAGGTGCGCGGTGACCTCGTCGCGCATCGCGGCGGGCTCGGTGCCGCTCTCCAGGTAGACCTTGCAGGCCTCGGTGGTGATGGTGAAGCCCGGGGGGACGGGCAGACCGAGGTTGGTCATCTCGGCGAGGTTGGCACCCTTGCCGCCGAGCAGGTCCTTGAGCTCCTTGTTGCCCTCGGTGAAGTCGTAGACGAACTTCTGGCGATCTTCGTTTACCGGCACGGGACTCGACTCCTCACTGGTGCCTCCCGGACGCAGGTGGGGAGGGCTGCCCTGACGGCGGGGAGCGTACCCAGATCGAAGGCATCTGAGGAGGTCCACTTGAGCGAACGATGGGCGCATCACCCCGTCTGCCAGCAGATCGAAAGTGGCATGGCCGAATCTGCCGCCCGCCGACATCCTTCACATCTTGAAGGCAAGACCACGGAAAGCATCCGAGGCACCACGATGTGTCGAGAAATCGCGCATGATGCGGTCAAGAGGTGAAGACGCAAAGGGTGGCACGCAGTGCCACCCTTTGGAAGGTGCAGGCCCGCCTCAAACGCTCATCTGAGCGGGACCCCTATCAGAGGTGGCGAGAATCACGCCCTCGCCAACCCCCCCGTCATCCCCCGGAAGTGTCAAGTTCGGCATCCGCTCCGACGACCGCGCACGCGTAGGGATCGTCGAGCCAGCCGTCCGGGAGCACCACGCGGTTGCGGCCCGAGGTGCGGCCCCGGGGACCGTCCGCGCCGGCCGGCCAGGACTGGTCCAGGTCGAGCTCGCTCAGAAGAGCGTCCAGCTCGGCCAGCGAGGAGGCGATCGCCAGCTTCTTGCGCAGCTCCGAGCCGATCGAGAAGCCCTTGGTGTACCAGGCCACGTGCTTGCGGAAGTCGATGACGCCGCGTTCCTCGTTCTCCAGCCACTGGCCCAGCAGTTCGGCGTGGCGCAGCATCACCTTGGCCACCGTGCCCATGTCGGGCGCCGCCGGGGCGCCGGGGCCCGCGGGGTCGAAGGCGGCCACCAGGTCGCCGAAGAGCCAGGGCCGGCCCAGGCAGCCGCGGCCGACCACGACGCCGTCGCAGCCGGTCTCGCGCATCATCCGGACGGCGTCCTCCGCCGACCAGATGTCGCCGTTTCCGAGCACCGGGATCTCGGGGACGGTCTCCTTCAGCCGGGCGATGGCCGACCAGTCGGCGGTGCCGCCGTAGTGCTGGGCGGCGGTGCGGCCGTGCAGGGCGATGGCGGTCACGCCCTCCTCGACGGCGATGCGGCCGGCGTCGAGGTAGGTCATGTGCTCGTCGTCGATGCCCTTGCGCATCTTCATGGTCACCGGGAGCGACCCGGCGTTGCCCACGGCCTCGCGCAGGATCGAGCGCAGCAGGTTGCGCTTGTACGGCAGGGCGGAGCCGCCGCCCTTGCGGGTGACCTTGGGGACCGGGCAGCCGAAGTTGAGGTCGATGTGGTCGGCCAGGTCCTCGTCCACGATCATGCGGACGGCCTTGCCGACCGTCACCGGGTCGACGCCGTAGAGCTGGATCGAGCGGGGCTTCTCGGTCCCGTCGAAGTGGATCAGCCGCATGGTCTTGGCGTCCCGCTCGACCAGCGCCCGGGTCGTGATCATCTCGCTGACGAACAGCCCCTTGCCGCCCGAACTGTGCTTTCCCGGGGGATAACCCCCGGACCCCCAGCCGACGCCTTCGGCAAACTCACGGCACAGGGTGCGGAAGGGCGCGTTCGTGATCCCGGCCATCGGGGCCAGGACCACCGGCGGCTGCACCGTGTGCGGGCCGATCTGGAGCTGCGTCATGGAGAGGCTTCCTCGGTCGTGCGGGAGTCGTGCGGAACAGGGGGACGACCGTCCATTGTCCCTCATCCGGCGGAAGCGCCGGCCTGCTCTTCTTCGAGCACCAGCCGGTGCAGCCGCTCCATCCGCCCGTGCGTCTCCTCGTCGACCGGGGTGTAGCTGCTCAGGCGCGGACCGGGGCCGGGGCCGAGCCACAGGCTGGTGTGCTTGACGCGCAGCAGGCCCACGCGGGGGTTCTGGAAGGCCTTCGTCCGGGGCGACTGGTCGGTGACCACCTCGTGCCGCGCCCAGATCTCCCGGAACTCCGGCGAGGCGTCGTGGAGCCGCTTGACCAGGCACTTCCAGGAGGGCTCCGCCACGTGCTCGGCCATCGCGGCACGGAACTTGGCGGTCATCAGCCGCATCGTCTCGTCCCGGTCGACGAGCGCCTCCCGCCACTGGGGGTGGGTGTACGAGAGCCACAGGCAGTTGCGGTCGCGCGGCGGCAGGGCGTCGAGGTCGCACAGCAGGCGGCCGTAGGTGCGGTTGTAGGCGAGGATGTCGTAGCGCGCGTTCTGCACGCAGGCGGGGAAGGGCTCCAGCTGCTCCAGCATCTGCAGCAGCGCCTCCGGCACGTCCGCGTACGCGGCCTCGGGCAGCGGGTCGGCGACGCCCGCCAGGGCGAAGAGGTGGGAGCGCTCGTCGCGGCCGAGCATCAGGGCCCGGGCGACGGCGTCCAGCACCTGCCCGGAGGCCTGGATGTCGCGGGCCTGCTCCATCCACGTGTACCAGGTGACCCCGACGGCGGCCAGGTGCGCGACCTCCTCGCGGCGCAGCCCGGGGGTGCGGCGCCGGACCCCGCGGGGCAGGCCGACCTGCTCGGGGGTGATCCGCTCGCGGCGGCTGCGCAGGAAGGCGGCGAGCTCCGCGCGCCGTACGTCGTCCGCTGTGTCCGCATGTGTCCGTGCGGCGGTCTGCTCCAGCACCATCGTGGTCATGCCCTCCAGGGTGCGGCACGCCCCATCGGCGTGCCAGGTAGTCCCGGTACCAGGATAAAGACACTCTGGTACCAGGCTGAGCAGGGGGCCATCGTCTTACCCGTGAGCCAAACCCCGATAGCAACCAGCGTCCGGCCCCGCGTGGGCTCCCCCGTCCCCCCGTCCTCCTCCGCCGCGCCCGTACTGACACCGCTCGGCCTGCTGACCGTCATGCTCGGGGCGGCGCTGCCGATGGTGGACGCGTTCATCGTGAACGTGGCCCTGCCGACGATCGACCGTGACCTGCACGCCGGTCCGGCTCTGTTGGAGATGGTCGTCGGCGGCTACGGCGTGGCGTACGCGGTGCTGCTGGTGCTCGGCGGACGCCTCGGCGACATGTTCGGCCGCCGCCGGCTGTTCCTGTGGGGCATCGTGACGTTCGGCCTCACCTCGGTGGCCTGCGGCCTCGCGCCGAACGCCTGGACACTGGTCGCCGCCCGGGTCGCGCAGGGCGCGGCCTCGGCGCTGCTGCTGCCGCAGGTGCTGGCGAGCATCCAGGCCACGACGAGCGGCGCGGCCCGGGTCCGGGCGATGAGCTGGTACAGCTCGACGGCCGGCGTCACCAGCGCGGTCGGCCAGGTGCTGGGCGGCGTGCTGGTCTCCCTGAACATCGCGGGCACCGGCTGGCGCTCGATCTTCCTGGTCAACGCACCCGTCGCGGCCGTCGCGCTGGTGCTGGCGCTGCGGTCGGTGCCGGAGACGCGCTCGGAGCACCCCACGCGGGTGGACGGGCCGGGCACCGCGCTGCTGTCGGTGACGCTGATCTCGCTGCTGCTGCCGCTGACCGAGGGCCGGGCCGCGGGCTGGCCGGTGTGGTCGTGGGTGCTGCTGGCGGTGTTCCCGTTCGCGGCCTGGGCGTTCCTGGCGGTGGAGCTGCGTACGGAGCGGGCCGGCCGCACGCCGCTGGTGCCGCCGTCGCTGCTGCGGATCCACTCGATGCGCAGCGGGCTGGCCGTCGTCATGCCGTTCTGCCTGGGCTGGGGCGGCTTCATGTTCGTCCTCGCGGTGGCGCTGCAGGAGGGGCTGAAGCTCGGCCCGATGGCGGCGGGTCTGGCACTGGTGCCGCTGTGCCTGGCGTTCTTCGTCGCCTCGCTGGCGGGCCCGCGGCTGGCCGCGCGGCACGGGCGGCGCGTGGTGACGGCCGGTGCGCTGCTCCAGAGCGCCGGTCTGCTGATGCTGATCGCGACCTTCCACTGGGGCGGGCACGGGCTGGACGGCTGGGACACCGCCCCGGCGCTGGCGGTCCAGGGCCTGGGCCAGGGGCTGCTGTTCCCGCTGACGATGCGCACGATGCTCAGCGAGGTGCCGGTCGCCCAGGCGGGCGTCGGCGGCGGCGTGGTGACCACCACCCAGCAGGCGTTCCAGGCACTGGGCGTGGCCGCCCTCGGGACGCTCTTCCTCTCGCTGGCGCCCTCGATGGGGATGCAGGACGCCCTGACGGTCACGCTCGCCGTGCAGCTGGTGGCGGCCGCGGTCACGGTGGTGCTGAGCCTGCGGCTGCCGCGCTCCATCCGCTGAGCCGGGCGGCCGCGGGGGCCGGCGCACGATGACGCATGGAATGACAGATATTGAAATCTGTCATTCCATGCGTCATGCTGTCGGTGTACCCGCTCCCCCGCACTCCGAAGGAGTTCCCGTGCAGCACCGCACCCTCGGCACCACCGGCCCCCGCATCTCCGCCCTCGGCCTCGGCTGCATGGGCATGTCCGCCCTCTACGGCGATGCCGACCGCACCGAGTCCGTCGCGACGATCCACGCCGCCCTCGACGCCGGCATCACCCTGCTGGACACCGGCGACTTCTACGGCATGGGCCACAACGAGCTGCTCATCGGCGAGGCCCTGCGCACCGCGCCCGCCGCGTCCCGCGAAAAGGCGCTCACCAGCGTCAAGTTCGGCGCCCTGCGCGGCCCCGACGGTGCCTGGTTCGGCTACGACGGCCGCCCGGCCGCGGTGAAGACCTTCGCCGCGTACTCGCTGCAGCGCCTCGGCGTCGACCACATCGACGTCTACCGCATCGCCCGCGTCGACCCCGACGTGCCGATCGAGGAGACCGTCGGCGCCATCGCCGAGCTCGTCGAGGCCGGCCACGTCCGCCACATCGGCCTCTCCGAGGCGGGCGCCGAGACCGTCCGGCGGGCCGCCTCCACCGCCCCGATCACCGACCTGCAGATCGAGTACTCGCTGCTCTCCCGCGGCATCGAGCGGCAGATCCTGCCCGCGTGCCGCGAACTGGGCATCGGCATCACCGCCTACGGCGTCCTCTCCCGCGGCCTGATCGGCGGCCACATGAACCGCGACGCGCAGTTCGCCGCGAACGACTTCCGGGGCATGAGCCCCCGCTTCCAGGGCGAGAACCTCCAGCGCAACCTCGACCTGGCCGACGCGCTGCGCAAGGTCGCCGAGGGGCGGGGCGCGAGCGTCGCGCAGACCGCCATCGCCTGGGTGCTCTCCCGCGGCGAGGACATCGTCCCGCTGGTCGGCGCCCGCAGCCGCGGCCGCCTCACCGAGGCGCTCGGCGCCCTGGACGTCACCCTGAGCCCGGCCGACATCGCCGCCATCGAGGAGGCCGTACCGGCCGGCGCCGCCGCGGGCGAGCGCTACCCGGACTCGCAGATGGCCCACCTCGACAGCGAGCGGTAATCCTTGCGGGCACGGCCGGTTACGCTCGACCGGTCGGCGAGCGACTGCCACTGCGACCGAAAGGACCGTCCCACCGCCATGGCGCCCGAGACCCTGACCCCCGCCCGCATCCTGGAGGCCACCGAGGACGTGCTGCGCCGCTTCGGCCCGGCCAAGGCCACGGTGGTCGACGTGGCCCGGGCGCTCGGTGTCAGCCACGGCAGCGTCTACCGGCACTTCGGCAGCAAGGCGGCGCTGCGGGAGGCCGTGACCGACCGGTGGCTCGGCAAGACGCACGTGGAGCTGTCCGCCGTCGCGGAAGGGGACGCCCCTGCGGGGGTGCGGCTGCAGGCGTGGCTCGCCGGGCTGTTCGCCGCGAAGCGGCGCAAGGCCGGTGACGATCCTGAGCTGTTCGCCACCTACATGGTGCTCGCCGGCGAGAACAGCGGCACCGTCGAGCGGCACATCGAGACGATGATCGGCCAGTTGGCCGGGATCGTCGAAGAGGGCGTGCGGGACGGGGAGTTCGTCTCGGACGACCCCGCCGTCACGGCGCGGGCGTTGTGGGACGGCACTTGCCGTTTCCATGACCCGGGTTATGCGGAGGAATGGGCACTGCCCGACATCGACGGGGCGTTCGAGGCCGTTTGTGCGTTGCTGCTGCGGGGGCTGCGTCGCTGAGTTTTCGGGTGCGGGTCATGTGCGGTTGCTCGCGCAGTTCCCCGCGCCCCTTACGGGGCGCGACCGGGGTTCCGTGCCCCGTAAGGGGCGCGGGGAACTGCGCGACCAGCCACAACGCGCCCGCAGGTGACGGGGCGCTACCCCACACCCAGGAACCGCAGCACCGCCAGCACCCGGCGGTGGTCCGCATCCGCCCTCGGCAGGTCCAGTTTCGCCAGGATGCTGTTGATGTGCTTCGCCACCGCGCTCTCGCTCACCACCAGCCGCTCCGCGATCCCCGCGTTGGAGCGGCCCTCCGCCATCGCGGCCAGGACCTCGCGCTCGCGGGCGGTCAGGCGGTCCAGCGGGTCGGAGTGGCGGCGCACCAGGAGCTGCGAGACCACCTGCGGGTCCAGCGCCGTGCCGCCCGCAGCCACGCGCCGCACCGCCTCGATGAACTCCTCGACGTCCGCGACCCGTTGCTTGAGCAGGTAGCCGAGGCCCGCCGTCTCGCCGGTCAGCAGGTCCGTCGCGTACCGCTCCTCCACGTACTGCGACAGCAGCAGCACTGCCGTCCGCGGCCACTGCGCGCGCACGGCCAGCGCGGCCCGTACGCCCTCGTCCTGGAAGCCCGGCGGCATGCGGACGTCGAGCACGGCCAGATCCGGCCGGTGTTCGTCGACCGCGGCCAGCAGGGTCTCGGCGTCGCCGGTCTCCGCAACCACCTCGAATCCGGCCGTCTCCAGGACCCTCACGAGTCCCACCCGGAGCAGGACGGAATCCTCGGCAATCACAGCGCGCACGGCAGCTCCACAGTCACCACGGTCGGGCCCCCCGCGGGGCTCTTGATCGAGAAGGTGCCGTCGACCGACGCGACGCGCTTGGCCAGACCCGTCAGCCCGGTGCCCCCGGAGGAGTCCGCTCCGCCCACGCCGTCGTCGGAGACGACGACGAGCAGTATCTCCCCGATCCGCTCCACGCTGACATCCGCCCTGCTCGCCCGCGCGTGCTTGACGACGTTGGCGAGCGCCTCGGAGACCACGAAGTAGGCCACGGCCTCGATCGTCGGCGCCGGCCGCTCCGGCAGGTCCACCGTCAACCGCACCGGCAGCGGGGCCCGTTCGGCGATGCCGGAGAGGGCGGCGTCCAGGCCGCGGTCCTCCAGGACGGCCGGGTGCAGGCCGCGGACGAGGTTGCTCAGCTCCTCGATGGCCTCCTTCGCCTCGCGGTGGGCCTCGTCGATGACCTTACGGGCGTCGTCCGGCAGACCGGGCAGAGTGGCCTTCGCCAGGCCGAGGTTGACCGCCAGCGACACCAGGCGCTGCTGGGCGCCGTCGTGCAGGTCCCGCTCGATGCGCCGCCGTTCGGCGTCCGTCGCGGCGACGACCTCGGCCCGCCGCTCGGTCAGGTCCGCCACCCGGCGCGTCAACTGCTCGGTGCGGCTGGGCCCGAGGCGGTTCGCGGCGGCGCGGGCGTCGAGCCGGGCGACGGCCGTGGAGAGCCAGGCGGCCGCGTACAGCGCGGCGAGGCCCGCGGCGGTGACGTAGCCGTCCTGGACGACGGTGAACACGTAGCGGTGCTCGGGCGGCACCGCCCACATCCAGACGTACGTGGTGGCCGCCGCCCCCGCCGCCGCCCACAGCAGCAGGACGCCCAGCCCGGCCAGCGCCAGCAGCGGCCCCACCGCCAGGTGGTAGCGCACCTGACGCCAGGCGGCCTCCGACCGCAGCCACTGCGCCACGCCGCCCGCCCGCGCCGGCGCGGGGATGTCCACCCCGGACCGGGTGCGGAATCGGGCCCGTTGCACCGTGCTCAGCAGCGGCGTCGCGGCCACGAGCGCGGCGAACGGCACGAGGACGGCCGCCAGCACGCTCAGCGCCTCCGTCGGCCCGCCGGGCAGCCACGGCAGGGCGAGCACGAGCAGCGGGGGGAGCTGGGCGAGCGCGCCCACGGCGAGCAGGGCGGCGGCACGGCCGGCGCCGCGGAACGGGCGGAGGAGGAAGGCGAATTGCATGGCTCACACGGTAGGTGCGCAGGTCAGGGGTGCACCATGGCAGTGATTGCCGTTCCGGGGGTGAACCTGGTGCCACCCCCGCAAGGCCGCAGGCCCCGGCCCCCGCCGAGCGGGGAACCGGGGCCTGCGGAAGAGGCGTTGCGGATCAGCAGCCGATCAGGCGAGCGGCCAGGTAGCCCTCGATCTGGTCGAGCGAGATGCGCTCCTGCTTCATCGTGTCGCGCTCGCGCACCGTCACCGCGTTGTCGTCCAGGGTGTCGAAGTCGACCGTGACGCAGAACGGCGTGCCGATCTCGTCCTGGCGACGGTAGCGGCGGCCGATGGCGCCCGCGTCGTCGAACTCGATGTTCCAGTGCTTGCGCAGGTCCGCCGCCAGGCCCTTGGCCTTCGGGGAGAGCTGCGGGTTGCGGGACAGCGGCAGGACGGCGACCTTGACCGGGGCCAGGCGCGGGTCGAGGCGCATCACGGTGCGCTTCTCCATGACGCCCTTGGCGTTGGGGGCCTCGTCCTCGTTGTACGCGTCGAGCATGAAGGCGAGCATGGCGCGGTTCAGACCGGCCGCCGGCTCGATGACGTACGGGAAGTAGCGCTCGCCGGCCTCCTGGTCGAAGTACGACAGGTCCTGGCCGGAGCCCTTGGCGTGGGCCTGGAGGTCGAAGTCCGTGCGGTTGGCGATGCCCTCCAGCTCGGAGAACTCGGTGCCGCCGAAGTTGAAGCGGTACTCGATGTCAGTGGTGCGCTTGGAGTAGTGGGAGAGCTTCTCGGCGGCGTGCTCGTACCACCGCATGTTCTCCTCGCGCATGCCGAGGCCGGTGTACCAGCTCCAGCGCTGCTCCATCCAGTACTCGTGCCACTGCTCGTCCTCGCCCGGCTTGACGAAGAACTCCATCTCCATCTGCTCGAACTCGCGGGTGCGGAAGATGAAGTTGCCCGGCGTGATCTCGTTGCGGAAGGACTTGCCGGTCTGGGCGATGCCGAACGGCGGCTTCTTGCGCGAGGTCTGCTGGACCTGGGCGAAGTTGGTGAAGATGCCCTGCGCGGTCTCGGGGCGCAGGTACGTCACGGAGCCGGTGTCCTGGGTGGGGCCCAGGTGGGTGGAGAGCAGGCCGGAGAACTGCTTGGGCTCGGTGAACTGGCCCTTGTTGCCGCAGTTCGGGCAGTTGACGTCGGCGAGGCCGTTCTCGGGGAGCTTGCCGTGCTTGGCCTCGTACGCCTCCTCCAGGTGGTCGGCGCGGTAGCGCTTGTGGCAGGAGGTGCACTCGGTCAGCGGGTCGGAGAAGGTGGCGACGTGGCCGGACGCCTCCCAGACCTCACGGGCGAGGATCACCGACGAGTCGAGACCGACCACGTCGTCGCGCGAGGTGACCATGGAGCGCCACCACTGGCGCTTGATGTTCTCCTTGAGCTCGACGCCGAGCGGTCCGTAATCCCAGGCGGCACGCTGTCCGCCGTAGATCTCGGAGCAGGGGTAGACGAAGCCACGGCGCTTGCTCAGGCTGACGATGGTGTCGATCTTGTCGGCGGCCACGGTGCTCTCTTCATTGCGACGACGAACAGCGAATGATTCAGGTTACCGGCGCGGCACCCCCTCTCATCAAATCGGCTATGGCCTTGGCTTGACCCCGTCCCTCGACGCGACTGCTGTTGACAATCGTTTCCAGTTTTGTTGAAAATGAGTGTCATGAACGTACGTCCGATACGCCCCGAACGACCGTCCCGGTCCCGCCGTCGAATAACCCTGACCACCGCCGTCGCCGGGACGGCCGCGCTGGGCCTGCTGTCCCTCTCCGCCTGCTCCCCAGACAGCGGCAAGGACACCGCCGCGGATGGAAAACTGCAGGTCGTGGCGTCGTTCTACCCGATGCAGTACCTGGCCGAGGAGATCGGCGGCGAGCACGTCAAGGTCACCAACCTGACCAAACCGGGCGTCGAGCCGCACGACCTGGAGCTCACCCCGAAGCAGACCGGCTCGCTCTCCGAGGCGGGCGCCATCGTCTACCTCAAGGGCATCCAGCCCGCCGTGGACACGGCCATCAAGCAGTCCGGAAACAAGCACGTCGCCGACGCCACCGCCTTCACCGGCATGGAGAAGCACGGCACCGAGGTGGACGGCCACGACCACTCCACCGGCGACAACCACTCGCACTCCGACGCCGAGCCCGGCGACGACCCGCACGTCTGGCTGGACCCGGTGAAGTACGCCGAGGTCGCCAAGGGCGTCGGCAAGACCCTCGCCGAGGCCGACCCGGACCACAAGGCCGACTACGCGAAGAACACCGACGTGCTGGTCAAGAAGCTCGGCGACCTGGACACCGCGTTCCGCGACGGCCTGAAGAACCGCGCCTCGGACACCTTCATCACCACCCACGCGGCCTTCGGCTACCTGGCCGAGCGCTACGGCCTCACCGAGGAGGCCATCAGCGGCCTCGACCCCGAGTCCGAGCCCAGCGCCGCCCGGATGAAGGAGCTGCACAAGCTCGCCGAGGACCACCACGTGAGCACGGTCTTCTTCGAGACCATCGCCAACCCCAGCACCGCGAAGACGCTGGCCGGCGACCTCAAGGTGAAGACGGACGTCCTGGACCCCCTGGAGGGCATCACGGACAAGTCCCGCGGCCACGACTACATCGAGGTCATGAAGTCCAACCTGGCCGCACTGCAGAAGGCGCTCGGCACCAAGTGAGCCGGCCGTCTCTGCACCGGCCGCCTCTGAAGACGGAGGAAGCAGCCATGGAGCAGCCCGTCATATCCCTGCGGGGCGCCACCGCCTCGCTCGGCTCCCGCCCGGTCCTGCGCGGCGTCGACCTGACCGTGCAGCGCGGCGAGGTCGTCGCCCTGCTCGGCGCCAACGGCTCCGGCAAGTCCACGGCCGTCCGGGCCGTCGTCGGGCAGGTCCCGCTCACCGGCGGCGAGCTGGAGCTCTTCGGCACCCCGCAGCGCCGCTTCCGCGACTGGGCGCGCGTCGGCTACGTGCCGCAGCGCACCACCGCGGCCAGCGGCGTGCCCGCCACCGTGCGCGAGGTCGTCGCCGCCGGGCGGCTGGCCCGCACGAAGCTGGGCCCGACCCGCAAGGCGGACCGCGAGGCCGTCGTGCGGGCGCTGGAGCTCGTCGGCATGGCGGACCGCCTCAAGGACTCCGTCAACGCCCTCTCCGGCGGCCAGCACCAGCGCGTGCTGATCGCCCGCGCGCTCGCCGGGGAACCCGAACTGCTGATCATGGACGAGCCGATGGCCGGCGTGGACCTCGCCAACCAGGGCGTCCTCGCCGAGGCCCTGCGCACGCAGGTCGCCCGCGGCGCCACCGTGCTGCTCGTCCTGCACGAACTCGGGCCGCTGGAGCCGCTGATCGACCGCGCCGTCGTCCTGCGCGACGGCTGCGTGGTGCACGACGGCCCCCCGCCCAAGGCCGTGGGCCAGCACGCGCTGCCCGGCCACGACCACGTCCACCCGCACGCCGACCCGGCAGCGGAACCCGTCCGGACGGGACTGCTGAGCTGATGGAAATCCTCGACCTCCCCTTCATGCAGCGGGCGCTGCTGGCCGCCTTCCTGGTCGGCATCACGGCCCCCGCGATCGGCATCTACCTCGTCCAGCGCCGCCAGGCGCTGATGGGCGACGGCATCGGCCACGTCGCCCTCACCGGCGTCGGGCTGGGCTTCCTGCTCAACACCAGCCCGGTGTGGGTGGCCACCGCCGTGTGCGTGCTGGGCGCGGTGGTGATGGAGCTGATCCGCTCGTACGGCAAGGCGCGCGGCGACATCGCCCTGGCCATGCTCTTCTACGGCGGCATGGCCGGCGGCGTGATGCTCATGAGCCTCTCCTCCAGCGGCTCCAACGCCAACCTCACGACCTACCTGTTCGGTTCGATCACCACCGTCTCGCAGCAGGACATCGTCGCCATCTGCATCCTGGCCGCCTTCGTGGTCCTCACCACGATCGGGCTGCGCCGGCAGCTGTTCGCCATCTGCCAGGACGAGGAGTTCGCCCGTGTCACCGGGCTGCCGGTGCGGCTGCTGAACCTGCTGGTCGCGGTCACCGCCGCGGTGACCGTCACCGTCGCCATGCGCGTCGTCGGCCTGCTGCTGGTCAGCGCGCTGATGGTGATCCCGGTGGCCGCCTCGCAGCAGATCGCCCGCAGCTTCGCGACGACCTTCGCCATGGCGGTGGCCGTGGGTGTGCTCGTCACCCTGTCGGGCACTGTCACCTCGTACTACGTGGACGTGCCGTCCGGCGCGACGATCGTGCTGATGGCGATCGGCGTGTTCATCGCCCTCACCGCCGTCGCCACCCCGCTGGCGAGACGGCGGGCGGACCGGACCGCCGAGGCGGAGCGCTGCACGCTGGCGCCGGAAGCCGACGTCCAGGTCTGACGATCATGACCGTGCCGGGCCCGGCGGGCGGAGCTGTACGGACCGATCCCCTTGATCGACCCGTACAGCTCCGTCCGCCGGGCCTGGCACAATTGGCGTGGCAGCACGTGCAGTGCGTGTTCACGCGAGCTTGAGGAGGCAACTGTGGCGACCGCCGGTCCCCCGGTACGCGGACGGGCCACCAAGCAGCGGGCCGCGGTGGCGGCCGCGCTCGACGAGGTGGACGAGTTCCGCAGCGCGCAGGAACTCCACGACCTGCTCAGGCACCGCGGCGCCTCGGTCGGCCTGACCACCGTCTACCGCACCCTGCAGTCCCTCGCCGACGCGGGCGAGGTGGACGTGCTGCGCACCAGCGAGGGCGAGTCCGTCTACCGCCGCTGCTCCAGCGGCCACCACCACCATCTCGTCTGCCGCGTGTGCGGCAAGGCGGTCGAGGTCGAGGGCCCGGCCGTGGAGAAGTGGGCGGACTCCATCGCCGAGGAGCACGGGTTCGTGGACGTGGCCCACACGATCGAGATCTTCGGAACGTGCGGGGAGTGCGCGGCGAAGGGGTGACCGTCCCTGGGGGCTTCGCCCCCAGCCCCCCTTGTCGCGGCTTCGCCGCTCGTCCTCAAACGCCGGACGGGCTGACATTGTCAGCCCGTCCGGCGTCTTTCAGGCCTGCTCCGCAGGAGCCTCGTTCGGGATCGCCCCGCCGAAGCGCCGGTCCCGCTGTGCGAACTCCAGGCAGGCGCGCCAGAGATCGCGGCGGTCGAAGTCCGGCCACAGGACGTCCTGGAAGACCATCTCGGCGTAAGCGCTCTGCCAGATCAGGTAGTTGGACGTGCGCTGCTCGCCGGAGGGGCGCAGGAACAGGTCCACGTCCGGCATGTCCGGGTAGTACAAGTACTTCGCGAGGGTCTTCTCGTTGACCTTCGACGGGTCGAGCCGACCGGCCTTCACGTCCTCCGCCAGCGCCTGCGCCGCGTCCGCGATCTCCGCGCGGCCGCCGTAGTTCATGCAGAAGTACAGCGTGAGCTTGTCGTTGTCCTTGGTCTGCTCCTGCGCGACCTGCAGTTCCTTGGCCACCGACCGCCACAGCTTGGGCATCCGGCCCACCCAGCGCACCCGGATGCCGAGTTCGTCGAGCTGGTCGCGCGTCTTGCGGATGAAGTCGCGGTTGAAGTTCATCAGGAAGCGCACCTCGTCGGGCGAGCGCTTCCAGTTCTCGGTCGAGAAGGCGTAGAGGGAGATGTTGCCCACGCCCATCTCGATCGCGCCCTGGAGCACGTCCAGCACGCGCTCCGCACCGACCTTGTGGCCCTCGGTGCGCGGCAGGCCGCGCTCCTTGGCCCAGCGGCCGTTGCCGTCCATGACGATCGCCACGTGCTCGGGCACCAGCTCGCCCGGGATCTTCGGCGGCCGCGCGCCCGAGGGGTGCGGCTCGGGGGTGCGGTAATCGCGTCGGGGGCGGCCCAGAAACCGTCGTGCCATGACTGCCACTTCTCCTCGTACGTCCTTCACTGCTCCACGTAGCGCAGGGACCTCAGCCCCCGCTCCAGATGCCAGCTGAGATACGCGGCCACCAGGCCGCTCCCCTCCCTGACGTGCCGCGCCTCGCACGCGTCCGCGGTCGTCCAGTCCCCGGTCAGCAGTGCGCCGAGGAGTCCGAGCGACTCCGAGGAGGGTACGACGCTTCCGGGCACCCGGCAGTCCCCGCAGGTGACTCCGCCGGCCGCGGCCGAGAAGAAGCGGTTGGGGCCGGGCATGCCGCACTTGGCGCAGTCCCCGAAGCTGGGGGCGTAGCCGTTGACCGCGAGGGAGCGCAGCAGGAACGCGTCGAGCACCAGGTGCGGGGCGTGTTCGCCCGCGGCGAGCGTGCGCAGGCCGCCGACCAGCAGGAGGTACTGCTGGACGGCGGGTTCACCCTCGTGGTCGGTGAACCGCTCGGCGGTCTCCAGCATCGCGGTGCCGGCGGTGTAGCGGGCGTAGTCGGTGACGATCGCGCCACCGTGGGCGGCGATGGTCTCACTCTGCGTGCACAGCGGGAGACCGCGCCCGACGAGCTCGCCGCCGCGCGCGAAGAACTGCACGTCGACGTGCGAGAACGGCTCCAGCCGGGCCCCGAACTTGGACTTGGTGCGCCGCACCCCGCGCGCGACGGCGCGGACGCGGCCGTGGCCGCGGGTCAGGAGGGTGATGATCCTGTCCGCTTCTCCCAGCTTCTGGGTACGCAGGACGATGCCGTCGTCGCGGAACAGACTCATGCAGTCATTGTCCCGCACCGGCGGGGCGGCCCGGACCGCCGGTGCGGGACGGCGGGGTCAGTGCCGGAAGTCGCCGTGGATCGCCAGGTAGTGGGCGACGGCCTTGCACTTGTCGCGGGCCTCGAAGTAGAGGAGGGACTGCCGCTGGGTGATCTCCCCGCAGCTGTGGACGTCCTGCAGGGCGGGGGTCATGAAGGGGGTGCGGCGCTCCACCTCCTGCTTCATGTACGGGAGTTCGGGGCCGGGCACCCCGCATTCCAGCGTGAGCTTCGACGGGGTGCGGGCCGAGTGGTACGTGCGGCAGTCCGCGGTGTCGGCGGACGCGGGGGCGGGGGGCGCGAGGACGACGAGGGCTGCCGCTGCGAGGACGGCCACCGCCGCGCCGGGGAGGCGAATTGAGGTCATGCGCCCGAGAATGTCGGTGCACGGCACCCCAGTTCAAGATCATTCGGTGGCGGTCACGGCCCGTCCTACGACGGCATCCGCGCCGCCGCCAGCAGCCGGTCGGTGTCCTCGGGACAGATCAGCAGCGCCCGCCCCACCGTGGCCAGCACCTCCCGCTCCGCGGGCCGGTACGGGCCGTCGGCCAGGGCGATGCGCGCGCCCTGCAGCAGGATCGATTCGCGGCCCGCGGGGGCCAGGTGCGGGGCCAGCGGCTCCAGGGCCTCGTGCAGCTCGATGGCCAGGGCCGTGCCGCACGGGTCGAAGCCGTCGCGGCCGGAGGAGCCGGAGGGGCCGGAGACCGTGCCGTTCCCGCCGTACCGGCCGGGCAGCCGGCCCGTGTCGGCGGCCAGCGCCTCGATCAGGGTGACCAGCTGCTCCTCGCTGCAGTCGGCGAAGCCCGCCGCGCGCACCGCGCCCACCGCGGCCCGGCGCACCGTGCGGGCCTCCGTGCCGCCCGCGGCCAGCACGGCGAGGGCCACCGTGTGCACCGCGTCGCGCAGCATCGCGGAGAAACGGGTGGTGGTGGGGTGGTCGAGGACGTCCAGCGCGAAGCGGCCGCGGCAGGCCGTGCATTCGACGATCGGGCCCACCGGCCCGCGCGGCAGCAGCGGCACCCCGAACGCGACCAGACGGCGGCGGCCCGTACGCCGGTGGTAGTTGCGGTCCCCGCCGCAGCCCGGGCAGAAGAACTCGCCGTCGCCGACGGTGCGCCATACGGTGCGTACGCCCACCACACACCGGTCCGGGCTGTGTCGGCCTTGCGCGTGCATCACGGCGCACCTCCATAACGCCACGGCCTCGTCGCCGCGTTGACGTGATGTTAGCCACATCGGTGATGCTGCGTCAGTACCCCGCCACGCGGAGTTCCGACCGGGGGTGGCCGAAACCGCCACCGTCCCCACCGGATGCGGTGGTTTCCGGTGGCGGCCGGTTGACCGCCGGACGGGGCCTTAGTCCCGGTATGCCCGGTTGACCGCGGAGACGACGGCCTTGATCGACGCACGCGTGGTGTTGGCGTCGACGCCGATGCCCCACAGCACCGCCCCGTCGATCACGCACTCGATGTACGAAGCGGCCTGCGCCCCGGCGCCCTCGCTCATGGTGTGCTCGGTGTAGTCCAGCACCCGGGCGTCCACGCCGTTGGCGGCGAGGGCGTCGACGAAGGCCGAGATCGGACCGTTGCCGGTACCGGTCAGCACCGTCTCCGCGCCGTCCACGACGGCCTCGACGGTGAGCACGTCGGTGCCCTCCGCGCCGGAGGTGGTGGTCTGCGCGGAGCGCAGGGCGATGCGGCCCCAGGGATTGCCGGGGGTCGGCAGGTACTCGTCCTGGAAGACCGACCAGATCTCCTGCGGGGTGATCTCGCCGCCCTCGGCGTCGGTCTTGTTCTGAATGATCTTCGAGAACTCGATCTGCATCCGGCGCGGCAGGTCCAGCTTGTGGTCGTTCTTCAGCACGTAGGCGATGCCGCCCTTGCCGGACTGCGAGTTGACGCGGATGACGGCCTCGTAGGAGCGGCCGACGTCCTTGGGGTCGATCGGCAGGTACGGGACCGCCCACTCGATGTCGTCCACGCTCTTCCCGGCCGCGGCGGCGCTCGCCTCCATGGCCTCGAAGCCCTTCTTGATGGCGTCCTGGTGGGAGCCGGAGAAGGAGGTGTAGACCAGGTCGCCCGCGTAGGGGTGGCGCGGGTGGACCTCCATCTGGTTGCAGTACTCGGCGGTGCGGCGGATCTCGTCGATCTGCGAGAAGTCGATCTGCGGGTCGACGCCCTGGGAGAACAGGTTCATGCCCAGCGTCACCAGGTCGACGTTGCCGGTGCGCTCGCCCTGCCCGAACAGGCAGCCCTCGATCCGGTCCGCCCCGGCCATGACCGCCAGCTCGGCGGCGGCCACCGCGGTGCCCCGGTCGTTGTGCGGGTGGACCGACAGGCAGATGTGCTCACGGCGCGACAGGTTCCGCGACATCCACTCGAAGCGGTCGGCGTGGGTGGAGGGCGTGGAGCGCTCGACGGTCGCGGGCAGGTTCAGGATGATCTCGCGGCCGGACTCGGGCTGCCAGACGTCCATCACGCCCTCGCAGACCTCCAGCGCGAAGTCCAGCTCGGTGTCGGTGAAGATCTCCGGGCTGTACTGGTAGCCGAAGACCGTCCCGTCGCCCAGGATCTTGTCCGCGTACTCCACCACCAGCCGGGTGCCGTCCACCGCGATCTGCTTCACCTGCTCGCGCGAGCCGCGGAAGACCACGCGGCGGAAGACCGGCGCCGTCGCGTTGTAGAGGTGCACGGTGGCCCGGTGCGCGCCGCGCAGGGACTCCACGGTGCGCTCGATCAGCTCCTCGCGCGCCTGGGTCAGGACGGAGATCGTCACGTCCTCGGGGATCGCGTCCTCTTCGATGATCGACCGGACGAACTCGAAGTCGGTGGCCCCGGAGGAGGGGAAGCCGACCTCGATCTCCTTGTAGCCCATGCGCACCAGCAGGTCGAACATCTCCCGCTTGCGGGCGGGCGACATCGGGTCGATCAGCGCCTGGTTGCCGTCGCGCAGGTCGGTGGAGAGCCAGCGGGGGGCCTTGGTGATGCGCCGGTCCGGCCAGGTGCGACCGGTGATCTCCACGGCCTCGTAGGGCCGGTACTTGTGGACCGGCATCCCGGACGGGCGCTGGGTCACCGTCGCCGCGGTGACCGGGGTGGGGCGGCCGACGGAGTGCTCGGAGGACTGCACGTTCGACTGCTCGGGCTGCTGCGACATCTGCGGAGGGCTCCTCGTGGTGTCCGCGAAGGGATCGGCCAACGGGCCTGCGCTCATCACGGCACGCAGCACCGGACTCCGCGGGGAGGGGGTCGGCCTACGACTACAGACCCTCGCCGCGGCAGCTAAGAAGAAGCAGCCCGAAACGCATGATGCACAGCACACTAGCCGAGGCTCACCCGGTGTAAAGGGGTGTTCCAGCATGCGGGACACGGGCCGGGCCCGCGGAGCCCGGCCACTCGTTTGCAGGAATCGCCGTCCGGAAGAGTGACAAGCCCCGCGGCCGATGCGAAATTGCCGCTCATGGACACCGTGAAGAGCGTTTTCTGCACCATCGTTCCACCGCACATCCTGGACGCGCTGGCCCAGTCGGAGGACCCCCGGCACCACGAGCCCGCGCGCCGCACCCTGGAGCACGACGGCGCCCTGCGCACCCGCCGCCGGGTCACCGCGCTCCGCGGCGCAGCGGCCGCCCCCGAGGGCGCGCTGCCCGACAAGCCGCAGCGCACCATCTACGACGAGCAGCACGAGACGGCGCTCCCCGGTACCAAGGTGCACGGCGAGGGCGACGGCCCCAGCAAGGACGCCACGGTCAACCGTGCGAACGCCGCGCTCGGGGCCACGTTCGACTTCTACCTCAAGGTCTACGGCCGGCACTCCATCGACGGCGCGGGCATGCCGCTGAACGCCTCCGTGCACTACGGCGAGAAGTACGACAACGCCTTCTGGGACGGCGACCAGATGGTGTTCGGCGACGGGGACGGCGTCATCTTCGGCGACTTCACGGTCTCCGTGGACGTCATCGGCCACGAGCTCACCCACGGTGTCACCCAGCACACCGCCAACCTGGAGTACTACGGCCAGTCCGGGGCGCTGAACGAGTCGCTCTCCGACGTCTTCGGCTCGCTGATCAAGCAGTACGCGCTGGGCCAGACCGCCGAGCAGGCCGACTGGCTGATCGGCCAGGGCCTGCTGGGCCCCACCATCCACGGCGTGGCCCTGCGCTCCATGAAGGCCCCGGGCACCGCCTACGACGACCCTCACCTGGGCAAGGACCCGCAGCCGGCTGCGATGGACGACTTCGTCCGCACCTCGCGCGACAACGGCGGCGTGCACATCAACTCCGGCATCCCCAACCACGCCTTCTACCTGCTGGCCACGGCGCTGGGCGGGCACGCGTGGGAGCGGGCCGGGCAGATCTGGTACGACACCCTGACCGGCGGCGAACTGGCCGCGGACGCGGGCTTCGCGGACTTCGCCCGGCTGACGGCGGCCGCGGCCCGGGCCCGTTACGGCGAGGGCGACGCGGCGCAGGCCGTGCTGAAGGCGTGGCACCAGGTGGGGGTCCCCACCTCGTAGCGCGGGCCCCCGGCGGGCCAGAATGGCGGCATGCGGATCGTCATCACCCGGACCGGCGGATTCGCCGGCATCGAGCGCCGGGCCGAGCTGGACACGGCCGGCCGGCCCGACGCGACGCACCTGGAGGCGCTGGCGCACCGCGCGCTGGCGCCGGGGCGGGAGTCGGGGCCGGCACGGGGCGTGCCGGACGGCTTCCACTACGAGATCGACGTGGACGGCAGGTCCGTCCACCTGGCCGACCCGCACCTCACGCGGGATCAGCGGGAGCTGATCACGTCGGTGCTCAAGGAGGGGGCCTGAGCGCGGTTCTTCGACTGCGGGCCGGCTGTGGCCAGTCGCGCAGTTCCCCGCGCCCCTTACGGGGCACGGTACGCACCGCCCCGTCAGGGGCGCGGGGAGCTTCAGAAGCCCAGGCGCCGCAACTGCTTCGGGTCCCGCTGCCAGTCCTTGGCGACCTTCACGTGCAGGTCGAGGTAGACGGGGGTGCCGAGCAGCGCCTCGATGTGCTTGCGGGACTTCATGCCCACCTCCTTGAGGCGGGCCCCCTTCGGGCCGATGATGATGCCCTTCTGGCTCGGCCGCTCGATGTAGACGTTCGCGTGGATGTCCAGCAGCGGCTTGTCCTTCGGCCGGTCCTCGCGCGGCAGCATCTCCTCGACCACGACCGCGATCGAGTGCGGCAGCTCGTCGCGCACGCCCTCCAGGGCCGCCTCGCGGATCAGCTCCGCGACCATGACCTGCTCCGGCTCGTCCGTGAGGTCGCCCTCCGGGTACAGCGCCGGGCTCTCCGGGAGCAGCGGCACCAGCAGGTCGGCCAGCAGCGAGACCTGCTTGTCGCCCACCGCCGAGACGGGGATGATCTCGGCCCACTCGATGCCGAGCTCCTCGCCCAGCTTCTGGATGGCGAGCAGCTGCTCGGCCAGCTTCTTGGAGTCCACCAGGTCCGTCTTGGTGACGATGGCGACCTTGGGCGTCTTCTTGATGCCGGCCAGCTCGCTCGCGATGAAGCGGTCGCCGGGGCCGAGCTTCTGGTCGGCCGGGAGGCAGAAGCCGATCACGTCGACCTCGGCCCAGGTGGTCCGGACGACGTCGTTGAGCCGCTCGCCCAGCAGGGTGCGCGGCTTGTGCAGACCGGGGGTGTCGACCAGGACGAGCTGGGCGTCCGGGCGGTGCACGATGCCGCGCACCGTGTGCCGGGTGGTCTGCGGGCGGTTGGAGGTGATTGCGACCTTCGTCCCCACCAGTGCGTTGGTCAGGGTCGACTTGCCCGCGTTGGGGCGGCCGACGAAGCACGCGAAGCCCGCGCGGTGAGGGGCCTGGGAGGGGGAGGAGGGCTTGTCCATGCCACACATTCTCCCCGATCCCCCGGCCTGCGCGGACCAGCGGCTCAGCCTGCCGTGATCGTCGCGCCCGGTGTGCCGTCCGGCCCGGCCAGCAGCACCGGCGTCTCCGGGCCGCCCAGGTCCCGCACGGCCGCCCGGTCCGCGTCCGGCACCGCCGCCGCCTCGGAGACCACCGCGGCGGCCTCCAGGGAGGTGGCACCGCTGGCCACCGCCATGGCGACGGCCGTCTGCAGCGCGCTGAGCCGCAGCGAGTCGAGGGCGACGGTTCCGGCGACGTAGGTGCGGCCCGTCTCGTCGCGCACGGCCGCGCCCTCGGCGACGCCGTTGCGGGCCCGGGTCGCCCGGGCGAGCGTGATGAGCTTGCGGTCTTCGGGGGGCAGGGTGTCCGTCATACCCGGAGCATAGGGGCGTGCCGCCCGCGCCCCTCGGCCAGGTCGTGCCCCGCCCCGTAGGGGGCGCGGGGCTGTTCACATATGCGGCTCCGCCGCGTGGGCGCGACCAAGCGCCCCGTCAGGGGCGCGGGGAACTGCGCGATCAGCCACCGACAACCTGCAGCCGGCGCACAACCCCAGGGGGCCGGGGCGCAGCCCCGAGAACCTCGACCGCGGGCGCGTCGTGGCTGATCGCGCAGTTCCCCGCGCCCCTGACGGGGCGCCGTGGTGACGGCGCCCTACTCCGCGCCGCCGCCGGAGGCAACCGGCTCCACGAGCACCGTCACGATCCGGTTCCGCCGCCCCGCAGGGGCCTCGGCGGTGAGCCGGAGGGCGGTGAGTTCCTTGCCCTCGACCGGGACCTCGGCCACCGCGCCGGCGATCGGCACCCGGCCCAGCGCCTTGGCCAGCAGGCCGCCCACCGTCTCGACGTCCTCGTCGTCCAGCTCCAGGCCGTACAGCTCGCCCAGGTCGCCGATGTCGAGCCGGGCCGTGACCCGGTAGTGGCCGTCCCCGAGCTCCTCCACCGGCGGGAGTTCGCGGTCGTACTCGTCGGTGATCTCGCCGACGATCTCCTCGAGGATGTCCTCGATCGTCACGATGCCCGCCGTACCGCCGTACTCGTCGATCACGACGGCGCAGTGGTTGCGCTGCTGCTGCATCTCCCGCAGCAGGTCCCCCGCGTTCTTGGTGTCCGGCACGAAGACCGCCGGCCGCATGGCGGTCGAGACCAGCTCGCTCTCCGCGTCCCGGCTGATGTGGGTCCTGCGCACCAGGTCCTTGAGGTAGACGACGCCCACGATGTCGTCCTCGTTCTCCCCCGTCACCGGGATCCGCGAGAAGCCCGACCGCAGCGCGAGCGTGAGCGCCTGGCGGATGGTCTTGCCGCGTTCTATGACGATCAGGTCGGTGCGCGGCACCATCACCTCGCGCACGAGGGTGTCGCCGAGTTCGAAGACGGAGTGCACCATGCGGCGCTCGTCGTCCTCGATGAGCGACTCCTTCTCCGCGAGGTCGACCATGGCCCGCAGCTCCGCCTCGGAGGCGAACGGGCCGCGGCGGAAGCCCTTTCCGGGGGTGAAGGCGTTGCCGAGGAGGATCAGCAGCTGCGGGATCGGGCCCATCACCCGCGCCAGCGGCAGCAGTACGTACGCCGCCGCGGTCGCGGTGTTCAGCGGGTGCTGGCGGCCGATGGTGCGCGGCGAGACGCCGACGGCCACGTACGAGACGAGGACCATCACCACGATCGCGACGGTCAGCGCCTTCCAGGTGGCGTCGAACTCCCGCAGGCAGACGTAGGTGACGAAGACGCCCGCCGCCATCTCGCACGCGATGCGCACCAGCAGCGCCACATTGAGGTAGCGGGTGGGGTCGGCCGCCACGGCCATCAGCCTGGCGCTGCCGCGCCGGCCCGAGCGGACGGCCTCCTCGGCCCGGAACCGGGTGGTCCGGGCCAGGCCGGCCTCCGCGCAGGCGGCGAGCCAGGCGACGACCAGCAGCAGGACGGCAGCGGTGATCAGCTGACCGGTCACGTGATCGTGGGGGCCGGGGAGGGCCCTTCGATGCCGTGCTCGGCACGCCAGCCGTCGATGATCGCGGCCTGGAGGCCGAACATCTCGGCCTTCTCGTCGGGCTCCTCGTGGTCGTAGCCGAGGAGGTGGAGGACGCCGTGGACGGTGAGCAGCTGGAGCTCCTCGTCCATGGAGTGCTTGGTCGGCGCCTCCTCGCCCTGCTTCGTCGCGACCTCCGGGCACAGCACGATGTCGCCGAGCAGCCCCTGCGGGGGCTCCTCCTCGTCCTTGGCCGGGGGCCGCAGCTCGTCCATGGGGAAGGACATCACGTCGGTGGGCCCGGGGAGGTCCATCCACTGGATGTGGAGCTGCTCCATGGCGTCGGCGTCGACGACGATGACCGAGAGTTCGGAGAGCGGGTGGATACGCATCCGGGCGAGCGCGTAGCGGGCGACGTCGAGGATCGCCTTCTCGTCGACCTCGGTGCCGGATTCGTTGTTGACGTCGATTGCCATGGGGTTACCGGGAGTTACTTTCCGTTGCCATTGCTGTTGTTGTTGCTGCTGCGGGTGTCGTACTTCTCGTACGCGTCGACGATACGGCCGACCAGCCTGTGCCGGACGACGTCCCTGCTGGTGAGGTACGAGAAGTGGACGTCCTGCACGCCGTCGAGGATGTCCTGGACCTGACGCAGGCCGCTCTTGGTGCCGCCGGGCAGGTCGATCTGGGTGATGTCGCCCGTGATCACGATCTTGGAGTCGAAGCCGAGCCGGGTGAGGAACATCTTCATCTGCTCGGGGTTCGTGTTCTGCGCCTCGTCGAGGATGATGAACGCGTCGTTGAGCGTCCGGCCGCGCATGTACGCCAGCGGCGCCACCTCGATCGTCCCGGCCGCCATCAGGCGCGGGATCGAGTCGGGGTCGAGCATGTCGTGCAGCGCGTCGTAGAGCGGGCGCAGGTACGGGTCGATCTTCTCGTAGAGCGTGCCCGGCAGGAAGCCGAGCCGCTCGCCGGCCTCGACCGCGGGGCGGGTCAGGATGATCCGGTTGACCTGCTTGGACTGCAGGGCCTGGACCGCCTTGGCCATCGCCAGGTAGGTCTTGCCGGTGCCCGCGGGGCCGATGCCGAAGACGACCGTGTGCTTGTCGATCGCGTCGACGTAGCGCTTCTGGTTGAGCGTCTTGGGGCGGATGGTGCGCCCGCGGCTGGAGAGGATGTTCTGGGTGAGGACCTCGGCGGGGGTCTCGCCGGCCCCCTCCTCGTCCCGAAGCATGGCGATCGAGCGTTCCACCGCGTCCTCCGTCATCGGCGCACCCGTGCGGAGCACCAGCATCATCTCGTCGAACAGCCGCTGGACGAGGGCTACTTCCCGCTCGTCGCCCGTCGCGCTGACCTCATTGCCCCGTACGTGGATGTCCGTGGACGGGAACGCCTTCTCGATGACCCGCAGCAGCGAATCCCCGGAGCCCAGGACCGTCACCATCGGGTGCTTGGCCGGGACGGTGAACCGGGCTGTCGCCTGCGGTCGTGTGGGTGTCTGAGTCATGGGCCGGCACTGTGGCCTGCTCATCCCTCTTTCTCATGTCCGGCAACGTTGATGTCTCAAGGGTACGACGGTGCACCGGGCGGCAGGAGGGGATTTACGGGCTGGTCACGGCTGGCGGAAGCCCAGGGTGGGCACCGCCCGGCGCAGCGGCCAGGGCCGGGACGCCGCGGGCAGGATCCCGTCGAGGAAGGCGTAGCGGCGCAGCGTGGCCGGGGACTGGTCGTCGAACGACCGCACGTGCTGCCACCAGGCGGCGATCTCCACCCAGCCCGGCGCGGACAGCGACCCCCCGAACTCCTGGACGGACAGCGCGGCCGTCAGCCCCGCGAAGGCCAGCCGGTCCGCCAGCGGCCAGCCCGCGAGGGTGCCGGTGACGAAGCCCGCCACGAAGACGTCCCCCGCGCCGGTGGGGTCCAGCGCCTCCACCGCGATGGCCGGCACCTCGGCGCTCTCGCCCGTCCCGCTGTCCACGGCGTACGCGCCCTGCGCCCCCATCGTCACCACCGCGAGCGGCACCTTTTCGGCCAGGGCGCGGGCCGCGGCGCGCGGGCAGTCGGTGCGGGTGTAGCGCATCGCCTCCTCGGCGTTGGGCAGGAATCCTTCGCAGTACTGCAGATCGGCCAGGTCGGCCGGATCCCAGCGGCCGGTGTCGTCCCAGCCCACGTCGGCGAAGATCCGGCTGCCCCGGCCGGCCGCGGTGGCGATCCACTCCTCCTGCTTCCCCGCCACGAGCAGGGTCACGCAGGCGCGCGCCGGGGGCGGGCACTCGGGCGGCTCCTCCGGCGGCGGGGCCGCGTGGCCGTGGGAGACCATCGTGCGCTCGCCCTCGTAGGCCATCGAGACGGTGACCGGGGAGTGCCAGCCGCGCACGGTGCGCGACAGGGACAGGTCGATGCCCTCGCCGCGGGAGAGCGACTCCCAGCAGTACTCGCCGTACATGTCGTCGCCGAAGGCCGCGGCGAGCGAGGTGCGCAGGCCCAGCCGGGCCAGGGCGGTGGCCATGTTGGCGATGCCGCCCGGGCTCGACCCCATGCCGCGCGCCCACGTCTCGGTGCCGCGCACCGGGGCCGAGTCCAGGCCGGTGAAGATGATGTCGAGGAAGACGGGGCCCGTGAGGTAGACGTCCGTGGCCGGATCCTGCTCGGAGCGGACCTCGGCGAGCGGGTCCAGCACGGGGGCGGCGCCCTCGAAACGCTGTGCGTGGCACGGCTGCGGGGAAGGGATCGTCATGCTCGCTTGCTACTCCTCTCGGGGATGCAAGGGTGCGGGTCCGGACAGTGTGCCCGATGCCGGTGTACCTTCCGGACTATGAGGCTGGTCATTCTCGGCGGTGGCGGATTCCGGGTGCCTCTGGTGCACCGGACCCTGGTGGACGATGCCCGGCGCGGCGTGCCCGGACGCTGTGACGAACTGGTGCTGTACGACACGGATCCGGGCCGTCTCAGAGTGATTTCGGCGATTCTGGACGAACAGGCGGCGGCCGCACCGGACGCCCCCTCCGTGCGGATCGCATCGGACCTCGACGAGGCCCTGCGCGGCGCGGACTTCGTCTTCTCCGCGATCCGCGTGGGCGGCACCGCGGGCCGGGTGCGCGACGAGCGGATCCCGCTGGGCGAGGGCGTCCTGGGCCAGGAGACCGTCGGCGCGGGCGGGGTGCTGTACGGGCTGCGGACCATCCCGGTGGCGGTGCACATCGCGGAGCGGGTGGCGGCGCTGGCGCCGGAGGCGTGGGTCATCAACTTCACCAATCCCGCCGGGATGGTGACGGAGGCGATGTCCGCGGTGCTGGGCGACCGCGTGATCGGCATCTGCGACTCGCCGGTCGGCCTGGTACGCCGGGCGGCGAAGGCGGCGGGCGCCGACCCGGACGAGGTCGAGTACGACTACATCGGCCTCAACCACCTCGGCTGGCTGCGGTCGTTGACGCTCGACGGGCGCGAACTGCTGCCCGGGCTGCTGGCCGACGAGCAGGCGCTGGGCACCCTGGAGGAGGGCCGGCTGTTCGGCGCCTGGTGGCTGCAGACGCTGGGCGCGCTGCCCAACGAGTACCTGCACTACTACTACTTCCGCCGCGAGACGCTGGCCGCGACGCGGGCCGCGGCCGAGACCCGCGGCGAGTTCCTCGCCCAGCAGCAGGGCAGGTTCTTCGAGGAGGCGGCCGGCGCCCCGCCGGGGCGGGTGCGCGAGCTCTGGGAGCGTGCGCGGCTGCACCGCGAGGAGACGTACCTGGCCGACGGCCGCGCGGCGAGCGGCGGTTGGGAGCGGGACACCTGCGACCTGGAGGGCGGCGGCTACGACCAGGTCGCCCTCGCCCTGATGCGGGCGGTGTCCGGGGACGCGGGGGTGCGGCTGATCCTCAACGTCCGCAACGGCGGCACGGTGCCGGCGCTGGACGCCGACGCCGTCATCGAGACGGTGTGCGAGGTCAGCGCCAAGGGCGCGGCACCGATGGCCTGCGGCCCGCTGCGGGAGGACCAGCTGGGGCTGATGCTGCAGCTGAAGGCCGTGGAGCGCGGCACCATCGATGCCGCGCTCCGCGGGAGCCGCACCGCTGCGGTGCGGGCCCTGGCCCTGCACCCGCTGGTGGACTCGCCGGTGGTGGCCCGGCGGATCCTGGAGCAGGCGGGGTTCTGAGCCGGGGTTCCGCTACGGCAGGTAGTACATCGGGTTCGGGAGCTTGTACGTGTGCTCCGCGTAGCCCCCGGCCAGGTCGCTGTTCTGGTCGCCGAAGTTGCCGATGATCCGGTAGCCCTCGGACTCGATGTGCTTCCGCGTGCCCGACTTGTACTCGATCGTCGAGCAGTTCGCGCCGCACGACAGGTAGGCCGGCGGGGTCTTCTTGTTCTTCAGGAAGAAGTGCGCGGCGTCGGCCGCCGGCTTGTAGCCCGCGTTCTTCAGGTTGCGGACGCTCCAGTCGCGCTGGTGCTCGTCGCGGCCGGTGACGTAGAAGACCGTGATGCCCTTCGACTGCGCCCAGTTGACGAGCTGCGGCATGCCGAAGACCGGGGCCATGTCGGTGGACTTCAGGTACGCGTCCTGCGAGGCGGGCGTGAAGGCGAAGCCCTGCTGGAGCTCGTAGTTGTAGGTCAGCAGCGTGGTGTCGTCCAGGTCCAGGACGATCGCCGGCCTGCCCTTGCCGCTCTTGTTCTTGAGCGTGTGCTCCAGCTGGGCCTTGGCCTTCTTCTGGATCCCGGCGAGCTGCTTGGCGTAGTTGCTGTCCGCCGAGGCGTAGTGCTGGCCGTTCTTGTCGACCGTGTCGCCGTAGTAGGCCTTGATCCTGTCCTCGACCTTGGAGAGGTTCGGGATCTCCTTGTCCGTGCGCGGCGCCTTGTGGTCGGCGGTGGCGGCACCCGCCGCGTAGAGGCCGGTGCCGGCGACGACGGCGGCGGTGAGGGCGGCGATGCGGACGCGCAGGGACGAGCGGGAGGACGGCAAGGGGGACTCCTGGGGAGGGCAAGGACGGTGCAGCGCGAAATTAAGGCCTCGTTAAGGACTGGTCAAGAGGTATCTACGCGCGCAGAGAAAAGTGTGTCCGGCCCCTCACCTGCCCGGGTGCCCCCGGCGCGTACCGTGGTTGCGGATCGACGACGGTCGGTGACGAGGACGAAAGGGCGGGGCCGTTCATGGCACAGGAAGTACGCGGGGTCGTTGCACCCGGGAAGAACGAGCCGGTGCGGGTGGAGACGGTCCTGGTGCCGGACCCGGGGCCCGGCGAGGCTGTGGTGAAGATCCAGGCGTGCGGCGTGTGCCACACGGACCTGCACTACAAGCAGGGCGGGATCAACGACGACTTCCCCTTCCTGCTGGGCCACGAGGCGGCCGGCGTGGTCGAGGCGGTCGGCGCGGGCGTGACCGAGGTGGCGCCCGGCGACTTCGTGATCCTCAACTGGCGCGCGGTGTGCGGCCAGTGCCGCGCCTGCCTGCGCGGGCGCCCGCAGTACTGCTTCAGCACGCACAACGCGCGGCAGAAGATGACCCTGGCCGACGGCACGGAGCTCTCACCCGCCCTCGGCATCGGCGCCTTCGCCGAGAAGACGCTGGTCGCGGCCGGCCAGTGCACCAAGGTCGACCCCGAGGTGTCCCCGGCCGTGGCCGGGCTGCTGGGCTGCGGCGTGATGGCCGGCATCGGCGCCGCGATCAACACCGGCCAGGTGGGCCGCGGCGACTCCGTCGCCGTGATCGGCTGCGGCGGCGTGGGCGACGCCGCGATCGTCGGCGCGCGGCTGGCCGGGGCGGCCCGGATCATCGCCGTCGACATCGACGAGCGCAAGCTGGAGACGGCACGCGGCATGGGCGCGACCCACACGGTCGACTCCCGCACCACCGACCCCGTCGAGGCCGTCCGCGAGCTCACGGGCGGCTTCGGCGCGGACGTCGTCATCGACGCGGTCGGCCGCCCGGAGACGTACCGGCAGGCGTTCTACGCCCGCGACCTGGCCGGCACGGTCGTCCTGGTCGGCGTGCCCACCCCGGAGATGAAACTGGAGCTCCCGCTGCTGGACGTCTTCGGGCGCGGCGGCGCGCTCAAGTCCTCCTGGTACGGGGACTGCCTGCCCTCGCGGGACTTCCCGATGCTGATCGACCTGCACCGGCAGGGGCGCATCGACCTCGGCGCGTTCGTCACGGAGACGATCGAACTCGACGAGGTGGAGAAGGCGTTCGAGCGGATGCACGCCGGGGACGTGCTCCGCTCGGTGGTCGTCTTCCCCTGACCCGCGCCCGTCTCGGCCCCCGACCGGCCACCACGTGACGTCGGTCGGGGCACTGCAGCCGGAGTCACACGGAAACGGTGCGGCGAGACTGTTCAACCGCCGGAGGTGCCACGGGCATCCGGCTGCGCCACCGGATCGCCGAGCCGAGCGGCATGCACAGCACGACGATGCCTCCGGCCATGGCGAGCGCGAAGCTCCAGAGGCCCATCATCACGGCGATGGCCAGGTGGAACAGCAGCCCGGCGGCCATCGCCCACCACCGTCCGCGCCGGGGCAGCAACAGTGCGGCGGCCAGGGACATTTCGATGACCAGCGGCACCCAGGTCATCAGCGCCACGCCCCAGGACGTGGCGACCACGGGCCTGACGACGGCGTCCAGCCAGGGCGGCGCCCCGAACGCCGGATGGCGCGACCAGTACCACATGGCCGTGCCGTCGGCCCATTCCGCGTGGGGGAGCTTGGCCACGCAGGCCTGGAAGTAGAGGACGGACATCTGCAGCCGGAGCACGACCAGCCCGCTGGTGCCGAGCAGGGCCCACAGCCGTCCGGCCGGCTCCCGGGGCTGTTCCCAGTGCAGGCACCGGGCGTCGCCCAGCGCGGGCAGGGCGAACAGCACCGAGAGGATCAGGGCGATCTGGTCGCCGCCGTCGACGACGGCGATTCCGGTGTAGACGCTGTAGTTGACGTAGAGATGGGGAAGCGCCGTGAACCGGGGGCGCCACCCCGAGGCCACGATCAGCAGGACTGCGACGCAGCCCCACTTCAGCCAGGTCAGACCGGAATGGCTCTCCGGTGCCAGGCAGAAGAGGCTGCCTGCCGAGGCCCCTTGGCACAGCGGGTACGTCCCGGTGCCGGCGACCGGCCGGAACAGCGTGTCGGCGCCCGATGCCGCCAGCGTGCCGGCGGTGCCCAGCGCGACGAGGGTCCGGGCCAGGCCGTACACGTTCGTCCACGGAGTGACGATCTCCCGTACCCTCACCGGCACGTCACCTCCCATACGGCCGCCCTGTCCGGCAGGAAGTCCCCCGGCGTGAGGTCACGCCAGGCCCACGGCACCGTGTGCACCTGCACCACCGCCGCACGGCCGCAGAGGGTCGGTGCCGGGGAAGGGTTGACGATCCGGCCGGACACGGGAGTCCGCCCGAGGCACTCGGCCACCGAGGCGGCACTCCCGCAGTCCGACCAGCGGGTCCCGTCCAGCCGTGCCAGCAGGGCGATTTCGATCCCCTGGGCGCGGGAGGCGCGGTCCAGGCCGAAGCTGTTCGACGGCTTGGCATGCGGGCCCCGCGCGGCGCTCTCCCAGTGCCCGGCCCGCAGCCGGTAGGGCACGAAGTCCGGGCTCTTCACCGATTTGGTGAAGAAGGCCCAGCCCTGCGGGGCGACCACCGAGGAGGCCTTGCGCGCGCCCTCCTGCCCGGGGAGCCGGACGACGTTCCCGGGCAGGAAGCTCTGGGCGACGTACACCGTCACGACGGTCCAGGCCACGGCGGCCAGGACGACCCAGCGGCGCGGCACGCGCACCCGCTCGGCCGGTTCGTCGCAGGCCAGAGGGAATCCGTCGACGATCCTCACGCGCGACGGCCCGTCCTCAGGAGGCCAGCAGCCTGGTCAGCGCGGCGACCTGGCGGTCCCCGGCCAGCCGGCCCGAGTCGTCCTGCTGCGTCGTCAGACCGGAGTTCTTCGAGACCGTGGCCCTGGCCGGGGTCTGGTTCGCCGTGGCGAGGACCGGGGAGACGGCGATCGGGAAGACGAGGATGACGTTGGCCACGGTGAGGGTGCCCTTGTCGGTACCGGACGTGCCGGGGTCCGCGCTCTTGACGAAGCGGGTCAGGGCCTCATGGCCGCTCCGGACACCGGTGTCGACCCGCAGGGGGTTCCCGGACCGGACCTCGGCGGAGAAGCGTCCGAAGAATCCGGGCTGCTGCTTGCCGATCGTCTCCAGCACCCGGGCGGCCTCCTGCCGCGACCCGGGGGCGTTGTTCTTCTCGACGGCCTCGTGCGGCACTGCGAAATCCTGCGACCGGCTCAGCTTCCGGCCGAGCTCGCCCTGGTGGAAGAAGATCCCGGCGAACAGGGCACGGCCGTCCGCGTCGGTGCCGGTCACGACCCGGTGCTGCGTCCGGGCGGCGGGCGCGGAGGTGGCCATGGCGTTCTGTGCGGTGAGGCCGGCGACGCCGAGAGCGGCGACGGCCGCGACCGCGGCAAGGGTGCGCTTCGACTTCATGGGTCACTGACTCCCTGGGTTGAGGACGGAGCTGGACTCTGCCGGTCGGGCGGGGGCCGCCGCCACGGCCCTCCGCCCCTGTCCGTCCGGCCGGAACCGCCGGGTAGCCGGGGCAATTCACCCGAAGCCGTACGACGGTCAACCGCACGGGATCTTGGTGACTTTCCCGGGATCTCCGCATACCGTGATGCCGGTGTCGGCCGCCAACGACCGGGGGCTGACGTGGAGTTACGGGGGAACGGAATGCTCCGGGTGGCTGTTGTCCATCACAGTGCGCTCGCGCGGGAATCGCTGTCGGCCGCGCTGGGGTCCGCAGGCGGCGTGACGGCGGAATGGGCGAGTACGGCGGCGGAGATGAGGGCGGCGTTGCTCGGCGGTTCCGTGGACGTCGTGCTGGCGGCGGCGGAACTGCCCGGGCTCGCGGATGAGTTGGCCGGCCTCCGGCCCCGCGTGCGGTCCGCGGGCCGTGACGTCGCGCCCATGGTCCTGCTGGGAGAGCCGGCCCGGCTGTCGCCGGCCCTGCTCCAGGCGGTGCCGGCCAGCGTCGTCCCGGAGGGGGTGCGGCCGTCGAGCCTCGTCCACGCGCTGTACGTCGCCGCCGACGGGGCGCTCGTCATCCCGCCCGCCCTAGCCCGGCGGGCGTCAGCCGGTGCAACGCCCCGGCTGACGCCGCGTGAGCGGGACGTACTGGCCCTGATCGGGCGGGGGCTGACCAACCGCGAGATCGGGACCCGGCTCGGACTCACCTTCGCCACGGTGAAGTCCTATGTGACGAGCATCTACACCAAGTGCGGCGTCAGCAGCCGGGTGGACGCGGCGTTGCTGGCGCACGGGTTCGTGCCGGTGAACTAGGGCGTGTCCGATGGGTCAGTGCAGGCCCCGCGGCGTCCGGTGCTGGGGGCACCTCCTGGGGGCACCCCCAGCGGTAGCTGGGGGGAGGTAGCTGGGGGGAGGTAGCTGGGGGAGCATCGCAAGGCGGAGCATCATCCGCGTACTGGGCGTACTCGGGTGATGCGACAACGCGGCGAGGCGCCGTGCTGGGGGTACCCCCAGCGGTAGCTGGGGGAGCCGCAGGGCCTGTGCTGACCCATCGGACACGCCCTAGGTGCCCCGTCCGTCGGCTGCGGGCTCGTCGTGGCTGGTCGCGCTCACGCGGCGGAGCCGCATATTCGACAGAGCCCCGCGCCCCTTCGGGGCACGTCACCGCCGCTTCGGCACCGCCACCCGCATCAAGTCCTTGGCCACGGTCAGCTCGCCCTCGAAGCCCGCGGCACGCGCCTGGCGTTCGAAGGCCGTCGGGTCGTCGTACCGCTGCGAGAAGTGCGTGAGCACCAGGTGCCGGACCCCGGACTCCGCCGCCGCGCGGGCGGCCTGGCCCGCTGTCAGGTGGCCGTGTTCGACGGCCAGCGGGGCGTCCTCGTCCAGGAACGTGGACTCGATGACGAGCATGTCGCAGCCCTCCGCGAGCGCGTAGACGCCCTCGCAGAGCCGGGTGTCCATCACGAACGCGAAGCGCTGGCCGCGCCGCACCTCGCTCACCTCGTCCAGCGTGACACCGCGGACCTCGCCCTCGCGCTGCAGCCGGCCCACGTCCGGGCCGGAGATGCCGCGCTCCGCCAGCAGCCCCGGCAGCATCCGGCGGCCGTCCGGCTCGACGAGCCGGTAGCCGTAGGACTCGACGGGGTGCGACAGGCGCCGCGCCTCCAGGACGTAGGACGGGCCGTCCACCAGGACGGCGCCCTTGCCGGAGACGGGCTGCTGCTCCAGCTGCACCGTCTCGCGGTAGGCCGTGGCGTAGCGCAGCCGGTCGAAGAAGCGCCGGCCGCTCGACGGGTAGTGCGCGGTGACCGGGTGCGGGACGCGGTCGAGGTTGATGCGCTGGATGACCCCGGCCAGGCCCAGCGAGTGGTCGCCGTGGAAGTGCGTGACGCACAGCCGGTTGAGGTCGTGGGCGGCGACCCCGGCGCGCACCATCTGGCGCTGGGTGCCCTCGCCGGGGTCGAAGAGCAGGCCCTCGCCGTCCCAGAGCAGGACGTATCCGTTGTGGTTGCGGTGCCGGGTGGGCACCTGACTGGCGGTGCCGAGGACGACGAGTTCGCGTACGGACACGGGGACTATCCGGGCGGCCAGTTGAGGCCGCGGCCGCCGAGCACGTGCAGGTGCGCGTGGAAGACGGTCTGCCCGGCGCCGGCCCCGGTGTTGAAGACGACCCGGTAGCCCGTGCCGTCCACCTTCTCGTCGGCCGCGATCCCGCCGGACTCGCGCAGTATGTCGGCCATGACCTGCGGCTCGGCGGCGGCGAGGGAGGCGGCGTCCGGGTAGTGGACCTTGGGGATCACCAGAACGTGCGTGGGGGCCTGGGGGTTGATGTCGCGGAAGGCCACGGTCGTCTCGGTCTCGCGGACGACGGTCGCCGGCACCTCCCCCGCGACGATCTTGCAGAACAGGCAGTCGGCCTGCGGTTCTCCCGCCACCGGTGGGCTCCTCCCGGGTCGTCGGCTCGTACGGACCGGATGTTACCGGGCCGCCCGCACGAGGCCGTGATCACGGGGTCCGCAGGCCGTCGGTCCGGGCTCACTTGCCGTGGAAGGTGCTGCTGCAACTCGGGGAGGGCCGGGCCGGCTCGGTCGGCGGGCAGCTGCAGCCGGGCTGCGGCTGCTCCTGGGACGGGGCCGGCGGGGTCCAGGGGGTCCACGAGCCCGGGGTGGCCGGGGCGGTGGTGCTCGCCTTGGAGCAGTCGCCCAGTACCGTCACCGTGAACCTGGTCTTCCCGTCGACCTTGCCCGTCAGCCTGCCCCGCACGCACGCGTCGCCACTGATGCCGGTGACCGTGCCGTAGACGACGATCTTCTTGCCGTCGGAGGTCTGCCCCTCGCAGTCCACGCCGACGGCGGTGACGGGCGCGGGCGAACCGCTGCCGCTCGCCGGGGCGCTGCTCGTCGCCTTGCCCTGGCACGTCAGATAGGCCACGTGCACCCCGCTGTGCTCCAGCTGGCCGGTGGCCTGTTTGCCGGTGACAACGGCGACGTTCACCGAATCGAGCCCGCCGGCCGGATCGCAGCCGACGAGTGTTGCGGCGGCCGCGCCCGTGAGGGCGATGGCGACGGCCGCGTACCGCGCCCGTGGGACGCGTAAGCACCTCAACGCACCCATACAGGGAAGTTTTCCACCCCGGCGGGCCCAGCGGAAGACGGCCTCCGGACAGCCGCATCCGGAATCAACTCACCCTCTTCCGGAGGATGTTCATGGACATGCACAGGATTGCCGATTCCCCCACCTGAGCTTCACCTTCCCCCCTTACTCTCTCCCCAGCGACAACCAGGGGGATTCTCGGGGGGATTCTTTGGTCACTTCCTTGCTGGTCTGCGCGGTCTCGCTCGCGCTGTTCTGGCTGGCCGCGTTCACGCTCTGGTGGCAGATGCACGCCTGGCGCACACCGGAGACGCTCGCGGCCACCCGCTTCGAACGCCCCAGCGGCGAGGGCGCCCTGTCCTTCTCGCTCCTCGTGCCGGCCCGGCACGAGGAGGCCGTCCTGGAGCACACCGTCACCCGGCTGCTGGAGTCCACGCACGGCCGCTTCGAGATCCTGGTGATCGTCGGCCACGACGACCCGGAGACGGCCGAGGTGGCCCGCAGGACGGAGGCCGCGGCCCCGGACCGGGTGCGGGTCGTCGTCGACACGCACGAGAGGAAGAACAAGCCCAAGGCGCTCAACACCGCGCTCCCGCACTGCCGGGGCGAGGTCGTCGGGGTCTTCGACGCCGAGGACCAGGTGCACCCGGAGCTGCTCGCCCACGTCGACCACGCCTTCCGCTCGACGGGGGCGGACGTGGTGCAGGGCGGGGTGCAGCTGATCGACTTCCACTCCAGCTGGTACAGCCTGCGCAACTGCCTGGAGTACTTCTTCTGGTTCCGCAGCCGGCTGCACCTGCACGCCGCGAAGGGCTTCATCCCGCTCGGCGGCAACACCGTCTTCGTCCGCACCGACGTGCTGCGCGCGGCGGACGGCTGGGACCCGGAGTGCCTGGCCGAGGACTGCGACCTGGGGGTGCGGCTGTCCAGCACGGGCAAGCGGGTGGTGGTGGCGTACGACTCCGAGATGGTCACCCGCGAGGAGACGCCCGGCAGCCTGCTGAGCCTGCTCAAGCAGCGCACCCGCTGGAACCAGGGGTTCCTGCAGGTCTACCGCAAGAAGGACTGGCACGGACTGCCCACGTTCGGGCAGCGGATGCTCGCCCGGCACACCCTGATGACGCCGTTCTTCCAGGCCTTCACGGGCGTCGTCATCCCGCTGAACGTCCTCGTCGCACTGCTGGCCGACGTCCCGTCCGGGGTCGCCGTGGTGACCTTCCTGCCGCTCGTCACCGCCCTGGTGACCTTCGTCTTCGAGGTCGTCGGGCTGCACGACTTCGGTGTGCAGTACGGCCTGCGCATCCGCCCGGTGCACTACGCCAAGCTCGTCGTCGGCGGGCCCTGCTACCAGCTGCTGCTGGCCGGGGCCGCGGTGCGGGCCGTCTGGCGGGAGCAGCGGGGGCGCAGCGACTGGGAGTTGACGCGGCACGTCGGGGCCCATCTCGCCGCAGAGGACGTGATGTCGTGACCGGCACCGCGGCCCCGCCGCGGCCCGTGCCGGTCGCGGCCCGGCCCGTCGCCGTCCGCCTCCGCGGCGCCCGGCCCGGGCTGCTGGTGTGCGGCGGGGTGCTGGCCGTCGTCCTGCTCGTCCAGGGCTGGAACGCGGCCGGCTTCCCGGCACCCGGCGACGACGAGGGCACGTACCTCGCCCAGGCCTGGGCCGTCCAGCAGGGCAGGGGCCTGGCCCACTACACCTACTGGTACGACCACCCTCCGCTCGGCTGGATCCAGCTCGCCCTGGTCACCTGGATACCGTCGCTCGTCTCGCCCGGCGCCCTGTCCGTGGCGCCGATGCGGTACGCGATGCTGCCGGCGGCGGGCGTGAGTGCGGTGCTGCTGTACGTGCTGGCGCGGCGGCTGGGGCTGCAGCGGTGGGCGGCGGGGCTGGCGATGGCGCTGTTCGGGCTGTCGCCGCTGGCCGTCGTCCTGCAGCGGGAGATCTTCCTCGACAACATCGCCGTGCTGTGGATCCTGCTGGCGTTCTGCCTGGCGGCCTCGCCGCGGCGGCACCTGTGGCACCACTTCGGGGCGGGGCTCGCGGCGGCGGTCGCGGTGCTCTCGAAGGAGACCATGCTGGTCGTCCTGCCGGCCCTGCTCGTCACGATGTGGCAGCACAGCCACCGCGACACCCGGAAGTTCGCCGTGACGGGTGCGGTGACGGCCTGCGTGCTGGCGGGGCTCGCGTATCCGCTGTTCGCCCTGCTCAACGACGAGTTGCTGCCGGGCCCCGGGCACGTCTCGCTCGTGGACGGCATCAAGTACCAGATGAGCCGCCCGGGTTCGGGCTCCGTGCTGGACCCCGGGTCCGGTGCGCACGCGGTGCTGCACTCCTGGCTCTACTACGACCGCCTGCTGCCGCTCGGCGGACTGGCCGCGGCCGTCGTGCTGGTGGCCGCCGCCCGCTGGTCGCGCACCGGCCGCGCGCTGCTGGGCCCCGCGCTGGCCGTGGTGATCCTCGCGCTGGTGGCGCTGCGGCCCTCGGGGTACCTGCCGGCGATGTACGTCATCCAGCTGCTGCCGTTCCTGGCACTGGCCCTGGCCGGGGCCGCGGCGTCGGCGGCGGGGGCGCTGCTGCGGGGGCGCAAGTGGCCTGCGGTGCGCCGGGCGGCGGTCGGGCTGCTCGCCGTGGCGGCCGCGGTGCTGGTCGTGCCGCGCTGGTGGGACGGCAACCGCCCGGCGCTGACCGCCCATGCCGACTCCCCCTGCCGCGCCGCCGTGCACTGGCTGCGGGACTCCGGCCACGTCCCCGACCCGGCCCGCACGCGCGTCCTGGCGGACGACGCCGTCTGGCTGGACCTCGTGCACGCCGGGTACCGGCCGGGCACGGGCGCCATCTGGTTCTACAAGGCGGATCTCGACCCGGCCGTGACCAGGACCCTCCCGCACGGCTGGCGCGACGTGGACTACGTCGTCGCCTCGCCGACGGTGCGGCGGGACGCGGCGACGCTGCCGACGGTGAAGGCCGCGCTGGAGCACTCGCGGGCGGTGGCCTCGTTCGGGGAGGGTGCGGACCGGATCGAGATCCGCCGGACGGAGAAGGGGACTTGATGGCACTGAACGCCACAGCACGGCAGCGCAAAAGACGCGCAGCGGCGGCCTTGTTACTGGCGTCGGCCGGCTCCTTCGGCCTGCTGCTCGCCGCCCCGGGCCCCGCGCAGGCCGGCTCCAACCTCGTCGTCAACCCCGGCCTCGAATCGGTCGGTTCGAACGGCATGCCCACGTGCTGGGAGAAGTCCGGCTGGGGCGACAACGACTTCACCGTCACCACGACCGATGCTTCGCAGGCGCACAGCGGCGGCCGCGCGCTGTCCGTCACCGTCACGCGCCGGGTGAACGGCGACCGCAAGGCGATGATGGCCGAGGACACCTCCTGCGCCCCGGACGTCGCACCGTCCCATCAGTACGACCTCTCCCTCTGGTACAAGTCCACGACCCCGGACGCGTCCGTCACGGTCTTCCGGCACGACGTCAAGGCGGGCTGGCAGTACTGGACGGACCTCAAGTCCCTCCCGGTGAGCGCCGGTTACACGCGGGCCACGGTCCGTACGCCCGTGGTGCCGCCGGGCACCGACCAGATCACCTGGGGCGTCTCCGTCTACGGCACGGGCACGGTCACCACCGACGACTACGACATGGAGGACGCCACCCTGCCGGCCGCGGGCTCGCTGTGCACGGCCGGGGACGCCTGCACCAAGGGCCGCTGGGAGGTCATGCCGTTCAGGAACCCGGTGCGCAGCATGCACTCGGTCGTCCTGCACAACGGCAAGGTGCTGCTGGTGGCGGGGTCCGGGAACGACCCGTCCCTCTTCAAAGCGGGCACGTTCACATCGGCGGTCTACGACCCGAAGACCGGCGCGATGAAGACGATCCCCACGCCCGTGGACATGTTCTGCGGCGGCCACGTCCAGCTCTCGGACGGCCGCGTGCTCATCATGAGCGGCAACAAGTCCTATCCGGCGGCGGACGGCAGCCACGGCTACGAGGGCCTGAAGGACAGCTACGTCTTCGACCCGGCGAGCGAGTCGTACATCAAGGTCAACGACCTCAACGAAGGCCACTGGTACCCGTCGGCGACGGAGCTGGGCAACGGCGACGTCATCACCTTCGGCGGGCTGAAGGAGGACTCGACGGGCAGTGTGACGGCCGAGAAGTTCTCCCAGGCGCAGCAGAAGTGGCTGCCGCGCGGCGAGGTCAACCAGACCTGGTCGTACTGGGGCCTGTACCCGTCGATGATCCTGATGCAGGACGGCCGGCTCTTCTACTCCGGCAGCCACGTCTTCGGCGACGGCACGCCGGGCGGCGGCGCGGCCGTCTACGACTACGGCGCCAACAGGATCACCGACGTGCCGGGGCTGCAGGACAAGGACCACCGCGACCAGTCGATGAGCGTGCTGCTGCCGCCCGCCCAGGACCAGCGTGTGCTGACGATGGGCGGCGGCAACGTCAACTCCAACCCCGAGGCGAGCCGGCTGACGGATCTGATCGACCTCAAGCAGACCGATCCCCGTTATCGGCACGGCCCGTTGCTGCCCCAGGGCACGGTCGACCAGGGCCGGGGCCCGAAGCCGGAGGCGGGTGCGCAGGGCAAGATGTACGTCTCCGCCGTGCTGATGCCCGACGGCAAGGTGCTGGAGACGGGCGGCGGCCTGCACGACCGGGCGGACCCGGTGTACGAGGCGTCGTTCTACGACCCGGCGGGCAACGCGTTCCAGCCCGGCCTGGCGACGGACCCGATCCCGCGCACGTACCACTCGTCCGCCTTCCTGCTGCCGGACGGCCGGGTGATGGCGGTCGGGGACAACCCCGGCAACGGCACCTTCGACGACCACGTCTCGGTCTACACGCCGCCGTACCTGTTCAAGGGCGCGAGGCCGCAGATCACCTCGGTGGCGAACGCGGACAAGTGGCAGTACGCGAGCACGCAGCGGGTGACGGTGGACCGCCCGGTGGTGAAGGCGGAACTCATCCGTCCGGCAACGGTGACGCACTCGTCCGACCCGAACCAGCGCTTCGTCGACCTCCCGATGACGGTGGGCGCCGACGGCACCACGCTCGGCCTGAACATCACCAGCAACCCGAACCTGGCCCCGCCCGGCTGGTACATGCTCTTCGCGGTGGACGCGGCCGGGGTCCCGTCGGTGGCTTCGTGGATCCACCTGGGCGGCCCGGACGCGACGGCGGCACCGATGGTGCACGGCTTCGCCGGCCACATGACGGCGAAGGCAAAGGGCCCGGAACGGCCGCACGCCGCTCACCCGGTCTCCCCGGAGATCGCAGGCTGCGACCGGCACTACGGCTCGGCGGACGTGTGCGTACCGACGGTGTTCCCGGGGGAGGTGGCGAGGACGACGGGTTCGCGGTGCAACTGGTTGAATGCGCACGGTTACGGCGCCCTGAAGATGAACGGCCGAGACGACCCGTTGCGACTGGACCCACGGGGAACGGGTTGGGCGTGCGCCCCGTAAGGGGCGCGGGGCTGTTGCATCATGCGGCTCCGCCGCGTGGGCGCGACCAGCCACCAACGGCCCGCACCCGACGGACAAAGGTAGGGAAACCCCCACCCCGATACGCCCAGCACCACCATGGTCCTGCCGGGCGCAGCCCAAGACCCTTGAAGGGTGATTCTCCAGACCCCCCGCCTGCGCCGCGCCCTGGCCGCAGCCGCGGTCGTGACCGCCGTGGCCGTCCCGACCGCCGCGGCCACCACGGCCCCGGACGCCCCGGCTTCGGTGCCGGCACCGAAGCCGGCCGCCTTCGGCCCCGCCGACACCCCCGCCACCCGCTACGCGGCCAACCGCACCACCATCACCGAGGCCGCCCGCATGGCCGACGCCCACGGCGATCACGGCCGGGCGGCCCGGCTGCGGGCGTTCGCCGACCCCGCCCGGCACTTCCTCGCCTTCGACGCCCGCGGCAGCGGCCGCGCCGTCGAGGTCCTCGGCGACCTCCCCACGGCCGACCGCATCGCGGTGCTGGTCCCCGGCGCGGACACCACCCTGGACACGTACGACACCCGCGGCGGCACCCCGTACAAGACCCTGGGCGGCAGCGCGGCCGCGCTCCGCGACGAGCTGCGCCGCCAGAACCCGGCGGCCCGGGTCGCCGTCGTCGCCTGGCTCGGCTACGCGACGCCGGGCACGGTGAGCCCGGAGGTGCTGACGACGGACCGCGCGGACGTGGCGGCGCGCGAACTGCGCGCGTTCACCGGCTCGTTGCACCGCTTCAACAAGAACGCGGCGATCTCCCTCCTGGGCCACTCCTACGGCTCCGTCGTGTGCGGCCGCGCCGCGAGCGGGCTCGCGGTGGCGGACATCGCCGTGTACGGCAGCCCCGGCACCGGCGCGAACAGCGCGGCGGCGCTGGGCACGCCGGCCAGGGTCTGGGCGGGGCGCGGCACGGACGACTGGGTCGGCGGCGTGCCGCACACCAGCGCGGACTTCTTCGGCACGACCGTCGGCTTCGGCGCCGACCCCGTCTCGCCGGCCTTCGGCGCGCGCGTCTTCGCGGCGGGCGACGGCGGGCACAGCGAGTACCACAAGCCGGGTTCACTCCCGCTGCAGAACCTGGCGCGGATCGCGCTGGGCAAGGAGCCGGTGGAGCGGTCCCATGGCTGACCTGCGCGCTCCCGTCCTGAAGATCGACGCCGCGACGCCGCCCGGCCGCGACCGCGCCGTGGACGCGCTGCGCGCCGTCGCCATCCTGGGTGTCGTCCTCGGCCACTGGCTGGTCACCGCGCTCGTCGCGGACGGCGGCGCCCTGCACGGGGCGAGCCCGCTGGAGCACATGCCGTGGCTGACCCCGGTGTCCTGGGCGTTCCAGACGCTGGCCGTGTTCTTCCTGGTCGGCGGCCAGGTGGCCGCCAAGGGCTACACATCGGCGCGCGCCCGCGGCACGGGCTACGGCCCGTGGCTGGCTGCCCGGCTGGCCCGTCTCTTCCGCCCGGTCGCGGTGCTGCTCGCCCTGTGGGCGGTGGCGGCGGCCTGCATGCTGGCGGCGGGCACGGGCCTGGAGACGGTCCACACCCTGCTGCAACTCGTCCTGTCGCCCCTGTGGTTCCTGCTGGTGTTCGCAGGGCTCACGGCACTGACACCGCTGGTGCGGCGGCTGCACCCGGTGTGGCCGCTGGCCGTGGTGGCGACGGTGGACCTGGTCCGCTTCGGCCTGGGCGGGCCCGCCTGGCCAGGCTGGGTGAACGTGGCGGCGGGCTGGCTGGTCCCGTACTGCGTGGGGGCCGCGTGGGCGCGCGGCGCCTTCGCCTCGCGGCGGAGCGGCTGGGCCCTGCTGGCCGGCGGGACGGCGGCGACGGCCGCGCTGGTCGCCTGGTGCGGCTACCCCGCCTCCATGGTGGGCGTCCCCGGCGCCGCGATCTCCAACCTCAACCCGCCGACCCTGGCGGCGGCCGCCTTCGGCCTGGCGCAGTGCGGCGCGGCACTGCTGCTGCGCGACCCCCTGCGCCGCGCACTGCACCGGCGCCCGGCGGTGTGGGCGGCGGTGGCGCTGCTGAACCTGTCGGCGATGACGGTGTTCCTGTGGCACCAGACGGCGATGATGGCGGTCACCACGACGGGCCTGCTGGCCGGTTCGTACCTGCCGGGCCTGCACACGGCCCCGGACGGCCTCGACTGGCTGCTGAACAGGCTCACTTGGATGCCCGCGTTCGCGATCGCGCTGCTGCTGTGCTGGTCGGCGTTCCGGGTGTACGAGCGGGCGAAGCCGCGTACCCCCGTTCCCGGGTAGGCGGGAACGGGGGCCGGTCGGCCGGGAGCACACGCCCTACCGATCCCCCCGTACTCGGTACGACGCGGCTTCCCGTTGCTCATCAGCCTGCCGGACGGCCCGGTTCCGCGCGATAGGAAGAAGTTCCTACACGCCGGCGCTCGCGTTCACCGCGAACCACGCCCCGAAGGGGTCCCGCAGCGTGGCCTGCCGGCCGATGCCCCGCTGGGACTCCGGCGGGTGGACCACGCGGCCCTTGTTCTCGATGGCCGCGGTCACCGCCGCGTCGCAGTTCCCGACCGCGAAGTAGGGCACCCAGCCCACGGGGGTCGCGTCGAGCGGCCGCATGATGCCGCCGTGCGCGCCCTCCAGTCCGCCGCCCCGCGGGGCGACCACGGTGTAGGCGGCGCCGCGTTCGAGGACGAGGTCGTGGGTGTCCCAGGCGAAGACCGCGCGGTAGAAGTCCTTGGCCGTCTCCACGTCGGGCGTGTAGAGCTGCGTCCACCACAGCGAGCCGGGGGCGTCGACCGCCTCCAGGCCCGGCCCCTCGCCGGGCTCCCGGGCGGCGAACCGGGCCCCCGCGGGGTCGGCGAGCCCGCCGGGCCCGGCGTAACCGCCCGCGCGCTCCACGGCCCCGGCCGTCGCCGCCGCGTCCGCTGTGCGGAAGGACACGGTCCAGGCGCCCCGTCCGGTACGGGAATCGGCCACGGCCCCCGCCACCGTCCGCCCCGCGAGCCGGAAGCAGGCCCCGGCGGTCAACTCCCAGCCCAGCAGGGCTTCGTAGAAGGCGGCGGAGGCCGCGGGGTCGGGCGTGCTCAACGCGATCCAGTTCGGGGTTCCCGGGGCGGATCCGGCGCTCGTCAGCATGCGGCCAGCATGGCAGTGCGGCGGGCGGATCCGCCATGGCGGAAGCGGTGTTGACCGGTTGTTAACCGGAAGCCGGTGTGCTTCCTTCCGCCGTCTTCCCCGCATGGCCGTCTATGGCCTGTTGACCGATTGTTGAACGAGCCGGGACACGCTCTTATGGCAACGCTTCGCTGTTGCCCCTTTTTGCCCGTGTGTCACTCGAAGAAGAGAGGCTCGTCATGAGCGCCATCAGAACCACCCGCTCCTCGATCGCCCGCCGTCTGACCGGCCTTGCCGCGTCGGCCGTGCTCGCCACGGCAGGCCTGCTGGCCACCGGCGGGACGGCGCACGCGGCCATCGACTCCGGCCACACCACCATCTGGAACGACGAGCCCCTCTACGCCGGCTGGCACCTGGACAACGGCCCGGCCCGCCTGATCATGCAGCAGGACGGCAACCTCGTCGCCTACGTCAACGGCTACCCGCAGTGGGACAGCAAGACGGTCGGCTGCGGCTACAAGGCCGTGATGCAGACCGACGGGAACCTCGTGGTCTACGGACAGGACGGCCACTCGTGCTGGTCGAGCGGCACCCAGCGCGGCGACCGCTCCTACCCGGTGAAGCTCCTTCTCGACTTCACCGGTCACCTGACCATCTACGGGGACAACGGCAGGGTCTGCCACAGCACGGCCCCGTACGGGCTCGTCCTGCCCTCCTGCGACATCCTCTGGTCGTCCTGACGCCCCCCGCTCACCCCCTGCCCACCCGCTCGGCCACGCTCGCCAGCGACCAGTGCGGCCGGGCCGCGGCCCGTACCGCCGCCGTCCGCAGCAGCGCCGGGTGGCACCGGCAGGCCTCCACCAGGGCGCGTGCGGCGTCCGGTTCGGCCTCGACGCGTGCCGCCCCGAGGGTGCGGACGAGCAGATCGAGCGCATCGCCGGCGGAGAAGGCACCGAGGGCGACCTGCCGGGCACCGGGGAGGAGCCCGGCCGGCGTCCGGCCGGTGACGAGGGCCGCGCAGCCGGGGTGCCGGGGGACGAGCGGGCGGATGCCGTCGAGATCCTGCACGTCGTCGAGCACGACCAGGACCCGGCGCCCGTCGAGCGCCTCCTGGTAGGCGGCGGCCAAGCCGGCCTCGTCCTCGGGCACTTCCCCGCCGAGGGCCCGGACGAAGGCGGCGAGGACCCGGGCGGGACGGACCGGCGCCGCGTGCGAGGCCTTCAGGTCGCCGTAGAGCTGGCCGTCGGGATAGGTGTCGCGCAGGCGGTGCGCGGCGTGGACGGCGAGCGCGGTCTTCCCGGTCCCGGCGGCGCCGTGCACCACGACCGGCGCACCGGCGGGCACCAGGGCCCGGACGAGCAGGGCCACTTCCCCGGCACGCCCCGTGAAGTCCACCGTGTCGGCGGGGAGATGGCGCGGGCGGCACGGAGCGGGCGCACCGGCAGTTCCATCGGCGATCTGCCGCTGCAGCCGCACCAGTTCGGGCGCGGGGTCGAGGCCGAGCTCCTCGGCCTGCCCGCGGGCGCGCTCGAAGACGGCGAGGGCCTCGTCCCGGCGGCCGCTGCGGGAGAGCGCGAGCATGAGCAGGGACTGCAACCGCCCCGAGGGGTCCGGCCCCGCGGCCAGCGCCGTGATCTCCGGGAGCACCTCGGCGTGCCGCCCGCGGGCGACGTCGAGGGACAGCCGCGCCTCCAGGGCCGCCGTGCGGCTGGCCTCCAGCCGCTGCCGGATCCGCTCGGCGAGGGGGCCGGGGACACCGTCCAGGGCGCTGCCGTACCAGAGGCCGAGGCCCCGGGTCAGCAGGGCGTGCGCGCCGTCCGGGTCGCCCTGCTGCCGGGCCGCGGCGGCCGCCTGGACGGCGTCGTCGAAGCAGTGCATGTCGACGGCCGCGGCCTCGGCGGCCAGCCGGTACCCCTGCCCGGTCTGGTGCACGGCCGCGGCCCCGCCCCCGGCCGCGAGCAGCTGCCGGAGCCGGTAGACATGGGTGGCCAGGGCGCGCTTGGGTCGGGCCGGCCAGCGCTCCTCGTCCTCGCCCCAGACGGCGCGCAGCAGTTGGCCGGTGGTGAGCGGCCCGCCCCGGGCCGCCAGCAGCGCCACCAGAACGGCCTGCTGCTGGGGCCGGCCCACGGGGTTCTCGGTGTCCCCCTGCCGGATCCGCAGCGGACCCAGCGTACGGAAATGCAGTGTCACGTCATGCCCCAAGCCCGTGTCGCTTCGACATCCAGGCGACCTGACATCCCATCATATGTGCGTAATCCATGTATGAGCTGTGCATGTCGGGGAGGGAGCGCACCATGACGTCGCACGAGGGGTCCCACAGCGGAGGCAGATCCCAGGAAGGGCCGGCGCACTTACTGGAGTTCGCGCTGCTGGGCCCGGTCCGCGCCCGGCGCGACGGCGCCGAGCTCGGCCTGGGACGGCCCCAGCAGCGCGAGGTGCTGGCGATCCTGCTCGCCGCCGCGGGGCGCACGGTGTCGGTGCCGCTGATCGCGGACGGGGTCTGGGACGAGGCGGACCGGCCGACCAGGCCGGGTCAGTCCGTCCGCACCCACGTCCACCGGCTGCGCCGGGTGCTGGGGCACTCCGCCGAGGCGCCGCTGCTGGTCACCGTCGGCGACGGCTATGCGCTGCGGGTGCCCGCCGAGGCCGTGGACACCTGGGCGTTCGGGCGGGCGGAGGCGGAGGCCGCCCGGATCCGGGCGGCGGGCGGCACGGCCGGGCAGGCCCGGGACGTCGTGGCGGGCGCACTGGAACTGTGGTCCGCCGAGCCGCTGGCCGGACTGCACGGCCCGCACGCGCGGGCGGTGCGCGAACGGCTCTGTGCCGTCCGGCAGTCGCTGCTGGAGACGCGCCTGGAGCTCGACGCCGAGCTCGGGGACCGCCCGGACCTGCACGCCGAGGCGGGCGCCCTGGTCATCGAGTACCCGGCGAGCCAGCGGCTGCGGGGCGTCCAGATGCTGGCCCTCCACCAGGCGGGCCGCCAGGCCGAGGCGCTGAGCGTGTACGAGGACACCCGGCGGTTCCTGGAGACCGAACTGGGCCACCTCCCGCCGCCCGAGCGCAGGCCCTGCCCGGCGCTGCAGCAGCTGCACCAGCGGATCCTGTGCGCGGACCCCGCGGTCCGGCCCGCCGGCGGACCCGCCCACCCGGCCTTCGACAGCATCCCCGCGGCCCACCGGCTGCCGTGCGGCATCGACGACTTCACCGGTCGCACCGAGGCCGTCGGCACCCTCACCGGGATGCTCACCCACCCTGGCACACAGGCCGTCGTGGTCTCCGCCGTCAACGGCGTCCCGGGCGTGGGCAAGACCACCCTCGCCGTCCACACGGCCCGCAGGGTCGCGGAGCGGTTCCCCGACGGGCACCTCTACGCGGACCTGCGCGGCGCCGACCGCGAACCCCTGGACCCGCAGGCCGTCCTCGCCTCCTTCCTGCGCGCCCTGGGCGTGCCCGACGGCGACGTCCCGGACGACGGCGACGAACGCATCGCCCTCTACCGCTCGCTGATGGCCGAGCGCCGGGTCCTCCTGCTGCTGGACAACGCGTCCTCCGACGGCCAGGTGCAGCCGCTGGTCCCCGGGACCGCCGGCAGCGCCGTCCTGGTGACCAGCCGCGCCCGGCTGACCGGGCTGGCCGGGGCGCAGCACCTGCGGCTCGACGTGATGCCGCCCGCCGAGGCCCTCGCCCTGCTCCGGCGGATCGTCGGCGACCGCCGCTGCGACGCCGAACCCGAGGCGGCCGCCGCGGTCGTGGCCGCGTGCAGCCGGCTCCCCCTGGCCATCAGGGTCGCCGCCTCGCGCCTGGCCGCGGAGACCGGCTGGACCCTGGCCGACATGGTGCGGCGGCTGGACGACGAGCACCGGCGGCTGCACGAGCTGTCCACCGGCGAACTCGCCGTGGAGGCCACCTTCGAGCTCTCGTACTCCAAGCTCTCCCCCGAACAGGCCCGGACCTTCCGGCTGTTGTCCGCGGTGGACGCGCCGGACCTCGGCGTGCACTGCGCCGCCGCGCTCCTCGGCCGGGACACGGAGAGCACCGAGGACCTGCTGGAGTCCCTCGTCGACCTCAACCTCGTGGAATCCCGCAGGATGGGCCGGTACCACTTCCACGACCTGGTGCGGGTCTTCGCGCGGGCCAGGAACGCCCGCGACGACACCCCCGCGGAGACGTCCCGCGCCTTCGCCCGCCTGCTGGACTTCTGCCTGGCCACCGCGCGGGCCGCGGACGCGGCTTCGCACTCGGTGGACCCGGCCGAACGCCGGCTCATCGACGTGCCGGTGGCCGCGGCCGGCCTCGCCTTCGGCACCGCGCAGGCCGCGACCGGCTGGATGCACGAGGAGATACCCGTGCAGCGGGCGCTGATCGACCGGGCCTGCGTGGACGGGGCCCTGCCGCTGGCCCAGGCGGCCGACCTCGTCGACAAGCTCAACAACGTGCTGCCCGGCGTCACCCACCAGACCGGGGTGATCGCCCAGGCCGCGCGGGTCGCCGGGGCCGCGGCGGCCCGCGGCGACCGCACCGCCGAGGCCCTGGCCCGCTACGTCCGCGGCAACGCCCTGTGGCACGCGAGCTCCTTCGCCGAGGCCGAGTCCGAACTCCTGCGCTCCATCGCCCTGTGCGCCGACGGCTCCGACGCCCGGCTGCGCGGCTGGGCCCACCTCACGCTGTGCGCGGGCGCCCGCGTCGGCGGCCGCACCGACGAGGCCGTCGGGCACGGCGAGGCCTCGGTACGTCTCTTCCGCACCGCGGGCGCCGGCACCGCCGAGGGCACCGCCCTGGGCGAACTGGCCTTCAACTACGCCCGGCAGGGCCGGCTCGCCGAGGCCCGCGCCGCGGCCGAACGGGGCGCCGGACTGGTCGGCGGGGAGCCCTCGGTGTCCAAGGCGATCGGCCTGTACTACCTGGCCCGGGTGCTGCGCCTGTGCGACGACGCCGACGCCGCGCTCCACCGCGCCCAGGAGGCACTGGAGTTGTTCCGCACCCTGAACGTGACGGCCTTCGAGGCGGCCACCGGCGTGCTGATGGCCGACCTCCACGTCCAGACGGGACGGCACCGCCTGGCGGCGGACGTCGCCGAGACCTTCCTGCCCGTGGCCCGCAGGACCAGCCCCGTACTGGAGGGCAGCCTGCTCCGCGCCCTGGGCTGCAGCCTCGACCACCTGGGCCAGCACACCCGGGCCCGCACCTGCCTGGAGGCGGCGCTGGACCTCTTCGAACAGCGCAGCGCGCAGGCCGACATAGAGCAGACGCGGGCGCTGCTCAGCGCCCCGAAGGGGCGCGGGGAACTGCGCGACCAGCCACGGTGAACCCGCACCCGAACGCTCAGCCGACAAGCCCGGACCGGCGCGCCAACTGCACCGTGGCCACCCGGTTATTGGTCCCGAGTTTCCGGTACACCTTCTCCAAGTGCCGATTCACCGTATGCGGCGAAATGGCCAAGCGCCGCGCCATGGCCTCCGTCGTCAGCCCCTCCGACAGCAGCCCCAGGACGGTCAGTTCGCGCGGGGTCAGCCCGTGCCCCGTCATCACGGGGGCGGGCAGGGTGGCGGTGCGCAGGCGGCGCAGTTCCCGAACGTGGTTGGCGACGCCGACGAGGAGCGGCTGCATGCGGGTGGCCAGGGCGAGTTCGCGGGGCCTGAAGTCGGCGTCGCGGCCCAGGACGATGTTGCGCAGGATGCCGTGCTCGCCGGGCAGCGGCACGCCCATCTGGTAGGCGGCGCCGAAGTCGCGGCGCGCCTCGCTGTACCACTCGGTGTGGCGCCAACGGGCGCAGATCTCGCTGACGTTGACCGGGGGCCGGTGCTCCAGCGGCCTGGTGTAGAAGAACAGCGGGTGACCCTGCCGGATCCGCCGCTGCACGAGGTCGCCGACATGCTCGCTGAGCCGCTCGGGGGCCCAGCCCTCGGCCTGCCCGGTGCCGTCGGCGATGCTGCCCGCCGTGTACGTCGCCGAGTGGCAGCCGAACGCCTCCAGCAGGTGGCCGGTGATCAGGTGCCAGGAGGTGTCGGTGTCGCCGTTCTCCAGAACGGCGACGGCGAGGTCGAGCATCCGCTCGTAGTCCCGGGCTCTCAGCGGCATGGCCGTCTCCCCTAACTCCAGCGGCCCGTCCGCCCCAGCAGCAGGGCCGCTGCGGCCGTGCCCGCCGTGGACGTGCGCAGCACGCTCGGGCCCAGCCGGTACGGGTGGGCGCCCACCTCGGCGAAGGCGGCGAGCTCCTCCGGGGAGACGCCGCCCTCGGGGCCGACGACCAGGACGATGCTGCCGGTCTCCGGGAGTTCGGCGGTGGCCAGCGGGGTGCTGCCCTCCTCGTGCAGGACGGCCGCGAAGTCGGCCTCCCACAGCAGCGCCGCGACCTGCTTGGTCGTCATCTGCCCGGCCACCGTGGGAAAGCGCAGGCGGCGCGACTGCTTGCCCGCCTCGCGGGCCGTCGAGCGCCACTTGCCGAGCGACTTCGCGGCGCGCTCGCCCTTCCACTGCGTGACGCAGCGCGCCGCGGACCAGGGCACGATGACGTCGACGCCGGTCTCCGTCATGGTCTCGACGGCGAGTTCGCCGCGGTCGCCCTTGGGCAGGGCCTGGACGACGGTGATCGACGGCCGGGGCAGCGGCTCGGAGCGCACCGAGGTGACGGCCACGTCGAGGTGGTCCTTGCCCTCGACGGCCGCGACGGTGCCGTGCACGCCCGTGCCCGCGCCGTCCGTCAGCACGATCTCCTCGCCCACCCGCAGCCGGCGCACGGAGACCGCGTGCCGGCCCTCGGGGCCGTCGAGCGGGAAGACCGTACCGGGGAAGACGCCCGTGAGGGCGTCCTCCTCGACCAGAAAGACCGGCGCTGTCATGGTTCTACTTGCTCCCTCGGTTCAACGGCGCGCTTGCCGCGCCGAGTTCGGCGACCAGCAGCTGCACGAGCTCGGCCGCCGGAAGTTCACGGGCCAGGCGGTGCCCCTGGCCCGCCCACAGGCCGAGGGCCTGCGGGTCGCCGGCCTCGGCGGCCGCCTTGCGCAGCGGGGCGGTCAGGAAGTGCACCTGCGGATAGGCGGCCGGGGCGTACGGCCCGTGCTCCCGCACGAATCTGTTCACCAGGCCGCGGGCCGGGCGCCCGGAGAAGGCCCGGGTGAGCTCGGTGCGGACGAACAGCGGGTCGGTGAGGGCCTGTTTGTGCAGCGGGTGCGCACCGGACTCGGGGCAGGCGAGGAAGGCCGTGCCCAGCTGGGCGGCGCAGGCACCCGCGGACAGGACGGCGGCGATGTCGGCGCCGCGCATCAGCCCGCCCGCGGCGATCACCGGGATCCGTACCGTCTCGCGCAGCTGCGCCAGCAGGGACAGCAGGCCGAGGCCCGCGCCGGCCCCGTCCGCGTGCGGGTCGTCGTGGTGGGTGCCCTGGTGGCCGCCGGCCTCGACGCCCTGGGCGCACACCGCGTCCGCGCCGGCCCGCCGGGCCGCCTCCGCCTCGGCGGGCGAGGTCACGGTGACGACGGTGCGGGTGCCGGCCGCGGCGAGGGCCGCGACGGCCTCGGGGGACGGGCAGCCGAAGGTGAAGGAGACGACCGGGACGGGGTCGTCGAGGAGGATGGCGAGCTTGGCCTCGCAGGCGTCGTCGGCATCGCGGTCCCACTCGCCGAGGGGGGTGTCGTACCAGGTGGCCTCGGCGGCCAGCTGCTCGGCGTAGACCTCGACCGCGGCCGGGTCGGCGGCGGGGGGCTGCGGCAGGAACAGGTTGACGCCGAAGGGGCGCGAGGTGAGCGCGCGGAGCTGCTTGATCTCCTCGTACATGGCGGCCGGGGTCTTGTACCCGGCGGCCAGGAAGCCGAGACCGCCGGCCTCGGAGACGGCGGCGGCCAGCGCGGGGCGGCTCGCGCCACCGGCCATGGGGGCCTGCACGACGGGGTGCGGGAACAGGTCGCTCAGGGGAGCCATGCCGACATCGTTGCACAGGCTCCCGATCACCGGGCGGGCCGGATTCTGCCCGTCCGCCCGGCGACCGGGGACGGCCTAGCGGCCGTTGAACGCATCCTTCAGCCGCGAGAACAGCCCCTGCTGGCCCGGCTTGAACTCGCCCATGGGACGCTCCTCGCCGCGCAGCTTCGCCAACTGGCGCAGCAGGTCCTCCTGCTGCGGGTCCAGCTTCCCGGGCGTCTGCACCTCGACGTGCACGACCAGGTCGCCCCGGCCGCCGCCGCGCAGGTGCGTGACGCCGCGCTGGTGCAGCGGGATCGACTGGCCGGACTGGGTGCCGGGCCGGATGTCGATCTCCTCGACGCCGTCCAGCGTCTCCAGCGGCACCTTGGTGCCGAGCGCCGCCGCCGTCATCGGAATGGTGACCGTGCAGTGCAGGTCGTCGCCGCGGCGCTGGAAGACGGAGTGCGGCTTCTCGTGGATCTCCACGTAGAGGTCGCCCGCCGGGCCGCCGCCCGGGCCGACCTCGCCCTCGCCCGCGAGCTGGATGCGGGTGCCGTTGTCCACACCGGCCGGGATCTTGACCGTGAGCGTGCGGTGCGACCGCACGCGGCCGTCGCCCGCGCACTCCGGGCAGGGGGTGGGGACGACCGTCCCGAAGCCCTGGCACTGGGGGCAGGGGCGGGAGGTCATGACCTGGCCCAGGAAGGACCGCGTGACCTGCGAGACCTCGCCGCGGCCGCGGCACATGTCACAGGTCTGGGCGGACGTGCCGGGGGCCGCGCCCTCGCCGCTGCAGGTGGTGCAGACGACGGCCGTGTCGACCTGGATGTCCTTGGTGGTGCCGAAGGCGGCCTCGTTGAGGTCGACCTCTATGCGGATCATGGCGTCCTGGCCGCGCCGCGTCCGCGAGCGGGGCCCGCGCTGCGACGCCTGGCCGAAGAAGGCGTCCATGATGTCCGAGAAGTTGCCGAAACCGGCGCCGAAGCCGCCGGCCGCACCCGCGCCGCCCGAGGAGGACAGCGGGTCCCCGCCGAGGTCGTAGACCTGCTTCTTCTGCGGGTCCGACAACACCTCGTAGGCGGCGTTGATCTCCTTGAACCGCTCCTGCGTCTTCGGGTCCGGATTGACGTCCGGATGCAGCTCGCGAGCGAGGCGGCGGAAGGCCTTCTTGATCTCGTCCGGCGAGGCGTCGCGGCGGACGCCCAGGACCGCGTAGTAGTCCGTGGCCACTTACGACTCCGCCAGGATCTGTCCGACGTAACGTGCCACTGCGCGTACCGCTCCCATCGTTCCGGGGTAGTCCATGCGGGTCGGTCCGACCACGCCGAGTTTGGCGACTGCCTCGTCGCCCGAACCGTAGCCGACGGCGACCACCGATGTGGAGTTGAGTCCCTCGTGGGCAATCTCATGACCGATGCGCACGGTCATCCGCGAGTCCTTGGCCTCGCCGAGCAGCTTGAGCAGCACGACCTGCTCCTCCAACGCCTCCAGCACGGGCCGGATCGTCAGCGGGAAGTCATGACCGAAACGAGTGAGGTTGGCGGTGCCGCCGATCATCAGCCGTTCCTCGGTCTCCTCGACGAGGGTCTCCAGCAGGGTCGCGAGCACCGTGGAAACGGTTCCGCGTTCGTCCTGCTCGAAGGACTCGGGGAGGTCCTGCACCAGCGGCGGCACATCGGTGAACCGCCGCCCCACGACCCGGCTGTTGAGCCGCGCCCGAAGATCCGCCAGCGCGTTCTCCCCGAAGGGCGCCGGGCAGTCGACCATACGCTGTTCGACGCGCCCGGTGTCCGTGATGAGGACGAGCATGATGCGGGCGGGAGCGAGCGAGAGCAGCTCCACGTGCCGCACGGTCGAACGGGTCAGCGAGGGGTACTGCACCACCGCGACCTGCCGGGTCAGCTGCGCCAGCAGCCGCACCGTACGGGCCACGACATCGTCGAGGTCGACGGCACCGTCCAGGAAGTTCTGGATGGCGCGCCGCTCGGCCGACGACAGGGGCTTGACACCCGCCAGCTTGTCGACGAAGAGGCGGTAGCCCTTGTCGGTCGGGATCCGGCCCGCGCTGGTGTGGGGCTGGGCGATGAAGCCCTCGTCCTCCAGGGCGGCCATGTCGTTGCGCACGGTGGCCGGGGAGACGCCCAGCCGGTGGCGCTCGGTGAGGGCCTTGGAGCCCACGGGCTCCTCGGTGCCCACATAGTCCTGGACGATGGCGCGCAGTACCTCAAGCCTGCGTTCACTCAGCACCGCGCGCACCTCCAGTCAGTGGTCCAGCCGTCTTGCGGGTTCTGCAGGGACCGTTCCTTGGCACTCAATGGTCACGAGTGCCAGATCCCTTCAGCCAGTGTACGGCCGGGCACCACGGCCGGGGCAAGGGCCGCCCCCGCCGCGCGCCCGCGGGCCGGGCAACGGTACCGCGCTGCGGCTACCGTCACCGCATGGGAACTCAAGGGGAAACGGGCGCCGCGGAAGCGCGCTGGGAACGGCTCGCGCCGGGCGTCGCCCGCCGCCGGATGCCGGGCTGGGACGAGACCATCGGGGCGATCGCGGGCAGCACGGGCGTGCTCGTCGTCGACACCGGGGCCACGCTGCACGCGGGGGCGGAGATCCGGCACGAGGTGACGGAACTCTTCGGTCTGCCCGTGACGCACATCGCGCTCACACATCCGCATTTCGATCACGTGCTGGGCACGGCCGCGTTCTCGGGCGTACAGGTGTACGGGGCCGTGGGTCTCGACGAACTGATGCTGCGCGAGCGGGAGGACATCCGGCGCTCCGCGGAAGCGCAAGGCGTGGACCCCGAGGAGGCGGCCGAGGCCGCGGACCTGCTGGTCCTGCCGCACCACCCGGTCTCCGGGGAGATCGCGGTCGACCTGGGCGGCCGGCGGGTCCTGCTGGCCAACGCCGGCCCCGGGCACACCGCCCACGACCTGGCCGTCCTCGCGGTCGGCCGGGACGGGGCCCCGGACGTCGTCTTCTGCGGCGACCTGGTCGAGGAGTCGGGCGAGCCCCAGGCGGGCCGCGACGCCCTGCCGCACGCCTGGCCGGCGGCCCTGGACCGGCTGCTGGCGCTCGGCGGGGAGGACGCGCTCTACGTGCCCGGGCACGGGGCCGTGGTGGATGCGGGGTTCGTGCGGAGGCAACGTGACGAGCTGGCGGCGCGCTTCGGTGTCGCGTGAGCGGGATCGTGATCATCAACCACAATGGCCCGCATGAAGCGCTACAGCCCTGACCTCACCCCACCCTGGAAGCGGACGGCGCCCGCGCCGGAGGTTCCGGCCGAGCCGGACCTCGTTGTGGAAGAGGTCACAACGGGCTTCTGCGGGGCGGTGATCCGCTGCGAGAAGACGGCACAGGGCTTGACGGTGACCCTGGAGGACCGTTTCGGGAAGCATCGCGTGTTCCCGATGGAACAGCGCGGCTTCCTGCTGGAGGGGCGGGTGGTGACGCTCGTCCGCCCGGCGTCGGTGCCGCCCGCCGCCCCGGCCCGCACCGCCTCCGGCTCCCTCGCCGTCCCCGGCGCCCGGGCCCGGGTCGCCCGGGCGGGCCGGATCTACGTCGAGGGCCGGCACGACGCGGAGCTCGTGGAGCGGGTCTGGGGCGACGACCTGCGCATCGAGGGCGTGGTCGTCGAATACCTGGAGGGCATCGACGATCTCCCGTCCATCGTCCGGTCGTTCGCCCCGGGACCGGATGCGCGCCTGGGCGTCCTGGTGGACCACTTGGTTCCGGGTTCGAAGGAGTCGCGCATCGCGGCGGAGGTGACGGGGGAGCATGTACTGGTGGTGGGCCACCCGTACGTGGACGTGTGGGAGGCGGTGAAGCCGGCGTCGGTCGGCATCGCCGGGTGGCCGCGCGTGCCGCGCGGGGAGGACTGGAAGACGGGGGTGTGCCAGCAGCTGGGGTGGCCCGAGAACACGGGGGCGGCTTGGCAGCGGATTCTGGGGGCGGTGCGGAGCTACAAGGACCTGGAGCCGGAGCTGCTGGGGCGGGTCGAGGAGCTGATCGACTTCGTGACGGTGGGGGTTTAACGCGGGTTGCCGGGCAGGGTCTTGAAGTCCGAGGTGTCCAGAGTGATGCCCAGCATTTCGAGGGGGACCGGGTCACCGAACTTGCTGGTGCGCACCGCTGCGTAGTCGGCTTGGTCCCCAGCGCCGACCGGCTCCGTGAGCAGCATGCACGTGGCGGCGAATGGGTCGACGATCAAGTAGGCGGGCACCTGCCCAGCCGCGTACATCGACCGCTTGGTGTTGTAGTCGCGCAGAGCGCTGGTCTTCGAGACGACCTCCAAGAGCAACGTGGCTGCCGCCGCGGGCACGAGCCGCCCGGGGCCCTCAACCGCACCTTGCTCCACCACCACGAGATCCGGTTGCGGCTCACTGTCCTCGCCCGGGATGGCGATGTCCTGCGTCTGGAGCGGCCACCAACGATCACCGGGGATCTGCCGCAGAACAGACAGAACGATCAAGTTGTGGACCACGTCGGGCCCCGCCATCATCACGATTTCCCCCCGCAGAAGCTCGACCTTGTACCGCTCGAACACCTCGGGGTGCTCGTCGATAAAGGCGATCATTTCTTCATCCACAGCGGTCATCTCCGTGGTCCTCCACATCCGCCGCGTGTCAGTTGACGGCAGCCTATGGAAAGCGTAGGCAGACGCACGGCCTATGCGCCCTTGTTCACCCGAACAGGTAATCAGTCCACCAAGTCCCGCACCACCGCATCCGCCAACAGCCGCCCCCGCAGGGTCAGCACGGCCCGCCCGTCCTCGTACGCCCCGGCCTCCAGCAGCCCCTCCCCCAGCGCCCGCTCCGCCGCCGCGCGCCCCGCCGGCTTCAGCAGCCCCAGCGGACACCCGTCCACCAGCCGCAGCTCCAGCAGCACCCGCTCCACGCGCCGGTCCTCCTCCGGCAGCACTTCCCGCCCCGCCCCCGGGGAACGGCCCTCGCTCAGCGCCTGCGCGTACGCACCCGGGTGCTTGACGTTCCACCAGCGCACCCCGCCCACGTGCGAGTGGGCGCCGGGGCCCGCGCCCCACCAGTCGGCGCCGCGCCAGCACAGCTCGTTGTGCCGGCAGCGGCCGGCCTCGCTCGTGGCCCAGTTCGAGACCTCGTACCAGGCGAAGCCCGCCGCCGACAGCGCCTCCTCCGCGATCAGGTAGCGGTCGGCGTGCACGTCGTCGTCCGTCATCGGGACCTCGCCGCGCCGGATGCGGCGCGCCAGCTGCGTGCCCTCCTCCACGATCAGCGCGTACGCCGAGACGTGGTCCGGACCGGCTCCGACGGCGGCGTCCAGGGAGGCCCGCCAGTCCTCGTCGGTCTCCCCCGGCGTGCCGTAGATCAGGTCGAGGTTGACGTGGTCGAAGCCCGCCGCACGGGCCTCGGCCACGCACGCCTCGGGGCGGCCGGGCGTGTGCGTGCGGTCGAGGATCTTCAGCACGTGCTGCCGGGCGCTCTGCATGCCGAAGGAGACCCGGTTGAAGCCGGCCTCCCGCAGCTCCGCCAGGTAGCGCGGGTCGACGGACTCGGGGTTGGCCTCCGTGGTGATCTCGGCGCCGGGCGCCAGGCCGAACTCCTCGCGGATCGCGGCCAGCATCCGGCCGAGGTCGGCGGCGGGCAGCAGGGTGGGCGTGCCGCCGCCGATGAAGACGGTCTCGACCGGGCGCGGGTCGTCGCCCAGCACCTTCCGGGCGAGGCGGATCTCCTCGGCCAGCGTGTCCGCGTAGTTGTCGCGGGAGGCCAGGGCGCCGCCGGAGCCGCGCAGCTCGCTCGCGGTGTAGGTGTTGAAGTCGCAGTACCCGCAGCGCGTGGCGCAGTAGGGGACGTGCAGGTAGAACCCGAGCGGCCGCTGCCCGGCGCCGTCGAGGGCGTGGCGGGGCAGCGTCCCGTCCGCGGGCATGGGCTCGCCGTCAGGCAGTACGGAAGGCATGCCCCCATTGTCCGGCATCCGGCGCCGGACCCGTCCTCACTGCTCGCGGGCGCCCTCGTACATCTCCTCGATCAGGTTCTTGTACGCGCGCTCGACCACCGGCCGCTTGAGCTTGAGGCTCGGGGTCAGCTCGCCGTGCTCGATGTCGAGGTCGCGCGGCAGCAGCCGGAACTTCTTGATCGTCTGCCAGCGCTGCAGTCCCTCGTTGAGGCGGCGCACGTAGCCGTCGATGAGCTCCTCGGTCTCCTTCGCGGCGACCACCTCCGCGTAGGGGCGGCCCTCCAGGCCGTGCTCCTTGGCCCAGCCCAGGATGGCGGGCTCGTCGAGGGCGATGAGCGCGGTGCAGTAGTTCCGGTCGGCGCCGTGGACGAGGATGTTGGAGACGAACGGGCACACGGCCTTGAACCGGCCCTCGATCTCGGCGGGGGCGATGTACTTGCCGCCCGAGGTCTTGATCAGGTCCTTCTTGCGGTCGGTGATGCGCAGGTAGCCGTCCGGGGAGAGCTCGCCGATGTCGCCGGTGTGGAACCAGCCGTCGGACTCCAGGACCTCGGCGGTGCGCTCGGGCTGCCCGTGGTAGGCCTCCATCACGCCGGGGCTGCGCAGCAGGATCTCCCCGTCGTCGGCGATGCGGACCTCGGTGCCGGGCAGCGGCTTGCCGACGGTGCCGGTGCGGTAGGCCTCGCCGGGGTTGACGAAGCTGGCGGCGCTGGTCTCGGTGAGGCCGTAGCCCTCCAGGATGTGGATGCCGGCGCCGGCGAAGAAGTAGCCGATGTCGGGGGCGAGGGCGGAGGCGCCGGAGATGCAGGCGCGCAGCCGGCCGCCGAAGGCCGCGCGGATCTTGGTGTAGACGAGGGCGTCGGCGATCCGGTGCCGGGCGGCGAGGCCGAAGGGGACGGCCTTGCTGCCGGTGCGGCGGAAGTTGTCCTGCTGCGCCTTGGCGTACTCGCGGGCGGTGTCCGCGGCCCAGCGGAAGATCTTGTACTGGGCGCCGCCGCCCGCGCGGGCCTTGGTGGCGACGCCGTTGTAGACCTTCTCGAAGATGCGCGGCACGGCGGCCATGTAGGTGGGCCGGACGACGGGCAGATTCTCGATGATCTTGTCGACGCGGCCGTCGACGGCGGTGACGTGCCCGACGCTGATCTGCCCGGTGGTGAGCACCTTGCCGAAGACGTGCGCGAGGGGCAGCCACAGGTACTGCACGTCGTCGGGGCGCACCAGCTGGGTGGCCTCGATGGCGCGGGACATGTAGGCCCAGGCGTCGTGCCGCAGCCGTACGCCCTTGGGGCGGCCGGTGGTGCCCGAGGTGTAGATCAGGGTGGCGAGCTGCTCGGGGCGCAGGGCGGCGATCCGGTCGGTGACGGCGTCGGGGTGGGCCTTGAGGTACTCGGCGCCGCGGCGCTCCAGCTCGGCGAGGGAGAGGACCCAGTCCTCGGGGTCGTCCTCGTCCGCCGGGACGTCCGTCTCGTCGATCACCACGACATGGGCGAGCGCGGGGAGTTCGGCGCGGTGCCGGCGGGCCTTGGCGAGCTGGGCGGCGTCCTCGGCGATGAGGACGCGGCTCTCGGAGTCGGCGAGCATGTACGCCGACTCCTCGGCGTTGGTGCTCGGGTAGACGGGCGTGGTGGCGGCGCCCGCGCACATGATGCCGAGGTCGGCGAGGATCCACTCGACCCGGGTGGAGGAGGCGAGGGCGACCCGCTCCTCGGGCTGCACCCCGAGGGTGATCAGGCCGGCGGCGGCGGCGAGGACCCGGTCGGCGGCCTGGCGCCAGGTGAGCGAGGCCCAGTCGTCGGGGCCCTGGCCGGAGGGAGCCGGCACCGGGTGGCGGTAGGCCTCCGCATCCGGTGTGGCAGCGACCCGTTCGAGGAACAGCGACGCCACGGAGGGCGGCCGGTTCTCGATCAACGTCTGTGTCTCCGTCACGGCATCCTCCGGGGTCCCGCTTCGTTGCTGGTGACTCGTGAGTAACCTTCCAAACAGTGATCAGACTAGAGCCGTTGGGCCCATGGCGTAAGAGCTGAAGAAAGCCTTGTTGAAGCTGTGACCGGCGGGACGGATGTCCCCGAATACGGCAATTGCCCGCCCCGGTACGGGACGGGCAATTGCCGTGCGGAGCGGCCCGGGGCGTTACTTCTTGCCCTTCTCGCCGCCGCCGTCGTCGGTGGACAGCACCGCGATGAAGGCCTCCTGCGGGACCTCCACGTTGCCCACCATCTTCATCCGCTTCTTGCCTTCCTTCTGCTTCTCCAGCAGCTTCCGCTTACGGGAGATGTCACCGCCGTAGCACTTGGCGAGGACGTCCTTGCGGATCGCGCGGACCGTCTCACGGGCGATGACCCGGGAGCCGATGGCGGCCTGGATCGGCACCTCGAAGTTCTGCCGCGGGATGAGCTCGCGCAGCTTGGCGACCAGCCGCACGCCGTACGCGTACGCCTTGTCCTTGTGCGTGATCGCGGAGAACGCGTCGACCTTGTCGCCGTGCAGCAGGATGTCGACCTTGACAAGATCGGACATCTGCTCGCCGGTGGGCTCGTAGTCCAGCGAGGCGTAGCCGCGGGTCTTGGACTTCAGCTGGTCGAAGAAGTCGAAGACGACCTCGGCGAGGGGCAGCGTGTAGCGGATCTCGACGCGGTCCTCGGAGAGGTAGTCCATGCCCAGCAGGACACCGCGGCGGGTCTGGCACAGCTCCATGATCGCGCCGATGAACTCGCTGGGCGCCAGGATCGTGGCCCGGACGACCGGCTCGTGCACCTCGGCGATCTTGCCGGTGGGGAACTCGCTCGGGTTGGTCACCTCGTGCTCGACGCCGTCCTCCATGAGGACGCGGTAGACCACGTTCGGCGCGGTGGCGATCAGGTCGAGGCCGAACTCGCGCTCCAGGCGCTCGCGGATGACCTCCAGGTGCAGCAGGCCCAGGAAGCCGACGCGGAAGCCGAAGCCGAGCGCGGCGGAGGTCTCCGGCTCGTAGACCAGGGCGGCGTCGTTGAGCTGCAGCTTGTCCAGGGCCTCGCGGAGCTCCGGGTAGTCCGAGCCGTCCAGCGGGTAGAGGCCGGAGAACACCATCGGCTTGGGGTCCTTGTAGCCGCCGAGCGCGTCGGTGGCACCGCCCTGGTACTGGGTGATGGTGTCGCCGACCTTGGACTGGCGGACGTCCTTCACACCCGTGATCAGGTAGCCCACCTCACCGACGGACAGGCCGTCGGCCGGGAGCATCTCGGGCGAGTTGGTACCGATCTCCAGCAGCTCGTGGGCGGCGCCGGTGGACATCATCCGGATGCGCTCGCGCTTCTTGAGCGTGCCGTCGACGACCTTCACGTACGTCACCACGCCGCGGTAGGCGTCATAGACCGAGTCGAAGATCATCGCGCGGGCGGGGGCGTCCTTGACGCCGACCGGGGCCGGGACGTCGCGGATGACGCGGTCCAGCAGCTCCGGGACGCCGACGCCGGTCTTGGCGGAGACCTTGAGTACGTCGGACGGGTCGCAGCCGACGAGGTTCGCCAGCTCGGCGGCGAACTTCTCGGGCTGGGCGGCCGGCAGGTCGATCTTGTTGAGGACCGGGATGATCGTGAGGTCGTTCTCCATCGCCAGGTAGAGGTTGGCGAGGGTCTGGGCCTCGATGCCCTGGGCGGCGTCCACCAGGAGGATGCAGCCCTCGCACGCGGCGAGGGAGCGGGAGACCTCGTAGGTGAAGTCGACGTGACCCGGGGTGTCGATCATGTTGAGGATGTGGGTCGTCCTCGACTCGTCCTCGGACGGGGCCCAGGGGAGACGGACCGCCTGCGACTTGATCGTGATGCCGCGCTCGCGCTCGATGTCCATCCGGTCGAGGTACTGCGCACGCATCTGCCGCGAGTCGACCACACCGGTCAGCTGGAGCATCCGGTCGGCAAGCGTCGACTTGCCGTGGTCGATGTGCGCGATGATGCAGAAGTTGCGGATCAGAGCCGGGTCGGTACGGCTCGGCTCGGGCACGTTGGTAGGGGTCGCGGGCACGCAGGATCCATTCGGTGACTTCGGCGTTTGCACGCCAGCCTCGGCGGGAGTCGGGTATACGACCCCTCCATGCTCCCATGAGCGGCGGCGACCGTCCGGTTTGGGCGGCCCGAGCCCCTGCTGGTAGCCTGGTCCACTGTGCCTGGCGTGCCCTCTACACGCCGCGGGCGCATTCGAACTCCAACGAACCTGAAAAGGCTCTTTTCGTGGCGAACATCAAGTCCCAGATCAAGCGGAACAAGACCAACGAGAAGGCGCGCCTGCGCAACAAGGCCGTCAAGTCCTCGGTCAAGACCGTCGTCCGCGCTGCCCGCGAGGCCATCGCCGCCGGTGACGCCGCCAAGGCCACCGCCGCCGTCGCCCTGGCCGGCAAGAAGCTGGACAAGGCCGTCAGCAAGGGTGTTCTGCACAAGAACGCCGCCGCCAACAAGAAGTCGGCGCTGGCCAAGCAGGCTGCGGGCATCCAGGCCTGACCCCCTTCCGGGGCTCGCCCCGGACCCCGTCGGTACGGGTCAGCGGACCCTCTCAACCGCTCCGGACCGGCATCCCGTGCCGCACACGGACGTTCGCCACGTGCGTGCGGCACCCTGAACGATCTCGAAGGCCCTGCGCCTGCCCCTTCCCCGGGGCGGGCACGGGGCCTTCGGGCATTCCGGGGGCCGGCCGGGCCCCCGGACCCGTCGGTCAGCGCCTGCTGCGTGCCGCTCGCGCCACCGCGACCACTGCCTTCTCCAGGGCGTACTCCGGATCGTCGCCGCCGCCCTTGACGCCGGCGTCCGCCTCCGCGACCGCCCGCAGCGCGACCGCCACGCCGTCCGCCGACCAGCCGCGCATCTGCTGCCGCACCCGGTCGATCTTCCACGGCGGCATGCCCAGCTCCCGCGCCAGATCCCCGGGACGGGCCCCCCGCGGGGCGGAGGCCAGCTTGCCGATGGAGCGGACGCCCTGGGCCAGGGCACTGGTGATCAGGACGGGCGCGACGCCGGTGGCCATCGCCCAGCGCAGGGCCTCCAGGGCCTCCGCCGCCCGGCCCTCCACCGCCCGGTCCGCGACCGTGAAGCTGGAGGCCTCCGCGCGGCCCGTGTAGTAGCGGGCGACCACGGCCTCGTCGATGACGCCCTCGATGTCGGCGGTCAGCTGGGCGCACGCGCTCGCCAGCTCCCGCAGGTCGCTGCCGATCGCATCCACCAGGGACTGGCACGCCTCCGGGGTCGCCGAGCGGCCCAGCGTGCGGAACTCCCCGCGGACGAAGGCCAGACGGTCGGCCGGCTTGGTCATCTTCGGGCAGGCGACCTCCCGGGCCCCGGCCTTGCGGGCCGCGTCCAGCAGGGCCTTGCCCTTGGCGCCGCCCGCATGCAGCAGCACCAGCGTGATCTCCTCGGCGGGCGCGCCGAGATAGCCCTTCACGTCCTTCACGGTGTCCGCCGAGAGGTCCTGCGCATTGCGCACGACCACGACCTTGCGCTCGGCGAAGAGCGACGGGCTCGTCAACTCCGCGAGGGTGCCGGGCTGGAGGGCGTCGGGCGCGAGGTCCCGCACATCGGTGTCCGCATCGGCGGCGCGGGCCGCCGCGACCACCTCCTGCACGGCGCGGTCGAGGAGGAGATCCTCCTGGCCCACGGCGAGCGTGACGGGGGCGAGGGGGTCGTCGGTAACTGTCTTCCTGGCCATCGTGTCCAGCATCCCATGCGCCGGTGACAGACCCCCCTCGCCGGTCTCCGGAGCATGCCGCACAATATGCGAGTGAGCAGCACTTTCTCCTCCTACAGAGCCTCAGATTCCGTTCGTCACCTGCTGGTGCTCCCCGACCGCGACGCGGCCGAGGAGGCGGCCGAGGAGGCCGCCTCGCGCCTCGGACTGGACGACGACCCCCAGGTCGTGCGCGAAGCCCTCGCCGGTGAGGACGACGCCGAGGACGCCCAGTGGCTGGTCGTCGTGGAGGACCCCGACGGCGACCTGGACGTCTCCGCCCTGCGCGAGCTCGCCGAGGAGTACGACGGCTGGCTCGAGGCGGAGTGACCCGGCCGGAGGCGTGACGCGGGCCGCGGGCTAGGGCCTGTCCGAGGACTCGCGGAGCTCCGGCACCCGGTCGAGGCTGATGCCGAAGTGCTTCCGGTACGCGCCGAGGACCTCGTCCTCGGCGAGCGTCCGCTCCAGCTTTCCGGAGGCATCGGTGATCACCAGCTTGCGGCCGCTGAGCGTGACCCGGTCCGTGCCCGTCCCCGTCGGCCGGGAGCAGACCAGCGACCGGGTGAAGGGCGACTGCGGCGACGTCCGGTGCCACCAGCAGCCGGGCTCGAAGTCGGCCAGCTCCCTGGGGCGTTGCTCCAGCCGGTACTGCAGCTTGCCGTCCTTGAACACCTCCAGGTCGTCCCCCTCTCCCCCTCCGGCCTCCGCTATGCGGAACACACCTCCCGGGTCGCTCTGATCGCCTCGCTCGCGGTAGTCCAGCGGGTAGAGGCTGTGCGAGCCGGCACCGACGTCCACCAGCCACGAGCGCGGGGCCTCCGCCGCCCCGCCCTGTCCCGTCTCCACGCGCAGCGCCAGGTGGTCGTAGGGGATGCCCAGCGATCCGTCCGGCATCACCATCCGCGCAGCCAGCAGGCCCACCCGGTAACCGAGGGCGGTCAACAGGTGGGCGAAGGCGCCGTTGAGCTCGTAGCAGAAGCCACCGCGCCCGGCCTGCACCACCTTCTCCACGAGGGCCTCGCCCTCCAGCACGATCTCCTCTCCCCGATGGATCGACAGGTTCTCGAACGGCACCGCGACGATGTGCCGGAAGTGGAGCTCACGCAGCGCCTCCGCATCGGGGGCGGGCGGGCGCGGGACGTCGATGCGGCGGAGGTAGGCGTCAATGCCGGTGGAATCCATGGTTCAGTTATGCCGCATGCGGCACAGCCCCGGCATCGGGCCCGGGTCCTACGTCTGCGGCCGCGGCCTGCGGTGACGGCCGCCGCCGAGCCCGTCACGGCCACCGCACCGTCGGTGTCCGTCCGCAGCACCGCCGCGCCCTGCGCCCTCAGCACGGCGACCGTCGCCGCCGCGGGGTGGCCGTAGCGGTTGTGCGCGCCGACCGAGATCAGGGCCAGCCGGGGGTGCAGGGCCCGCAGCAACTGCACGTCCTGGTGCGCGGAACCGTGGTGGGCGACCTTGAGGACGTCCACCGGCGGCAGGCCGGGATACGCCTCCGACAGGGCCTGCTGCGCGGGCGGTTCGAGGTCCCCGAGCAGGAGCAGCGTGAGGCCCGCGGTGCGGACGAGCAGCACGAGGCTGGCGTCGTTGGGCCCGTCCTCGGCCGCCGCGGAGGCGCCCGCCGACGGCGGCCACAGCACCTCCCACGACAGGTCCCCGAGCTGCCGCCGCTCCCCCGCCACGCCCTCGGTCACCGGGACGTTCGCCTGCGCGGCGGCACGCCGCACGAACGCGGCCCTGCCGGGCGGCCGGGCGAACGGCGTCGTCTCGATCATCCCGACCGCGCGACCGTGCAGCACGCCCGGCAGCCCGTCGACGTGGTCGGCGTGAAAATGGCTCAGGAGAAGCAGCGGAACCCTCTCGATCTGCAGCGCCCGCAAGCAGCCGTCCACGGCGTGCGGATCGGGCCCGGCGTCCACGACCACGGCGGCCCCGTCGCCCGCGGCGAGGACCAGGGCGTCCCCTTGGCCCACGTCGCAGGCGGCCAGCCGCCATCCGGAGGGCGGCCAGCCCGTGACGGCCCGGGTGAGGGGGGCCGGGCGGACGACCGTCAGCAGCAGGAGCAGGGCCAGCGCCGCGCAGGCCCAGGGCCTGCGGAGCAGCCGTACCCGGCGGGCGGCCGGGACGGCGGCCGCCGTGATCACGGCCAGCAGCAGGCAGCCGGGCCAGCCGCCCGGCCAGGGCAGCGCGGCCCCCGGGAGCGCCGCGCCCGTGCGGGCCACGACCGCGGTCCAGGAGGCGGGCCAGCCGGCCAGCCAGGCAAGGCACTTGGCGGCGGGCAGCGCGACCGGGGCCGCGGCCATGGCCGCGAAGCCCAGCACCGTGGCGGCGGCGACCGCCGGCTCGGAGAGCAGATTGCACGGGACCGCCACCAGGCTCACCTGTGCCGCCAACAGGGCGATCACGGGCCCGCAGACGGCCTGCGCCGCTCCCGCGGCGGCGACCGCCTCCGCCAACCGGGGCCGCAGACCGCGCCGTTGGAGCGCCTCGCTCCAACGGGGCGCCAGGGTCAGCAGGGCGCCGGTCGCCAGGACCGAGAGCAGGAAGCCGTAACTCCTCGCCAGCCAGGGGTCGAAGAGCACCAGCAGGAGCACGGCCGCCGCCAGCGCGGGCAGCAGGCTGCGGCGGCGGCCGCTGCCGAGCGCCAGCAGCGTGATCAGTCCGCAGGCGGCGGCGCGCAGCACGCTCGGGTCGGGGCGGCAGACGACCACGAAGCCGAGCGACAGCGCTCCGCCCAGCAGCGCGGTGAGCCGCAACGGCAGGCCGAGGCGTGCCGCGAGGCCGCGGCGCTCGGCGCGGGCGGAGAGGTGGGAGGGGCCGATGAGCAGGGCGAGCAGGATGGTGAAGTTGCCGCCGGAGACGGCGAGGAGGTGGGTGAGGTCGGTGGCGCGGAAGGCGTCGTCGAGGTCCGCGGAGATGCGGGAGGTGTCCCCGACCACCAGGCCGGGCAGGAGGGCCCGTGCGTCCGGGGCGAGGCCGTCGGTGGCCCGGCGCAGGCCGGAGCGGAGCCGGGCGGCGGCACGCTGGAGCGCGGTCGGCGGGGCGATGACGTTCGGGGGCTCCCGGCCGTTGACGCGGACGACCGCGCCGATGCGGTCGGCGGCTCCGCCGCGGGTGGGCGGCGCGAGTCTGCCGGTGAGCCGGAGCCTGGTCGAGGGCAGGAGGCCCAGCCAGGACCGGTGTCCGGCCATCACGAGCACCGGGGTGCGGAGCGCGGTCGTGCCGGCCGGGCCGTCGAGGCGGGTGGCGTCGGCCGCCAGGACGACGGTGGAGTCGGCGCGGGCGCTGCGAGCGGTACGGGGGTCGTCGGTGACGGTCACCTCCAGGGTCACCTCCGCGGCGCGGCGGGCGAGTCGGGGCAGGGGGCCCCGGTGAACGGCGGTCCCGGCCAGGGCACCGGCCGTCGCGCCTGCACAGGCACAGAGAAGAGCGGCGGCGAGGGCCACCGCGGTGGCAGTGGTGCGGTGCCGGACCGCCAGGGCGGTGGCCGCGGCCAGGGCGACGGCACAGGCGAGGGCGACGACGAACGGGCTCGCGCTCAGGGCAAGGGCGGCGCCCAGCCAGGCGGTGATCGCAGGGGCGATCAACCGGAGGTCGGGCAGAGGGTCTTGGGGCGGGGCGGTGTCGGGTGCGGGTGCCGGTGCGGGTGCCGGCCCGGTCTCCGGAGTGCCCCCGACGCCGGCCGCAGGCCTCATGGCTGGACCAACGCCCGGAGATCCGCGAACCGATGCGCGCCGATGCCCGTGACCTGGCGGAGGTCCGTGACCTCGCGGAAGCCGCCGTGCTGGGTGCGGTAGTCCAGGATGCGCTTCGCCAGGACCGGGCCCACGCCCGGGAGGGACTGGAGCTGTTCCTGCGTCGCCGAGTTGAGGCTGACCGGGCCTCCCGGCGCGCCGCCCGGGGCCGCCGCCTGCGGGGCGCCCACCACGATCTGTTCGCCGTCGGCCAGGACCCGGGCCCGGTTGAGGGCCGTCGTGTCCGTGCCGGGGCGGGCGCCGCCCGCCGCCTCCAGGGCGTCGGCCACCCTCGCGCCCTGCGGCAGGTGCAGCACCCCGGGGTGCTGCACCTTGCCCGCGACGTCCACCACGACCGTCCTGCGCACCGCAGGCGACACCGCTGCCGCCACCGGCATCGCCTCGCGCGGCGGCGGGCGCACCGGCTGCGGGCGGTCCTGCCAGAAGTGGTACGCGGCGAAGACGGCCGCCGCCACCAGGACCACCGTCAGCGCGGCCAGCGTCCTCGGCTCGAAGCCGCATCTCGTCTGCACCCACAGCGGGATGCGCTCCCGTGCCGCAAGCCGCCAGTCGCCGCGGGGCGTTGTCGTGGGAGTCATGGGAATCGTCGTCATGGAGCGACCGTAGGGCGGTTGCGGCATTCCCGCTGAGACGGCCCAAATTCCGTGGATAACCGCGCAGTTGTGGATAACTTCGTCACCCACGCGCGGCCACCCGCACCCCCGCTACCTCGGCGAGACCACGACTCCCAGCAGCCCCGGCCCCGTGTGCGCCCCGATCACCGCACCCACCTCGCTCACGTGGAGCTCCACCACGCCGGGCACCCGGTCCCGCAGCCGCTCCGCGAGCTGCTCCGCGCGCTCGGGGGCGGCGAGGTGGTGGACGGCGATGTCCACGGGGGCCGCCGCGGCGCGCTCGACCGCGATCTCCTCCAGGCGGGCGATCGCCTTGGACGCCGTGCGGACCTTCTCGCGCAGCTCGATGCGGCCGCCGTCCAGCTGCAGCAGCGGTTTGACGGCGAGCGCCGAGCCCAGCAGCGCCTGTGCGGCACCGATACGGCCGCCGCGGCGCAGGTAGTCGAGGGTGTCGACGTAGAAGTAGGCGGCCGTGCCCTGCGCCCGCTTCTCCGCGGCGGCCACGGCCTCGTCGAGGGTGCCGCCCGCCCGGGCCGTCCCGGCCGCGGCCAGGGCGCAGAAGCCCAGGGCCATCGCGACCATGCCGGTGTCCACGACCCGCACCGGCACCGGCGCCTCGCGCGCCGCGAGGACCGCCGCGTCGTAGGTGCCGGAGAACTCGGCGGAGAGGTGGAGGGAGACGATGCCCTCGGCGCCCGCCTGTGCCGCGGCGCGGTACGCGGCGGCGAAGACCTCGGGGCCGGGGCGCGACGTGGTGACGGGCCTGCGCTTCTGCAGGGCCTGGGCGACCGATCTGGCCGAGATCTCCGTGCCCTCCTGGAGCGCCTCGTCGCCCAGGACCACCGTCAGCGGGACGGCCGTGATGCCGTTCCGCAACATCGCCTCCTGCGGCAGGTAGGCCGTGGAATCGGTGATGATCGCGACATGGCGGGACATGCTCCGGAGGTTACCCGCCGGGCCGCCCGGGCGGCAGCGCGGCCCGGGTCCTCATGATCGTCAAGTGGTGCTTTCCGGCCGCCGGGCCTTCTGCCAGCTGTACCCCGCCTGACGCCAGACATTCCTGCCGTCGATCGCCGCACGCCGGGGCTCGGGCCCGGGCCCGGATCCGCCCGCCTCCGCCGCCTTCTCCTCCGGCTTGTCGACGGGCTCCGTGTCCCAGTGCCGCAGCGCGCCGGACTCCATCCGGATCTGCTCGCTCAGCGTCGCCAGGTCGTCGTCCGCGAACTGCCGGGCCCTGTCCTGCGCGGCCCACCGCAGCGAGTCGGCGGACTGCGTGATGCTCTGCGTGCGCTCCCGCAGCGAGGGCAGGCAGGCGGCGATGCGGGCCTTGTCCGGCTCGTCCTCCAGGCGCCTGAGGTCCTCGTCGAGCTCCCGGCCGTGCGTGCTCAGGCGCTCGAAGAGGGCCAGCGACTCCGACAGGGAGGCGTCCTCCACGACGCCGGCGCGCAGCGCCTCCTGCGTGGCACGCATGGACGTGCGCAGCGACAGCCGCAGCTGGGCGACCTCGCCGGCCGCGCCCGGCTGGGTGTACTGCTTGGCCTTCAGCCGGGTGTCCTCGACGGTGCGACGGGCCTCGGTGACCGTGCGGTCGACGCCGCGCTTGACGGCCCGGACCGCTTTGACCGTGCCGATCACTGCGAAGGCGATGAAGAGCGCACAGGTCACAGCGATGATCGCGGCCACGGCTACCATGCTTGCTCCTCGGCGAGGTCGGAGTGCGGGACGGAGTTCGTTGCCTCCACCGTAAACGCAACGGGCAGGCCGGCGGTTCCGAACGAACCCCCAACCTGCCCGTAGGGACAAACCCCTAGCCCGTTACGCAGGGACGATGTTCACCAGCTTCGGGGCCCGCACGACGACCTTGCGGATCCCCGCGCCGCCCAGGGCGGCGACGACGGCCGGGTCGCCCAGGGCGACCTTCTCCAGCTCCTCGTCGGAGATCGCCGGCGGCACCTCCAGACGGGCCTTGACCTTGCCCTTGAGCTGGACGACGCAGGTCACGGTCTCGTCCACGACGTAGGCCGGGTCGGCGACCGGGAAGCCCCGGTGGACGACCGAGTCCCGGTGGCCGAGCCTGCGCCACAGCTCCTCGGCGATGTGCGGGGCCAGCGGGGCGATCAGCAGCACCAGCTGCTCGGCGACGGACCGCGGGACCTCGTCCAGCTTGGTCACGAAGTTGTTCAGCTCGGTGAACTTGGCGATGGCGGTGTTGAACCGCAGGTTCGCCATGTCCTGGCCGATGCCGTCGACGGCCTTGTGCAGGGCGCGCAGCGTCGCCTCGTCGGGCTCGGCGTCGACGACCGTGACCTCGCCGGTGGCCTCGTCCACCACGTTGCGCCACAGGCGCTGCAGCAGGCGGTACTGGCCGACGACGGCACGGGTGTCCCAGGGGCGCGAGACGTCCAGGGGGCCCATGGCCATCTCGTACAGGCGCAGCGTGTCCGCACCGTACTCGGCGCAGATCTCGTCCGGCGTGACGGCGTTCTTCAGGGACTTGCCCATCTTGCCGAGCAGTCGGCTGACCTTGCCGCCCTCGTAGTAGAACGCGCCGCCGTCGCGCTCCTCGACCTCCGCCGCGGGCACGGCGATGCCGCGCGCATCGCGGTAGACGTAGGCCTGGATCATGCCCTGGTTGAAGAGCTTGTGGAACGGCTCGGAGGACGAGACGTGGCCCAGGTCGAAGAGCATCTTGGACCAGAAGCGGGCGTACAGCAGGTGCAGCACGGCGTGCTCGGCGCCGCCGACGTACAGGTCGACACCGCCCAGGGGCTGCCCCTCGCGCGGGCCCATCCAGTAGCGCTCGGCCTCCTCGGAGACCAGCTGCTCGCTGTTGTGCGGGTCCAGGTAGCGCAGCTCGTACCAGCACGAACCGGCCCAGTTGGGCATGGTATTGGTCTCGCGGCGGTACGGCTTCGGCCCGTCGCCCAGGTCCAGGGTGACGTTGACCCACTCCTCGTTGCGGGAGAGCGGGGTCTCCGGCGAGGTGTCGGCGTCGTCCGGGTCGAAGGTGCGCGGCGAGTAGTCGTCGACCTCCGGCAGCTCCAGCGGGAGCATCGACTCGGGCAGCGCGTGGGCGACGCCGTTCTCGTCGTAGACGATCGGGAAGGGCTCGCCCCAGTAGCGCTGGCGGCTGAACAGCCAGTCGCGCAGCCTGAAGTTGACGGTGCCCTCGCCGATGCCGCGCTCGGCCAGGTACGCGATGACGGTGCGCTTGGCCTCGTCGACCTGCATGCCGTTCAGGTCGATCTCGGCGTTGGCGGAGTTGATGGCCGGGCCCTGGCCGGTGTAGGCCTCGCCCTCCCAGCCCTCGGGCGGCTGCACGGTGCGGACGACCGGCAGCTCGAAGGCGGTCGCGAACTCCCAGTCGCGCTCGTCCTGGCCGGGGACGGCCATGATCGCGCCGGTGCCGTAACCCATCAGCACGTAGTCGCCGACGAAGACGGGAACGCGCTCGCCGGTCAGCGGGTTGGCGGCGTACGCACCGGTGAAGACACCGGTCTTGTCCTTGCCCTCGGTCTGGCGCTCGACGTCGGTCTTGGACTGCGCCTGCTTGCGGTAGGCGGCGACCGCCTCGGCCGGGGTTGCGGCACCGCCGGTCCACATCTCCTTCGTGCCCTCCGGCCATGCGGCCGGGACGATGGAGTCGATCAGGTCGTGCTCCGGGGCCAGCACCATGTAGGTGGCGCCGAACAGGGTGTCCGGGCGGGTGGTGAAGACGGTGATCTTCGCGTCCGAGCCGTCGGTCACCCGGAAGTCGACGCGGGCGCCCTCGCTGCGGCCGATCCAGTTGCGCTGCTGCAGCTTGATGGCCTCCGGCCAGTCCAGCGGCTCCAGGTCCTCCAGCAGGCGGTCCGCGTAGGCGGTGATCCGCATGTTCCACTGGCGCAGCTTGGCCTTGAAGACCGGGTAGTTGCCGCGCTCGGAGCGGCCGTCGGAGGTGACCTCCTCGTTGGCCAGCACCGTGCCCAGGCCGGGGCACCAGTTGACCGGCGCGTCCGACGCGTACGCCAGGCGGTACCCGCCCAGCACCTCGTCGCGCTCGGCGGCGCTCAGCCCGCTCCACGCCCGGCCTCCGGGGACCTCGCGCTCGCCGCTCTCGAACTGCGTGATCAGCTCACCGATCGGACGCGCCTTGCGGGCGCTGTCGTCGTACCAGGAGTTGAAGATCTGCAGGAAGATCCACTGGGTCCACTTGTAGTACTCCGGGTCGATCGTGGCGAACGACCGGCGCTTGTCGTGGCCCAGGCCCAGCCGCCGCAGCTGGGCCTTCATGTTCTCCATGTTGGCCTCGGTGGAGACCCGCGGGTGGGTGCCGGTCTGCACGGCGTACTGTTCGGCGGGCAGGCCGAAGGCGTCGAAGCCGAGGGTGTGCAGGACGTTGTGCCCCGTCATGCGGTGGTAGCGCGCGTAGACGTCGGTGGCGATGTAGCCGAGCGGATGGCCGACGTGCAGGCCCGCACCGGAGGGGTACGGGAACATGTCCATGATGAACTTCTTGGGCCGCGCCACGACGGCCGGGTCGCCGGCCAGCTCACCGCCGGGGTTCGGCGCCGCGTAGGTGCCGTCGGCGTCCCAGACGTCCTGCCAGCGCGCCTCGATGTCAGCGGCCAGCGCGGCCGTGTAGCGGTGCGGCGCAGCCACCTCGGCGGCGGTTGTGGTCTCGCTCATCGTCCTCAAAGCTCCATCGATCGTCGTCTCTGCCTGCCCGGAAACGAAAAATCCCCTCGCACAGGAGGGGACGCCGCGCCGATTCCGACCGGAGGTCACCGGTCGGCGCTGATCAGCGCGGCTCGCTAAGCAGGAGGCGTACGGCACGCATGCGGTCAGGTTACACCGGCGGCGTCAGGGCCCGCACCGAGGTGACGGGCCCTGACGCGCTGATCAGTGATGCACCGGTGACGCAGCGCTGCCGGTCGTCAGTGGCGCGAGCGCGGCACGTACGAGGTCACGTAGTCGTCGGCCGGGGTGCCGACGCCGGTGACGTTGTCGTAGCCCACGGTGGCCGAGAGCGAGCTGTCGCCGCCGAAGCTGCGCAGCGAGACGACCGTGCCGCCCTTGGCGTCGACACCGTTGACGAAGTCCACGCGCGCGTTGGCGATGCCCTGCCCCTGGCCCAGCGGGTGGTCGGTGACGTCGTGGTACGCGGAGGTGCCGTAGCGGTCGTAGATGCCCGGGTTGGCGAAGCCGATCGGCGCGCCGCCGCGTGCCTGCTGCGCCAGGGCCTGGACGCCCGCGATCACCGGGGCGGCGAGCGAGGTGCCGCCGATGCGGTACTCGTCGTACTTCACGGCGCCGTCGGGGAAGGTCTGGGTCTGGCCGACCAGGAAGCCGGTGGTGGAGTCGGCGACGGCTGCGATGTCCGGCACGACGCGCATCGGCTTGGCGGTGCCGTTGATCTTCGACAGCGTGTCCGGGACCACGTTGCGCTGGTAGAACGGCTGGTCGTAGAGGGTGCTGGTGCCGCCGCCCGCGCCACCGGTGAAGTCACCGGGGAAGTTGGCCCAGTTCTGGCCGTCCTGGGACAGCGGGGACTTGTGCGTGCCCCAGCCGGTCTCCCACAAGTACTTGTTGCCCTTGCCGACGGCGAGCGAGGTGCCGCCGACGGTGGTGACCCACGGGGAGTTGGCGGGCGAGTCGACGGTCTTCGCGCCGTGCTTGGCGGCGTTGTCGCCGTCGTCACCGGAGGAGAAGTAGAAGCCGATGCCCTCGACGGCGCCCTGCTGGAAGAGCTGGTCGTAGGCGGCCGCCACGTCCGGGGACTCGTTGGCCTCCACGTCGCCCCAGGAGTTGGAGACGATGTCGGCCAGGCGGTTGTCGACGACCTTGTGCAGGGAGTCGATCAGGTCGTCGTCCATGCAGGACTTGCCGCCGACGTAGACGATGTCGGCGTCCGGTGCCACGGCGTGCGCGGCCTCGACGTCCAGGGTCTCCTCGCCGTACCAGCCGGACGCGTCGCACTCGTTGGGTGCGGTGTGCGACCAGTCGGAGGGCAGCACCTGCGACAGCTGGCCCTTGCGGTAGGCCTTGTCGCCGTTGCGCTTCGCGTACTCGGCGGCGTCCTTCGCGATGGTCGGCGAGGCGAACGCGTCGGTGATCGCGATGGTGACGTTCTTGCCCGTGTAGTTCTTCGCACCGTAGACGGCACGCAGCTGCTTGCCGGTGTAGCCCTTGATGGCGTACGGCGCGCTGCCGCCGTAGGCGGACGGCAGGTCGGTGTTGACCTTCGAGCCGTAGTAGGTGGAGAACGGGCCGGCGTTGCGGAAGCCGGCGCCCGGGCCGGGCAGGGTGTCGTTCCGGTGGGCCAGGCGCGGGGCGTTGTTGAGGCCCACGACGGTCAGGACGGCGTTGCCCAGGCCGGCCGGGACGGAGGCCGTCTTCGCCGGGGCGTGGTAGGTCTTGCCGTCCTTGACGTAGTTGTGGAGCTCGGTGCCGAAGGCCTTCTTGGCCGCGGCGGCGTCACCGGTGACGGTGACGTAGTGGTCGTTGGTGCCGGTCACCTTGAGGCCGGAGGACTTCAGCCACTCGGTGACCTGGGCTATCTGCGCCTTGGTCGTGCCGAAGCGGTCCTTGGCCTGCTTCGCCGTCAAGTACTTGCCGTACGAGGCCGACTTGGGGTCGGAGACGGACCGGGCGTAGTCCGCCAGCCCCTTGGCGTCCCGGCCGGCCAGGTAGACGCGGGCGGTGACGGTGTTCGAGGCGGCAGTGGTGCCGCGGTCGGCCTGGTCAGTGGCCCACTGCGGCTTGGTGCCCACCAGTGCGTGGCGGTCATGCGGACCGGAGTCGGCGTGAGCGGCCGGCATGCCGAGCGTCAGGGCTCCGGCGACCAGCGGCAGTGCTGCGGTCAGGGACAGTCCGGCGCGCGCTCTGGAACGGCTTGTTCTCAAAGAAACCCCCTGCGATGCGAGTCGTCGCAATCGTCGTGTGTGGCGTCACTCTTTCGATGAACTGTTCATCCATGGGACATGAGTTCGCCAAGAAGAGGTCAAGGAAGTTTCGAGGAAGGAGAGTAGTCGTGAATTCAAAAACCGTTTGAGGACGGTTTGTTGGGAATGCGGATACCGAACGCGGCCCGAACGGACCGACGCTAGCAGTAGTACGGGCGTGCGCAGCGAAGTTGCGCAAAGCGGACCGGACGGCCGGGTGCGGCACCTAGCGTGCCGGGCCATGGACCTCCGCCGATTACTCGACCAGACCGCCGGTGTGCTCACCCTGGTCTCGCTGACCGTCACCGTCGTCTGGGGGCTCGTCGCCGCCGACCGGATGCTCATGGGACCGCGCGGGCGACTGCTCGCCCAGGCCGTGCACCGGGCCACCGGGGTGTGCGCCCTGGGCTTCCTGCTGGCGCACATCGGCATCAAGGTGGCCGAGGCGCACGCGTCGGCGGGCGCGGCCCTGGTGCCGTTCGCCTCCGGCGGAGCACTGATCGGCCTGGGCGCCGTCGCGGCCTACCTGATGGTGCTGGCAGCGGCGACCGGGGTACTGCGCGGCGCCCTTGCCGGCCGGGGCCGTGCGGCCCGCAGGTGGCGCGCGGTGCACGCGTGCGCGTACGTGGCCTGGTGCACGGCGCTCGTCCACGGCCTGAACGCGGGCCGCACACCGGCGGGTTGGGTGACGGCCTGCTATGCGGTGTGCGTGACGGGGGTGTTGGGTGCGCTGGTGGTGCGCGTCCTCACGCCGAAGGCTGCGGGCAGGCGTTCCACAGTGCGGAAGGCGTGGGCACCACCCGCCCACCGGGCAGCACCCCACACCGGCACCCACGCCCGGCGGTCCCTGATCCCATGAACGACCTGCCCGACGTCCTCCCTCTCGGAGAGCCCCGCCTCACCGCCGGATTCGACGACCATGCCCGGCTCGACCGCCGGGCCCATCTGGCGGTGCACGGCACCGCCCCGCGGCTGAGCACCACGGAGCTCGTCGCCCTCGCGGAAGCGACCCGCCTCCGGGGCCGCGGCGGCGCAGGCTTCCCCTTCGCCCGGAAACTGCGCGCCGTCGCCGGCGGCGGCGCACCCCCTGCCGTCGTCGTCAACGGCTGCGAGGGCGAGCCCGCCTGCCGCAAAGACGCGGTCCTGCTGTGCCGCGCCCCGCATCTGGTGCTGGACGGCGCCCTGTTGGCCGCCGAGGCCCTGAGGGCCCGCACGCTCGTGGTCGGGGTGACCCGGGACGGCACGGAGACGTCCGTGCGGGACGCCCTGGCCGAGCGCGGCCTGGCCGACCGGCGCGGACGCACCTTGCGCGCCCGCGTCGTGCGCCTCCCCGAGCGCATGGTCTCCGGCGAGTCCTCCGCCCTGCTGCGCGCCGCGGACGGCGGCCCCGCGCTGCCGCCGGGCCGCCGTGTGCACGCCGCCGAGCAGGGGCTGGGCGGCGCCCCGACGCTGCTGTCCAACACCGAGACCTTCGCCCAACTCGCCCTCGCCGCCCGCCACGGAACCCTCGGCACGCTCCTGCTCACCGTCTCCGGCGCCGTCCCGCAGCCACGCGTGGCGGAGGCTCCGGACGGGGTGCCGCTGCCGTACGTCCTGCAGCGGTGCGGCGCCGAACCGGTGCCGCAGGGGGTGCTGGTCGGCGGCTACCACGGGCTCTGGCTCGACGCGGAGCACGTGGCCGGTGCCGTCCTGTCGTACGAGACCCCGGGCGCGGGCGCCGTGCTGCCGCTGCCCCCGGCGACCTGCCCGCTGGGCGAGACGGTGCGGGTGGCCCACTGGCTGGCCGCGGAGTCCGCCGGGCAGTGCGGGCCGTGCCGGCTCGGGCTGCCGTCGCTGGCGGGGGCGCTGGCGGGCGTCCTGGCGGGCGGCGGGCAGGGCGCCCTGGAGGCCGTACGGGACGCGGCGCAGGCCGTGCACGGGCGCGGGGCGTGCGGCCATCCGGACGGGGCGGCGCGGTTTCTCCTGAGCTCCCTGGCGGCCTTCACGGACGATCTGGCGTCGCACGTCCTGGGCGGCGGCTGCGGGCGCGGCACGGCGGGCGTACTGCCCCTGCCGCGGGCCGCCGGGCCGGCGCCCGCGGCCGGGGAGCGGCTGGCGGTGGACTGGACGCTGTGCGAGGGGCACGGCCTGTGCGCGGACCTGCTTCCGCAGCTCGTGCGGCTCGGCCCGGACGGCTATCCGTCGCTCGCGGACACCGCCGTGCCCGCGCACCTGCAGGTGCGCGCACAGCGGGCCGTGCGCCGCTGTCCTGCGCTGGCGCTGCGGCTCGAAAAACAGTGAGAGGGCCGTCCTTGCGGACGGCCCTCTCATCTCCTGTGGAGCTAAGGAGAATTGAACTCCTGACCTCCTGCATGCCATGCAGGCGCTCTACCAACTGAGCTATAGCCCCTTGTTTTGTTTTCCCGCCGGTTTCCCTTGCGGTCTCCCTGGCGACATGGATTACTTTACACGGACCGCACCCCCGTCTGCCAAATCGGTTGACCGGCAGCGCTTTTTGTCCGTTTTGCCCGTCGAGCCCGTTCGTCGGTCCGTGCCGGATCAGGCCGTGGCGAAGGAGTAGAACCGCTTGAGGGTGCAGTGCTCGTCGAGCAGCCGCCCGTAGATCGGTTCGCCCTCGAGTTCGCGGTAGGTCTCGATGGGGTCGCCCTTTATGATCAGCGCCCGCGCGCACTCCACACACCAGTACTGGTAAGCGGAGTTGAGCGGTTCCATGTCGCGCACGATCGGCGTCCCGCTGCCGCACCAGTCGCACTTCCGGCTGTGAGCACCCATGGGTCAGCCCGTTCCCTCCCCTTCGGCCCCGTCCGGCCCCGGACGCCCGATTCTGCCACGACGGCGCCCGGGAACAGCAACAATCCCGCCTCCCGGGGACCGGGAGACGGGATCGTCTGTCCTGTGGAGCTAAGGAGAATTGAACTCCTGACCTCCTGCATGCCATGCAGGCGCTCTACCAACTGAGCTATAGCCCCGCTGTTCTCGGTTCTTCCGGGGTTTTCCCCCGCGTTCCCCGCGAACAAGAAGAACTTTAGCCTGCCAGCTGCCCGGATGGGAAATCGGGCTCCGTGGGGCTCTCAGTCGTCGTCGCCGAGCACCGGCTCGGGCAGCGTCCCGGCATTGTGCTCCAGCAGCCGCCAGCCGCGGGCACCCTCGCCCAGCACCGACCAGCAGCAGTTGGTCAGGCCGCCGAGCGCCTCCCAGGAGTGCGACGGCAGGCCGAGCAGCCGGCCGATGGTGGTGCGGATCGTGCCGCCGTGGCTGACGACTACGAGCGTGCCGCCGTCGGGCAGCTTGTCGGCGTGCGCGAGGACGACCGGGGCGGCCCGGTCGGCGACCTCGGTCTCCAGCTCACCGCCGCCGCGGCGGACGGGCTCGCCGCGCTTCCACGCCGCGTACTCCTCGCCGTACCGCTCGATGATCTCGTCGTGCGTGAGGCCCTGCCACACGCCCGCGTAGGTCTCGCGCAGCCCGCTGTCGTGGACGACCCGGTGCCCCGTGACGGCCGACAGCTCGGCGGCGGTGTCCCGGGCGCGCACGAGGTCGGAGGCGATGATCGCGTCCGGCCCCAGCGCGGCCAGCAGCCGGGCGGCCCGGCGTGCCTGGGCCACTCCGGTCCCGGTCAGCTCGATGTCCGTCGAGCCCTGGAAGCGGCGCTCCAGGTTCCACGCCGTCTGACCGTGGCGCCACAGGACGATGCGACGGCCCCGGCCGCCCCGGCTGCCGTTCAGCTCAGCTCACCGTCCGCACCGGCCTCCGCGGCCTGTGCGCGGGCGAGCTCCTCGCCCTTGCCGCGGGTCGCGACGGCGTCGGCCGGCAGCCCGATCTCCGGGCAGTCCTTCCACAGGCGCTCCAGCGCGTAGTAGACGCGCTCCTCGCTGTGCTGCACGTGCACGACGATGTCGACGTAGTCGAGCAGCACCCAGCGGGCGTCACGGTCGCCCTCGCGGCGCACCGGCTTGGCGCCCAGGTCCTTCAGCAGCCGCTCCTCGATCTCGTCGACGATCGACTTGACCTGGCGGTCGTTGGGGGCCGACGCCAGCAGGAAGGCGTCGGTGATCGACAGCACGTCGCTGACGTCGTACGCGATGATGTCGTGCGCGAGCTTGTCGGCGGCCGCCTGGGCGGCGGCCTGGATGAGCTCGATGGAGCGGTCCGTGGCGGTCACAAGCCATGCTTTCGGTCAAGAGGGTCAGTACGCCTCAAGGGTCTCACGACCCGGCGACAGCCCTCCTGACGATTTCCCCCGCTCCCCGCCGCTCCCGGACCGGCCCCGCGCTCAGGAGCCGCCCTTGTAGTCCTTGCCCAGCACCACGGCGATGTCCGCGGTGCCCGCGCTGCCGCCCTTCTTCACCGCGCCGTCCGGCAGGCCGAGGGTCCTGGCGACCTCCTTGGCCTCCCCGGCACGCAGGTCGTCCGTGTACGTCACGGAGGACGCGGCCTCCGCGGCACCGGCCCGGCCGCCGTCGACGTAGGTGTAGCCGCCGTTGGCGAGTGCGACCTGCGCCGCCGCGGCACCGCTCTTGCCGCCTGTGGCGTCTTTCACACTCACCCGCGGTGCGGCGTTCTTGTCGGCGTTCTTCACCGTGCCGCCGAGCACGTCCTTGACCATGCCGGCGCTCTTGTCGGCGAGCGTCCCGTCCGGCTGCACGGGCAGCAGCCGGGTGTCGTACGCACCGGCCTTGGCCCGAGCCGCGAGCCCGGCGAGGGAGGCGCCGAGCTGCTTGACGGACAGCGACGGGTCGGGGATCTGGGCGAGGGACTCGACGGTCGTGGTGGCCGCGCCCGCGTCGGTGGAGATCTTCTTCAGCACGCCCTGCATGACCTGGCCGAAACGGGTCAGCTGACGGTTCGGGTCCTCGCCGTCCGCACGGTAGGTGGCGTAGGCCACGGCGGCCTGCCCGTTGAGGCTCTGCCCCGCACCCTGGGAGACGACCGGACGGTCGCCCGACGAGGCGCCCGGCACGGTGGCGTCGGCGTCCACGGTGATGCCGCCGACCAGCTGGACCAGGTTCTCCAGGTACGGCGTGTCCAGCCGCCAGCTGCCCTTGATGCCCCCGCCTAGCAGGGTGTTGAGGGCGTCGCGGGTACCGCCGGTGCCGGCGTCCTGGACGGACTTGCCCAGGGTCGTCGCCCCGCCGCCGTCCTTGGACACGATCAGGGAGTTGGGCAGCAGGACGGTCGTGCCTTTCTTGCCGCCCGCATTGTCGACCAGCAGAGCCGTCGAACTGCCGCCGCCCTTGGTCTCCTTCAGATGCACGACGACCACATCGCGCTGCTGCGCTCCGCCTGACGCTCCGGTGCCCTTCTTGTCTCCGGAGTCCGACAGCAGGAACCAGCCGACCGCCGCGCCGACGGCGAGGACCAGCACCACGACAAGGGCGATCACACGGTTGCGCCCCTTGCGCTTGCGCTCGTCACGCCGCTCGGTGCGGCTCTCGCTGAACTTGAGCCAGTCGATGACGTCTTCGGAGTCCTCGTCCGGCTCCTCGATGAACGAGAACTGCTCGGTGCGGTAGTCCGGCGCCTGGCGCGGTCCGGGGATCCTCTCCTGCTCGGCCTGCTGCACGGGCTGGGCGGCGGGCCGGGGCTGTACGTCTTGCTGTACGTGCTGCTGCGCCTGGTACGGGTCGTAGGCCTGCTGCTGAACGGGCTGACCGTACGGGTCGTAACCGTAGGACTGCTGCTGCGGCTGAGCCTGCTGGAGCGGCCGGCCGTAGGCGTCGTACACGCGCTCCGGCGCATCGGGCCGGTACACCGGCTGGCCATAGGCGTCGTAGCCGTACACCTGCGGTTGCCCTGCGTACGGGTCCTGTCGGTCGTTCACCAGTGCCCCTCGGTGCCCATCGAGTCCGGAAGTCTGCGGGACTCAGCCGTCGTGACGGTACAGCCTGCGCTTGTCGATGTAGCGCACCACACCGTCGGGCACGAGGTACCAGACGGGTTCGTGCTGCGCCACGCGCGTCCGGCAGTCGGAGGAGGAGATGGCGAGCGCCGGGACCTCCACGAAGGAGACCCGGTCCTCGGGCAGGCCGGGGTTGGCCAGTATGTGCCCGGGTCTGGTGACCCCGATGAAGTGGGCGAGCGAGAAGAGCTCGTCGGTGTCCCGCCAGGTGAGGATCTGCGCCAGGGCGTCGGCACCGGTGATGAAGAACAGGTCCGCGTTCTCGTTGAGCGACCGGAGCTCGCGCAGCGTGTCCACGGTGTAGGTGGGACCGCCGCGGTCGATGTCGATGCGGCTGACCGAGAACTGCGGGTTCGACGCGGTGGCGATCACCGTCATCAGGTAGCGGTCCTCGGCCGGGGAGACCTTCCGGTGGCTCTTCTGCCACGGCTCCCCGGTCGGCACGAAGACCACCTCGTCCAGGTGGAACTTCGCGGCCACCTCGCTCGCGGCGACCAGGTGGCCGTGGTGGATGGGGTCGAACGTTCCGCCCATCACGCCGAGCCGCCGCTTCACGGGCTCTGTCTGCTCTTCCATGCGTGCAGACCCTACTGGGCACGGCTCGGGGCCCCGCCCTCAGGGACCGGTGGGGTCAGCGGTCGCGGTTGAAGCGGGTGGTGATCCAGAGCAGGAGCAGCAGGATGACCAGGGCGGCGCCACCGGTCATGTAGGGGCTGATGCTCTTGTGGGTGTCCACGTGCTCGCCCTCGGAGGCGAGGGTGACCAGGGCTGAGTGGGCATTGGCGATGAACATCGTCGGCAGGACCTATCCGGTGACGTGGTCGGGTGGAGACTTCTGCCACATCGTATGCGGGGGCTTATGCCAACCTCACGCCGACTCCGCCAAGTCCGCGTGCGGCCGTCCCCGGTCAGTCCTTCTTGCGGTAGCCGCGCAGCAGGAACCAGGCGGTCAGCGGGACACCGATCAGGCCGACGATCAGGACCGTGCGCAGGACGGGGCCGGGGCCCACGTCCTCCTTGGAGACGGCCAGCAACACTGGGAAAGCAGGGTGAGCAGTGAAACCATCGATGAGGGGCATGCCTCAACGGTAGCCATGTCCGAGCCACGGCCTAGGCTGGGGTCCTCAGCCGGGGGACGGGCCGCGGAGCAGCCCACCGAGGGGGTCGCGATGAGTGACGGCAGTTTCGACCACAGCACCGAGCCCGCACGGGAGCGCAGGCGGTTCCCGGACATCTCCTCGCGTGCGTACGAGCATCCGGCGGACCGCTCGGCCCTGGTGGCCCTGCGCAAGCTCAGCGGTTTCGACACGGTCTTCAAGGCGCTGAGCGGCCTGCTGCCCGAGCGCAGCCTGCGGCTGCTGTACCTGTCGGACTCGGTACGGGTGAGCGAGCAGCAGTTCCCGCACCTGCACGCGATGCTGGTCGACGCGTGCGCGGTCCTGGACGTCCCCGCGCTCCCGCCGATGTACGTCACCCAGGACCCGCAGCCCAATGCGATGTGCATCGGCCTGGACGAGCCGATCATCGTGGTCACCACAGGTCTGGTGGAGCTGCTGGACGAGGAGGAGATGCGGGCCGTCGTCGGGCACGAGACGGGCCACGCGCTGTCCGGGCACGCGGTCTACCGCACGATCCTGCTGTTCCTGACGAACATGGCGCTCAAGGTCGCCTGGATCCCGCTGGGCAACATCGCGGTGATGGCCATCGTGACGGCGCTGCGCGAGTGGTTCCGCAAGTCCGAGCTGTCGGCGGACCGGGCGGGCCTGCTGGCCGGCCAGGACCTGCAGGCGTCGATGCGGGGCCTGATGAAGCTGGCGGGCGGCAACCACCTGCACCAGATGAACGTGGACGCGTTCCTCGCCCAGGCGGAGGAGTACGAACGCGGCGGCGACCTGCGCGACTCCGTACTGAAGATCATGAACGTGCTGCCGCGCAGCCATCCGTTCGCCACGGTGCGGGCGGCGGAGCTGAAGCGGTTCGCCGAGAGCCGGGACTTCCAGCGGATCATGGACGGGCACTATCCGCGCAGGTCGGAGGACAAGGAAACGTCCGTGACGGACTCCTTCAAGGAGTCCGCGAGCCACTACGCGGAGTCGGTGAAGGCGAGCAAGGACCCGCTGATGGGGCTCGTGCGGGACGTGGCCGGGGGCGTGGGTGATCTCGGCGGGAAGCTGTTCGGGCGCGGGCAGGGGAACCGGGACTAGCGGGCCGGCTCCGCACCCGGGGCCAGGGAGCCGCAGAGGGCCGTCTGGGGGACGCCCGTGGTGTACGGGTCCGTGTCGGCCGGGCCGCCGGCCGCGGCCCGCTGGCCGGCCAGCAGGGGCCTCAGGTAGGACGCGTCGTCCGCCGAGCAGGACTCCGGGCCCGCCTGCACCGCGCTCTGCAGCACCTGTACATGGTGTTCCTGCAGGTCGTCGCGGTCGAAGCGGAACTTCACGGTGCGCCGCACGGTGAACAGCGAGGCCTGGGCCGGCTGCCCGCTCCCCGGCTTCGCCGGGCGCACGGCGTAGACGAAGGTGTGGTCCGCGGAGACCTCGAGCGCCGCCGGCGAGGCCTCGGTGACGGAGAAGACGCCCTGGACCCGGACGGGCGCGTCCGCGAGGGCGACCTGGGAGGGGTCGAAGCGGACCAGCCAGCCGGTGGCCTCGTGCAGACCGTCGTCCGCGGGCCTGTCGAAGCTGCGGTCGAACTGGTCCAGCTGGTCGGGGGCCAGCAGCAGCCGGACGGTGCGCTGGGAACCGCCGGTGAGCACGGCCGGGTCGAGCGCGGACTTGACCGTGTACTCCTTGGCCGTGGCGAGCGCGGCCATCACGAGGGACTCGGAGAAATTCTGGGTGCGCCGTACGGCCGGAAGGGTGACGCCGTCGGTCCCGTCGCGGAACTTGGCGGCCGGACTGCGGTCGAGGAGCGCCCTGGCGTCCCCGCCGGGCACGGCGTCGTGCGGGGCGAGCGGGACGAGGGCGACGCGCAGCGGCTCCGCGGAGGGCGGCCTGGGCTCCTTGTAGGGGTGGCGCAGGCCCATGTAGACGGCCGTGCCGAAGGCGAGGGTGATCAATATGACCAGCAGGAGGACCTGGCGCGAGGCGCTCACGCGCACCCAGGCGTGCCGGGTGCGGACGGCCGGGGCGTGGTCGTCCATGCGCTCGCGGGCGGAGAACTCCCGGAGCCGGGCAGCACGGACGAACGATTCGTCGAAGACGACGGATCGGTACTCTTCGTCGCCACCTCCCGGGGCACCCTCGGGCGCGCCCTCAGGTGGGTCTCCAGGCCCGTCCATACCTCAAGAGTAGGTCCGTGGGGGCTTCGGTAAACGCGCTGGTACACGACAAGTTCTGACGAAAATTCACGCTACCGGGTGAACCACTGCCGGTTCCGCTTACGGGCGTGCAGAGCCTTGGCCAAGCCCTTGGGCGGCGGTCAGCCCCGGCGTGGCACGGCCGGGGCGGCCGGGGGCTCCGAGTCGGCCGAGACGGACGGGAGCGGCCCGGCGGGCGCCCCGGCCCCCGTGGTGGCGGTCGGCGGGACGGGTTCCTGGTCCCCGGCGGAGGCGGCGCCGCGGTAGACCGCGGCGAAGGCGAGGGCGACCACGCCTATGCCCATGATCACGGCGAGCACCCAGGCCACCGGGCGGCGCCAGCGGGCGTGGCCGCGGTAGGGGCCCCGGGCGTTGCCGTAGCGCCCGTAGGGGCCGTAGGCGTCGTCGGGGTCGAGCTCGTGGGCGAGGCCGGGCAGCTCCATCGCCCGGCCCGGGTGGAAGCCGTCCCCGGCGGCCTCCTCGTACGGGTCGTCGTCGGCGGGGCCGCCGCCGGAGCGGGCCCGGTCGGCGGCGAGCATCCGCTCGGCCGCCGAGGGCTCGTGGATCGCGGCGGCCCGCACGAACTCCTCGTCGAAGACCACGGAGGCGAACGGGTCGTCCGCGCCCCCGCGGCAGTGGCTGTCGGGCTCCTCGCCGTCCGGGAACGGCCTGCCCCCCACGTCGTCCGGCACCCGTTCAGAGTAGCCCCGAAGCGCTCAATCCGCGTGGGCGGTACCGGAATTGCTGCGCTGGGGGCTGTTGTTCGGGTGCGGGCCGGCTTGGGTTGCTCGCGCAGTTCCCCGCGCCCCTGACGGGGCACGACACCGCACCCCGGATCCGTGCCCCGTCAGGGGCGCGGGGAACTGCGCGACCAGCCACGGACGGCCCGCAGCCGAAGAGCCGCCCGTCCAGCGGGGCCTAGCGCCGCGTGTGCCCGTCGCCCGTCACGATGTACTTCGTCGACGTCAGCTCCGGCAGGCCCATCGGGCCGCGGGCGTGGAGCTTCTGCGTGGAGATGCCGATCTCGGCGCCGAAGCCGAACTGGCCCCCGTCGGTGAACCGCGTCGAGGCGTTGACGGCGACCGTCGTGGAGTCCACGAGTCGGGTGAAGCGGCGGGCGGCGGCCTGCGAGGTCGTGACGATGGCCTCGGTGTGGCCGGAGGTCCACAGCCGGATGTGGCGTACGGCCGCGTCCAGGTCGTCCACGACCGCGGCGGCGATGTCGTACGACAGGTACTCGGTCTCCCAGTCCTCCGCGGTGGCCGGCACCACCGTGGCCGGGGAGCCCTCCGCCAGCTCCAGCACCCGCTCGTCGCCGTGCACGGTCACCCCGGCCTCGGCGAGCGCGGCCAGCGCGCGCGGCAGGAAGCGCCCGGCGATGTCCTGGTGCACCAGCAGGGTCTCGGCGGCGTTGCACACGCTGGGGCGCTGGGCCTTGGAGTTGACCAGGATCTCGACGGCCATGTCGATGTCGGCCTCGGCGTCCACGTACACGTGGCAGTTGCCGGTGCCCGTCTCGATCACCGGGACCGTGGACTCCTGGACGACGGTGCGGATCAGTGAGGCGCCGCCGCGCGGGATCAGCACGTCGACCATGCCGCGGGCGCGCATCAGTTCGCGCACCGACTCGCGGCTCTCGCCCGGCACCAGCTGCACCGCGTCCGCCGGCAGCCCGGCGCCGCCGACCGCGTCGCGGATCACCCGCACCAGGGCGGTGTTGGAGGCGTAGGCGGAGGACGAGCCGCGCAGCAGCACGGCGTTGCCGGACTTCAGGCACAGCGCGGCGGCGTCGACCGTGACGTTGGGGCGGGCCTCGTAGATGATGCCGACGACGCCCAGCGGGACGCGGACCTGGCGCAGGTCGATGCCGTTGGGCAGGGTCGAGCCGCGCACGACCTCGCCCACCGGGTCGGGCAGCGCCGCCACGTCGCGGACGTCCTTGGCGATGGCGCGCACCCGCTCGGGCGTGAGGGTGAGCCGGTCGATGATGCCCTCGTCCGTGCCCGCGGCCCGGGCCTTCGCGACGTCCTCCGCGTTGGCGTCGACGATCTCGCGGGTGCGGACCTCCAGCGCGTCGGCGATGGCCAGCAGCGCCTCGTCCTTCGCCGACCTCGGCAGTGGCGCCAGGTCGGCGGCCGCGGCGCGGGCGCGGTAGGCGGCGCGCAGGACGGGCGACTGCGGCATCGGGTCGGCGAGGGGGGAGGGGAAGACGCTGCTCATGGCCCCGAGCCTAACCCTCGCGCCGGGGGCGGTCGGGGGGATTCCACAGTGCGGGACGCCCGCCCGGGCGGTTCGCGTTCGGCTGCGGGTCCGCGGTGGTTGCTCGCGCAGTTCCCCGCGCCCCTTGCGGGGCGCGAGACGGGGCGCGCTCTCAGAACGGGTGGACGCCCACCGGTGTCGCCGGCAGCGGGCCGTGGCCCTCTGCGATGCGCTGGTGGTAGGTCTCGCGGTCGATGACCTCCAGGCCGACGATCTCCCACGGCGGGAGCCTGGCCGTGGAGCGGTGCTCGCCCCACAGCCGCAGCGCGACGGCGGCCGCGTCGTGCAGGTCGCGCGCCTCCTCCCAGTACCGGATCTCGGCGTGGTCGTTGGCGTAGCGGCTGGTCAGCAGGAACGGATGGTCGTGCGCGAGCTGTTCGAGCGCCCGCCGGACCTCCTTCAGCGGCGCCTCGCTGCCCGAGACGCTGAGGGTGATGTGCCACAGCCGCGACACATCGCCGGGCGGCTCGCCGCCCGGCCGGCCCGCCGTGTCCGGCGTGCCGGACCCGACACTGGTCAGTGTGCGCTCCGCCGTCCCCTTGGGCTGCGCCCCTGGGCGCCCTCGTCTCACCGGCGGCCTCCTGTTGATCGCTGCTCCGCGCGCGGGGTGCGGAGCCGTGCCGTGCTGGTTCTCGTTGTGCTGCCGTACCTCAAAGTTGACCAGTCGGCGGGCGGCGGTGTGGGGGTTTTGCGGAAAGGACCGAGGAAAGGCTCTGCTGACCGGCACTTCCCGGCCCGCATCACCCCCGTTTGACGTCCGTCAGCGGTGCAGCACGACCAGGTCGTCCCGGTGCACGACCTCGCGCTCGTACTCGGGGCCCAGCTCGCGCGCGAGCTCGCGGGTCGAGCGGCCCAGCAGCTGCGGGATCTCCCCCGCGTCGAAGGCGACCAGCCCGCGCGCGACGGCGTGGCCCGTGGTGTCCCGCAGCTCGACGGGGTCACCAGCACTGAACTCGCCCTCGACGGAGGCGATGCCCGCGGGCAGCAGCGAACCGGTGCCCTCGACCACGGCCTTGACGGCCCCGTCGTCCAGCACCAGGGCGCCGCGCGGGGCAGAGGCGTGGGCGAGCCACAGCAGGCGGTCGGCGGAGCGGCGGCCGGTGCGGTGGAAGAACGTGCCGGTGGCCCGTCCGCGCAGGGCGGCGTCGGCCTGGCTGGCGGAGGTGAGCACCACGGGGATGCCGGCGGCGGCCGCGATCCGGGCCGCCTCGACCTTGGTGACCATGCCGCCCGTGCCGACGCCCGCCTTGCCGACGCTGCCGATCGAGATGCCCTCCAGGTCCTGCGGGCCGCGGACCTCGGCGATCCGCGAGGTGCCCGGGGTGCTGGGGTCGCCGTCGTAGAGGCCGTCCACGTCCGAGAGCAGGATCAGCAGGTCGGCGCGGACGAGGTGGGCGACGAGGGCGGCGAGCCGGTCGTTGTCGCCGAAGCGGATCTCGTCCGTGGCGACGGTGTCGTTCTCGTTGACGACGGGCACGGCGCCCATCGCCAGCAGCTGGTCCAGCGTGCGGCGGGCGTTGCGGTAGTGCGCGCGGCGGCTGGTGTCGTCGCTCGTCAGCAGCACCTGGCCGACGCGCCGGCCGTAGCGGGCGAAGGAGGCGGTGTAGCGGGCGACGAGCAGGCCCTGGCCGACGCTGGCGGCGGCCTGCTGCCGGGCGAGGTCGCGCGGGCGGCGGTCCAGGCCCAGCGGGGCGAGCCCGGCGGCGATGGCGCCCGAGGAGACCAGCACTATCTCCTTCGCGGCGGCGTTCGCGGGGCCCTGTTCGCGCAGCGTCCGGGCCAGCACGTCGACGAGCGCGTCAACCCGGTCGGCGTCCAGTCCCCCGCCCGCAGTGGTGAGTGACGAGGATCCCACCTTGACCACGATCCGGCGGGCGTCCAGGACTTCCTGCCGCGTCCCCCGCTGCTCCCCTGCCCCTGTCACGTACGTACACCCCTGTGGTCGCCGGTCATGCTGTGTGCTGCAGGCAGGCAAATCTACCCGTTGACGAGATGTCGACGTTCGACCCTGTTTGACGGCTGCTGCGGCATCGGAAGATTGCTCCGGGACCGGCGCCCGTCATACGGTCGGTGGTCGACCCCGTCGTTCCGTCTCTGCGCAACGTCGGAACAAATCCCCCACAAATATCCAAACGTCTCCTATATCTCCGTCTCCAGTCCTCCTGCCAGGAGCCCTCCCAGTGCCTTCTGCCGGAACAGCCTCCCGCCGAGCAGTGCAGCTCGCGGCGCTGCTCGCGATGCTGGCGTTCTTCGCCGCCCAGTTCGTGGGGGCGCTGCTGCCCCAGGCGGCCCTGCTGATCGCAGCCTCGACAGCGGGCCTCGCCCTCGACCTCTACCTGCAGCACCGCGACCCCGGCCTGCTCTCGCTGCTCGGCAAGATCCGCTTCGACGTCATGGTGCGGCAGCTGCTGCGCGACGTCCTGATCCTGGTCGGGCTCCTGCGCCTCAACAGCGACAACTCCCTGCGCGGCTACACCACGGTCGTCTCCGGGCTGGTCCTCTTCTACGGCGCGCACCTCGCCTGCCAGGCGCTCGCGATCATCGTCAAGCGCACCCGCACCCTGCCGTTCGTCACCCGCAACGTCGACACCGACGGACTGCACCTGACCGCCGCGCCACCGCGCCTGCTGTACCGCCAGCACGGCCGGCGGCTGCTGCGCTTCGCCGGCGCCCCCACCGTCGGCCTGCTGCTCACCGTGGCCACCTCGGACACCGTGTGGGCCGAGAGCGGAGTCGCCGCGGGCGTGCTGCTCGCCGTCGCCGGCACCGTGCACCTCGCGGGCTGGCTCAAGCCGGAGCGGCGCATCGCCGACGAGAAGCAGGCGCTGGAGTGGCTCGACCGGTGGCTCGCGGACTACAAGCCCACCGTCGGCATGTACTTCTCCGGCGGCACCACCTCGGCCTACCAGGCCAACATGTGGCTCTCCACGCTCGCCGAGCTCGACGGCAGGCCCGTCATCGTGCTGCGCGAGCGGTTCATGGTGCAGAAGATCGAGGCCACGGACGTGCCCATCGTCTGCATCCCCAAGGTCGTCCACCTGATGGCCCTGGAGAAGTCGACACTCAAGATCATGCTGCACCCCGCGAACTCCGGCAAGACCTCGCAGGTGCTGCGGATGCCGTCGATCAAGCACGCCTTCACCAACCACGGCGAGAGCGACAAGCTCTCCAGCTGCAACCCCTACTCCAAGGCCTACGACGAGGTCTGGGTCGCCGGCCCCGCCGCCCGCGAGCGCTACCAGCTCGCCGACATCGGCGTCGAGGACAAGGACGTCGTCGAGGTCGGCCGCCCGCAGCTCGCCCCGATCCTGCCGTGCAGCACGACGCCTCCCGGCGAGGACGAGTACGTCACCGTGCTGTACGCGCCCACCTGGGAGGGCTGGGACGGCAACCCGGGCAACACGTCCGTCATGCTCGCCGGCGAGAACATCGTCCGCGGGCTGCTGGCCGACCCCAAGGTCCGGCTGCTGTACAAGCCGCACCCGATGACCGGCTCCGTCGACCCCCGCGCCGGGCAGGCCGACGAGCGCATCCAGGCCATGATCCGCGAGGCCAACTCCCGCCGCGGCGGCCCCCGTCCCGGCCCGGAGGCCGCGGCCGGGCCGGCCCGCCGCGCGGCCGAGCTGGAGGCCCTGACCACCAGCTCCTTCCGCGACAGTGCGGACGAAGTGGAGCGCATGCTGCTGCAGGGCACCCCGGAGCCGGGCCGCGCGGCGGGCGTCGCGGACGCCACCGCGGCCTGGGAGGCGGCCTATTGGGCCTCGCTGCCGGAGTGGGAGCACCAGATCATCACGGACGCGCGGCCGTCCCTCTTCAGTTGCTTCAACCAGGCGCGGCTGCTCGTCAGCGACGTGTCGAGCGTGGTCTCGGACTACCTGATCAGCGAGAAGCCGTACGCGGTCGCGAACACGAGCGGGATGAGCGAGGACGAGTTCCGGGCGAACTTCCCGACCGTCAGCGCGGCGACGGTCCTCACCCCGGAGGCGGACGGGATCGCCGGGCTGCTGGCCGCCGTGCGCGACCCGGCGCAGGACGGACTGGCCGCCGCGCGCAGCGAGTTGAAGGTGCAGCTGCTGGGCCCGTCGGACCCGCCGTCGCTGGTGCGGTTCAACCGGGCGGCGCTGGACCTGGCGGCCGAGGCCGACGCACGGCAGGCGCGGATGGCCGAGCGGGCCTCGGCCGTGCCCGCACCGCGGGAGGCCGTGGAGGCCGGGCAGCGGGGCTGAACTTCCGTACGGCGAACGCCGGAGGGGCGGGACGACTCATGTCGTCCCGCCCCTCCGGCGTTCAACGGACCTACTCCCCGAAGGGGTTGAAGCCCTCGTACTCGTTCTGCACGTCGTCCCGCTCGGCCTCGCGGTCGCGGCGGCGCTGGGCGGCCGGGCGCGGGGCCTCGAAGCGGTGGTCCTCGCCACGGCGGCCCAGCATCTCCGCACCGGCGGCCATCGACGGCTCCCAGTCGAAGACGACCGCGTCCTCCTCGCTGCCGATCGCGACGCCGTCGCCGGCCCGCGCACCGGACTTCATCAACTCCTCCTCGACACCGAGGCGGTTGAGGCGGTCGGCCAGGTAGCCGACGGCCTCGTCGTTGCTGAAGTCGGTCTGGCGCACCCAGCGCTCCGGCTTCTCACCGCGCACGCGGTAGATGCCGTCGTCCTCCAGGGTGACCGTGAAGCCCGCGTCGTCCACCGCCTTCGGGCGGATGACGATCCGGGTCGCCTCCTCCTTCGGCTTGGCGGCACGCGCCTCCGCGACGATGCCGGCCAGGGCGAAGGAGAGCTCCTTCAGGCCCTCGCGGGAGACCGCCGACACCTCGAAGATGCGGTAGCCGCGGCCCTCCAGCTCGGGGCGGATCATCTCGGCGAGGTCCCGGCCGTCGGGGATGTCGACCTTGTTGAGGACGACGAGGCGCGGCCGGTCGTCCAGGCCGCCGTACTCCTTGAGCTCGGCCTCGATGACGTCGAGGTCGGTCAGCGGGTCGCGCTCGGACTCCAGCGTGGCCGTGTCCAGCACGTGCACGAGCACCGAGCAGCGCTCGACGTGCCGCAGGAACTCCAGGCCCAGGCCCTTGCCCTGGCTGGCACCGGGGATCAGACCGGGGACGTCGGCGATGGTGTAGACGGTGGAACCGGCCGTGACCACGCCGAGGTTCGGCACCAGGGTGGTGAACGGGTAGTCCGCGATCTTCGGCTTGGCGGCCGACAGCACCGAGATCAGCGAGGACTTGCCCGCGCTCGGGTAGCCCACGAGGGCCACGTCGGCGACGGTCTTCAGCTCCAGGACGATGTCCTGGGCGTCGCCGGGCACGCCCAGCAGCGCGAAGCCGGGCGCCTTGCGGCGGGCCGAGGCCAGCGCGGCGTTGCCGAGGCCGCCACGGCCGCCCTGGGCGGCGATGAACCGGGTGCCCTGGCCGACGAGGTCGGCGAGCACGTTGCCGTGGCGGTCCTGGACGACGGTGCCGTCCGGGACGGGCAGCACGAGGTCCGTGCCGTCCTTGCCGGAGCGGTTGCCGCCCTCGCCGGGCTTGCCGTTGGTGGCCTTGCGGTGCGGGCTGTGGTGATAGTCCAGGAGCGTGGTGACGGACTGGTCGACGACCAGGATCACGTCCCCGCCACGGCCGCCGTTGCCGCCGTCGGGGCCGCCGAGCGGCTTGAACTTCTCACGGTGGACGGAGGCGCAGCCGTGGCCTCCGTTACCCGCGGCGACGTGCAGCTCGACGCGGTCCACGAAGGTGGTCATAGCGTGTGCCTCCTGTGGGGGTCCCCCCGGCCGAAGGCTGGGGGAGTACGGGATGTATACGGAATGTCTTTGTTGTAACGCAGCGAGGGCGGACCCGCTTCCCCGGGGCCGGGGAAGGGAGGTCCGCCCTCGCTATCGCTCTACGGAGCCTGTATCAGGTGAGTGATCAGGCAACCGGAACGATGTTGACGACCTTGCGGCCACGGTGGGTGCCGAACTGCACCGCACCGGCCTGCAGCGCGAACAGCGTGTCGTCGCCACCACGGCCGACGCCGGCGCCCGGGTGGAAGTGGGTGCCGCGCTGGCGGACCAGGATCTCACCGGCGAGCACGGTCTGACCGCCGAAGCGCTTCACACCGAGCCGCTGGGCATTCGAGTCGCGACCGTTCCGGGTGGACGATGCGCCCTTCTTGTGTGCCATGTGTTCTCAGTCCCTTACTTCGCCGGAGCGTCGATGCCGGTGATCTTCAGCGCGGTGTGCAGCTGGCGGTGGCCGATGCGCTTCTTGTAACCGGTCTTGTTCTTGTACTTCTGGATCCGGATCTTGTCGCCCTTGTGGTGGTCGACAACCTCGGCCTGGACCTTCACGCCGGCCAGGACCCACGGGTCGCTGGTGACAGCGTCACCGTCGACGACCAGCAGCGTGGAGAGCTCGACGGTGTCGCCGACCTTGCTGGTGGAAATACGGTCAACCTCGATGACGTCGCCGACAGCAACCTTCTGCTGACGGCCGCCGGTGCGCACGATCGCGTACACGCGGAACTCTCTCTCGCTAGGAACGGGACCTCTGATGCCAGCCGCTCGCACGGGCAGAGCCCATGACGATCCTTGTGGGGACGAGCGGCCTCCCCCGGCGGAGCCGGGAGGTGTTTGCTCAGGGGTTTCGGTGTCGCACAGGTTTGCACAGACACCGACGGTCAAGGTTACGGGGCCTTGACCAGGGGGTCAAACCGGGCCCCCGGGCCGGGGGTCGGGGAATTCTCCCCGGCCCCCGGCCTCGGGACTCAGTCCTCGGCGACGGCCTTCTTCGCCGTCTTCTTGGCGGCGGTCTTCTTGGCCGTGGCCTTCTTCGCCGTCGTCTTCTTGGCAGTCGTCGTCTTCTTGGCGGCTGCCTTCTTCGCCGTCGTCTTCTTCGCCGTGGCCTTCTTGGCGGCCGTCTTACGGGCCGTCTTCTTGGCCGGAGCGGCCTCCTCGACGGCTTCCGCCCCGACCTCCGCCTCGGCCTGCACGGGCTCCGGCTCGGCCTCCGGCTCCGCGGCCGGTGCACCGACGACCACGACGGCCGTCTCCCCGGCGCCCTCCGGCGCACCCGCCGGAGCGGACGCCTTGCGGGTCGCCCGGCGCCGCGCACGGGGCGCCGCCACCGGGGCCTCGGGCTCCGGCTCGGGCTCGGCGGCCGGCACCTCGGGCTCGGCCGGGGCCGGGGCCGGAGCAGCAGCCACGACGACCTCGGGCTCCGCCGGCGCCGCCGGGGCCGACACCTTGCGGGTCGCCCGGCGCCGCGTACGGCCGCCACGGGCGGCCGCGGCGGCCTCCGCCTCAGCAGGGCTGCTGAACCACTCGTCCTCGCCGGAGACGGACGGCACGAGCTCCGCCTCCGTCACCGGGACGGGCTCCAGCTCGGGCGCGGCCTCGGGAGCCTCGACGGCCTCCGGAGCCTGCGGAGCGGGCGCCGCCTTGCCCTTCTTCTTGCCGCGCTTGCCGCCGCCACCGCCGCCGACCGTGGTCGGCTGGTCCATGTGGACGATGACGCCACGGCCGTTGCAGTGCACGCACTGCTCGGAGAAGGACTCCAGCAGGCCCTGGCCCACCCGCTTGCGGGTCATCTGGACCAGACCCAGCGAGGTCACCTCGGCGACCTGGTGCTTCGTGCGGTCCCGGCCCAGGCACTCCAGCAGGCGCCGCAGCACCAGGTCCCGGTTGGACTCGAGCACCATGTCGATGAAGTCGATCACGATGATGCCGCCGAGGTCGCGCAGCCGCAGCTGGCGCACGATCTCCTCGGCCGCCTCCAGGTTGTTCCTGGTGACCGTCTCCTCCAGGTTGCCGCCCTGGCCGGTGAACTTGCCGGTGTTGACGTCGACCACGACCATCGCCTCGGTCCGGTCGATGACGAGCGAACCGCCGCTCGGCAGCCAGACCTTGCGGTCCAGCGCCTTCATCAGCTGCTCGTCGATCCGGTACGTGGCGAAGACGTCGACGTCCGACGTCCACTTCTGCAGCCGGTCCGCGAGGTCGGGCGCGACCTGCGAGACGTAGCCGTGGATGGTCTCCCAGGCGTTGTCGCCGCTGACGATGACCTTGGAGAAGTCCTCGTTGAAGATGTCGCGGACGACCCGGACCGTCATGTCCGGCTCGCCGTACAGCAGGGTCGGGGCGTTGCCGCTCTTCGCCTTCTTCTGGATCTCCTCCCACTGCGCCTGCAGACGCTCGACGTCACGGCGCAGCTCGTCCTCGCTCGCGCCCTCGGCGGCGGTGCGCACGATGACGCCCGCGTCCTCGGGGACGATCTTCTTGAGGATGGTCTTCAGGCGCGCCCGCTCGGTGTCGGGCAGCTTGCGGCTGATGCCGGTCATCGAGCCCTCGGGCACGTAGACCAGGTAGCGGCCGGGCAGCGAGACCTGGCTGGTGAGCCGGGCGCCCTTGTGGCCGATCGGGTCCTTGGTGACCTGGACGAGCACGGACTGGCCGGACTTCAGCGCGGTCTCGATGCGGCGCGGGCCGCTGCCCATGCCGAGCGCCTCGAAGTTGACCTCGCCCGCGTACAGGACCGCGTTGCGGCCCTTGCCGATGTCGACGAACGCGGCCTCCATGGACGGCAGGACGTTCTGGACCTTGCCCAGGTAGACGTTGCCGACGTAGCTGGCGGCCTGCTCCTTGTTGACGAAGTGCTCGACGAGGACGTTGTCCTCCAGCACGCCGATCTGGGTGCGGTCGCCGTTCTCGCGGACGACCATCACGCGCTCGACGGCCTCACGGCGGGCCAGGAACTCGGCCTCCGTGATGATCGGCACCCGGCGGCGGCCCTGCTCGCGCCCCTCGCGGCGACGCTGCTTCTTGGCCTCCATGCGGGTCGAGCCCTTGATGGACTGCACCTCGTCGAAGCCCGTGCCGCCCTCGGTCCGCGGACGCGGCTCGCGGACCTTGACGACGGTGCGCTCGGGCTCGTCGGAACCCGGCTCGGCCTCGACGGCCTCGCCGCTGCGGCGCCGGCGGCGACGACGGCGACGGCTGCCGGCGGACGCGGAGACGCCGGCCTCCTCGTCCTCGTCGGCCTCCTCCTCGGCGGCCTCGGGCTCCTCGTCCTCGGCCTCCGGCTCCTCCTCGGTGCCCTCGGCCTCCGCGGCCTCGCCCCGGCGACGGCGGCGGCCACCACGGCGGCGACGGCGCGACGGGCGCTCGCCCTGCTCCTCCTCCGCCTCCTCGGCGGCCTCGGCCTCCTGCGGCTCCTCCTCGGCGGCCAGCTCGACGGCCGGCGCCTCGACGGGCTCGCCACGGCGGCGGCGACGGCGGCGTCCGCTCTCGGCGGGCGCCGGGACCTCGGCGACGGCCTCCTCCTCGGCCGGCTCCTCCGGCACGACGGCGGCAGCGGCAGCGGCGGTCTCGGGCGTCTGGAACATCGGCTCGGCGAAGACCGGCGCCTGGAACATGGCCGTCGGCGGCCGCACGGCCCGCCGGCGGGTGCGGCCTTCGGGTGCGCCGGTCTCCCCGGCGGTCTCCTCGGCAGGGGCGGCGGTGCGACGGGCCGTACGGCGGCGACGCGGCTCCTCCACGGCCTCCGCGGTCTCCTCGGCCTCCACGGCCTCCGGCTCACCGGCGACGGTCTCGGCGGCCTGCGGGGCACCGGCGGGCGCGCCGGCACGACGCACCGCACGGCGGCGGGAACGGCCCTCGGCGGGCATCTCCGCCTCCTCGGCAGCGGCCTCCTCGACGGCCTGCGGCGCACCGGCCGCGGCGGTGGCGCGACGGGTCGCACGACGGCGACGCGGCTCCTCCACGGCCTCCTCGGCCTGCGGCTCCTCCGCAACAGCGGCCTCGGCGGCCTCCGGCGCACCGGCCGGAGAGGTCACCCGGCGGGTCACACGACGGCGACGCGGCGCCTCCGCAGCTGCGGCCTCGGTGGCCTCCTCGCGGGTCTCCTGCACCTGCGCCTCCTCGGCGGCCTGGGGCGCGCCGGCGGGCGCGGTGGCACGGCGGCGCGGACGCACCGGCGCGGCGACGACCTGCTGGGCCTGCGGCTCCTCTGCGGGGACCGCGGCAACGGCAGCCGGCTCGGCGACAACGGACTCGGCGGTCTCCGCGACGGCCACGGGCGCGGCGACCGGGCGGGTCGCCCGGCGACGGCCACGGGCGGGCGCCGCGACGGGGGCCTCGACAACGGCCTCCGGCTCCTCGGCAACCTCTTCGGCAACCGGCTCGACGACCCCGGCCTGCTCGGCGGCGGCCTCGACCTCGGCAACTGCAGCCTCGGCGGCCTCAGGCGCACCGGCCGGAGCGGTCGCGCGGCGGGTGGCGCGACGACGCGTACGGGCGGGGGCCTCAGGGATCTCGGGGGCCTCGGCAGCCTCCTCCACAGCCTCCGGCGCGGTCGCGGGGCGCGCGGCCCGGCGACGCGTACGGGAGGGCGTCTCCTCGGCGGCGTCGGCCGTCACAGCCTCCTCCGCACCCTGCGGGGCACCGGCCGGCGCGGTCGCCCGACGGGTCGCACGGCGACGCGGACGGGCAGGGGTCTCTTCAGCGGCCTCAGCGACCTCGGCCGTCACGGCCTCGGTCTCGGGCTCGGCGGGAGCAGCGGCCTTGCGCGTCGCGCGACGGCGCGTACGGGCGGGCTCGGCGGCCTCCTCGGCCGCGGGCTCGGCCGCAGGCGCCTCGGGCGCGGCAACCGCACGGGTCGCACGGCGGCGCGTGCGAGCGGGCTTCTCCTCGGGGGCTTCGGCGGCCTCGGCGGCCTCGGTGCCTGCCGGCTCCGCCTCGGCGGCCTTGCGCGTGGTCCGGCGGCGCGTACGCGCCGGCTTCTCCTCGGCGGCGTCCGCCGCGGGGGCCACGGGGTCGGCAGGGACCGCAGGGTCGGCTGCGGACGCCTCCGGCGTCCCGGCCGGCCGCGAGGCCACCCGGCGGCGGCGCCGCGGGGGCAACGTGTCGCTAGGCGACGCGGAGGTCGTATCGGTGGGACCGGCCGGGGCGCCGGAGGCGCCACCGGTCTCGGTGGGCTCAATGGATTCGAGCATGCGGGCGGTTCTCCCGTCACGCTCCCGGGCGCCGCGTCGTGTTCCGGCCCGTCGGCCCGCGTGATGAGCGCGGAACCGCCGTCCGGGGCGCGGTCGCCGCACGGGAGCTGTCGTCTCGCTCGCCGGGGCCGAGTCTCGTCGGCACCGGCGAAAGTCTCCTGGTCAGTGCGCCGGCCGGACCGGGTGGCTCCCTGGTGGATCGGCGGCGCGTTCGACGGCCGTCCTTACGCGGAACCTTCCGGCACCTGCTGCGCGGCGCTCGGTCCGGCGGCCGTGGGTGGGGCGGCCGGGGTGGCGTCGCGGTCGGGCGCGAGCGGATCGGTCACCGTGCCGGACTCCTCATCGAGCAGCCCCTGCGCCAGCCTGGTCACCGCTGCGGGGACCGGCGGCGCCAGGTCGGCCACAGCGCGGAGACCGGACAGGACGTCGTCGGGTCGTACGGCGGGTGTGTCATGCCGAACAACCAGCCGCAGTATCGCACAGGCTGCGTCACCGGGCCTATCGGCCGGAGCTTCGAGCGCCTCGAGTCGGGTCACCGCAGCCCGGGCGTCGAAGGTCCGCAACCCGTTTTTGGTACGGCGCTGGACCTCCACACTCTCCGCCGCGAGGAAGGCGGCCACGGCGCGCCCGGCCTCGGCCGGCTCGACGCCGTCGAGCCGCAGCTCCCACACCGAGGCCTGCAGCCGGTCGGCGAAGGCGGAGGTGCGGGCCTCCACCGCGTCGACGATGTCGAGCCCGTCGGGCAGCGACTCGTCGAGCAGCTCGCGCAGGCGGGCGGGGTCGCGCACCTCGGCGAGCTGGATCTCCAGGTACTCGGCCTCGCTGCCGGTACCGGTCGGGGCGGCGTTCGCGTACGACACCTTCGGGTGCGGGGTGAAGCCTGCCGAGTACGCCATGGGCACCTCGGCCCGGCGCAGTGCCCGCTCGAAGGCGCGCTGGAAGTCGCGGTGGCTGGTGAACCGGAGGCGGCCGCGCTTGGTGTAGCGCAGACGGATGCGCTGCACCGCGGGTGCGGGCGGCGGGCCTTCGGGCTGTCGCTTGCCCAGTGTCTTAGTCCTTCGTGAGTGAGGTCGTACTGCTACCTAGAGTACGTGCCACAAAGGCCCCGCCGGTCCGGCGGGGCCTTTGCAGGAACATCGGTGCTACCCGACCACGCTCAGCGGCAGCAACGGCCCACTCCCGCGCCAGCAGGGAAGGCGGTCAGCACACAGCTACCGTACGTCACTTCACCACCGTCAGCGGCAGCAGCTTCTTGCCGGTCGGGCCGATCTGGATCTCGGTCTGCATCTGCGGGCACACGCCGCAGTCGAAGCAGGGGGTCCAGCGGCAGTCGTCGACCTCGGTCTCGTCGAGGGCGTCCTGCCAGTCCTCCCAGAGCCAGTCCTTGTCGAGACCGGAGTCCAGGTGGTCCCAGGGCAGGACCTCCTCGTACGTGCGCTCGCGGGTCGTGTACCAGTCGACGTCCACGCCCTGCGGGGGCAGCGTCTTCTCGGCGCACTCCATCCAGCGGTCGTACGAGAAGTGCTCGCGCCAGCCGTCGAAGCGCCCGCCGGACTCGTAGACCGCGCGGATGACCGAGCCGAGGCGGCGGTCGCCGCGGGAGAGCAGGCCCTCGACGATGCCGGGCTTGCCGTCGTGGTAGCGGAAGCCGATCGAGCGGCCGTACTTCTTGTCACCGCGGATCTTGTCGCGCAGCTTCGCCAGGCGCGCGTCGGTCTCCTCGGCGGACAGCTGCGGCGCCCACTGGAACGGCGTGTGCGGCTTGGGCACGAAGCCGCCGATCGACACCGTGCAGCGGATGTCGTTGGCCTTCGAGACCTCGCGGCCCTTCTGGATGACGTTCATCGCCATGTCGGCGATCTGCAGCACGTCCTCGTCGGTCTCGGTGGGCAGGCCGCACATGAAGTACAGCTTCACCTGGCGCCAGCCGTTGCCGTACGCGGTCGCGACGGTCCGGATGAGGTCCTCTTCCGAGACCATCTTGTTGATGACCTTGCGCATGCGCTCGGAGCCGCCCTCGGGGGCGAAGGTCAGACCGGAGCGACGGCCGTTGCGGGTCAGCTCGTTGGCGAGGTCGACGTTGAAGGCGTCCACGCGGGTCGACGGCAGGGAGAGACCGATCTTGTCGTCCTCGTACCGGTCGGCCAGGCCCTTGGCGACGTCGCCGATCTCGGTGTGGTCGGCCGAGGACAGCGACAGCAGGCCGACCTCCTCGAAGCCGGTCGCCTTGAGGCCCTTGTCGACCATCTCGCCGATGCCGGTGATGCTGCGCTCGCGCACCGGGCGCGTGATCATGCCGGCCTGGCAGAAGCGGCAGCCGCGGGTGCAGCCGCGGAAGATCTCGACGGACATCCGCTCGTGCACGGTCTCGGCGAGCGGGACGAGCGGCTGCTTGGGGTAGGGCCACTCGTCGAGGTCCATGACGGTGTGCTTGGACACGCGCCACGGCACGCCGGAGCGGTTGGGCACGACGCGGCCGATACGGCCGTCGGCCAGGTACTCCACGTCGTAGAACCGGGGGACGTACACGCCGCCCGTCCGCGCGAGACGGAACAGCAGTTCGTCGCGCCCGCCCGGGCGGCCCTCGGCCTTCCAGGCCCGGACGATCTCGGTGATCTCCAGGACGGCCTGCTCGCCGTCGCCGATGACGGCGCAGTCGATGAAGTCGGCGATCGGCTCGGGGTTGAACGCGGCGTGGCCGCCCGCCAGCACGACCGGGTCGTCGAGGCCGCGGTCCTTGGCCTCCAGCGGGATGCCGGACAGGTCCAGGGCCGCGAGCATGTTGGTGTAGCCGAGCTCGGTCGAGAAGCTCAGGCCGAAGACGTCGAAGTCCTTGACCGGCCGGTGCGCGTCCACGGTGAACTGCGGCACGCCGTGCTCGCGCATCAGCGCCTCGAGGTCCGGCCACACGCTGTAGGTGCGCTCGGCGAGGACGCCCTCGCGCTCGTTGAGGACCTCGTACAGGATCATGACGCCCTGGTTGGGCAGTCCGACCTCGTAGGCGTCGGGGTACATGAGCGCCCAGCGCACGTCGCACTCGTCCCAGGGCTTGACGGTGGAGTTGAGCTCTCCGCCGACGTACTGGATGGGCTTCTGGACGTGCGGAAGAAGCGCTTCCAGGCGCGGGAAGACCGACTCGACAGGCATCGCGATGTCTCTCATGAGCGGACAGGGGTGACCCTCAAGAGTAACGCGCCGCAGAAGTCGCCCTGACGCGTCAGGCGAGCCCCGCCCGCCACCGCTTGTCCGAGGCCTCGGCCCACAGGGCGGGCAGCTCGCCCTCGTCCTGCGCGGCCTGCTGCTCCTCGCGGCCGTACAGCAGCCCGAACGTGAACGTCGGCTCCCCGGCCCCGTGCGCCTGGTCGGCTATCTCGCGCAGGGCGCCCCGGGCCATCACGCTGTCCTGGTGGTCGCCCAGGAGCGTCTGGACGGACTTCATCTGCCGCGCGAAGCGCCGGGCCGCCCCGCCCAGCGCCGGGGTGGCCGCCTCGGCCGCGTAGCGGGCGCGCTTGGCGGCCTTGCGGGCGTCGTGCAGGGCGCTGTCGCGGCCGGGCCCGGGGCCCGCGGCGAGGGCCGCGTCGATGCGGACGGCCAGCCGGCCGTAGTCGCCGAGGACGGCCTTGGCCAGGACGGGCTGCGGCGGACGGGCGGCGGCCGGGCGCAGCGGCGGGTCGGCGAGGAGGGCGTCGAGCGCGTCGAGCAGAGCGAGGTAGCGCTTGCTGTCGAGCACCTCGGCCAGCCGGCGCCGCGAGCCGGCGCGGCGGCCGCCGGACCAGGTGCGCAGCCGGGCGCGGGCGGGGCCGCGGACGAGGGCGCGCGGCACCTCGTCCAGGCGCTGCCGCAGCCGGTCGGCGAGGACTTCGCGGTCGCGGTCGACGCCCAGCTCGGCGGCGAGCCACTTGAGCTCCTCGCCGATCGGGTCCGTGGCCCGCCGGTCGAGGACCTTGCGGTACGAGCGGAAGGCGCCGCGCAGCCGCCTGGTGGCGACCCGCATCTGGTGGACGGCGTCCTCGGTGCCGCGGCGGGCGCCGGGGTCCAGGGCGACGACGGCCTCGGCCTGCTGCCGCAGGTAGTCCAGGACGTGGTCGCCCGCGGAGGCGCTGCCCCTGCCGGGCCTGCGCTCCTCGGCCGCGGGGGCGGTGCCCAGGGCGCGGGAGAGCTTGGAGGGGGCCTTCGAGCGGCGCAGGCCGGCCTTGCGCAGGCGGGGTTCGAGCGCGTCGAAGAGGGCGGGGCCGGTGCCCTCGGCCAGCTCGACCTCGTACTCCGTCCACTCGGTGACTTTCTCGTCCTCCCGGAGGCGGACGGCGCGCACGCGGTCCTCGGTCGCCTCGGCGAGCAGTGTGCCGTGCTCGTCCAGCAGGTGCAGCACCCGGCGGCGGCTGGTGATGCGGACGAGCGGGGTGAGGGCGGAGTCGCGGGTGCGGGAGCGGACGAGGGCGGCGAGGGTGCGGGGGACGCGGGTGGCGAGGGGGGCGCGGATCTCGTCGCGGACTCCCTCGGCGACGGGGAGTTTGAGGTGCCAGCCCGCGTCGGTGCCGCCGGTGCGGCGGCGCAGGGTGATGCCCGCGGCGAGGAGCCGGCGGTCGGCGGTGTCGTAGTAGACGGCGTCCAGCTCCTGCGTCCCCCGGTCGGCGACGCCGGCGACGGGCGCGGTCCCGCCCAGGTCGGGGAACCGGGCCGCGCCCGTATCGTCTCCGGCTTCGTACTTCCGCTCGATCTCTCGCACGGTGTCCGCCATGACAGTGAATCTAATGCTCCGGAAGCCCGGACGGCAGACCCTATGCCGTCACGGGCCGCTGCACCCGGATCGACTGGAGCAGGCCGACGGCGATCCAGGCGGCGAACATGGAGGAGCCGCCGTAGGAGACGAAGGGCAGCGGCAGGCCCGTCACGGGCATGATGCCGAGCGTCATGCCGATGTTCTCGAAGCTCTGGAAGGCGAACCAGGCGACGATCCCGGCGGCCACGATCGCGCCGTAGAGCTCGGTGGTCCCGCGGGCGATCCGGCAGGCGCGCCAGAGCACGACGCCGAGCAGCAGGATGACGGCGCCTGCGCCGATGAAGCCGAGCTCCTCCCCCGCCACGGTGAAGATGAAGTCGGTCTGCTGCTCGGGGACGAACCGGCCGGTGGTCTGGGAGCCGTGGAAGAGGCCGGAGCCGGTCAGGCCGCCCGAACCGATGGCGATCCGGGCCTGGTTGGTGTTGTAGCCGACGCCGGTGGGGTCGAGGGCGGGGTTGGCGAAGGCGGCGAAACGATTGATCTGGTAGGAGTCGAGGATCCCGAGCTGCCAGATGAGCAGGCACCCCGCGACGCCGGCCCCGAGCAGGCCCGCGAGCCAGCGCCGGGAGGCGCCGGAGGCGAGCAGTACGGCGAGCACGATCACCACGAGCACCATCACGGAGCCCAGGTCGGGCATCAGCAGGATGACGAGCGTGGGCAGGGCGGCCACGCCCAGGGCCCGGAGGACGGCGCGGCCGTCGGGGTGGCGCTGTTCGCCGGCGTCCACCTTGGCGGCCAGCAGCATCGCCATGCCCAGCGCGATGGTGATCTTCGTGAACTCGGAGGGCTGGACGGAGAATCCGCCGCCCAGCTGGATCCAGGAGCGGGCGCCGTTGATGGTGGCGCCGAGCGGGGTGAGCACGGCGGCGGTGAAGAGCACCGAGACCGCGTAGAGCAGCGGCACGGCACCGCGCAGCCGGTGGTGGCCGATCCGGACGACGCCGAAGGCGAGGGCGAGCCCGATGCCGGTGTTGAGGACGTTGCGCAGCAGGAAGTAGGAGGGGTCGCCGTGGGTGAGCTCGGTGCGCCCGCGGGTGGCGGAGTAGACCAGCAGGGTGCTGATGCCGGAGAGGGCGAGGGCGGCGAGCAGCATCACCCAGTCGAGGCGGCGCAGGACGGAGTCGCGGGCGGTGAGCCGGGACCAGATGCCGCGTTCGGGTGCGGTCCGGCGGACCGGGGCGTGGCCCAGGAGGGTCACCGGTCGTCCTCCCTTCTGCCGGGCGAGGCGGACGGGCCGTCGGACGGGGACGGGGAGCCGGAGGCCGGGGCGTCGGAGGAGGACGCGGAGGGCGACGGCGAGGGCGCGTCGATGTGCTGGGCCTCGATGCTGCCGTCCTTCTCGATCTTCGGCAGCCGGGCCTCCGGGTGCGGCAGGAGCGCCTTCTTCTCGTTGACCTTGCCCTGCTCGTCGACCCCGTAGAGGGCGTTGTAGATGTTGCGCACGGCGGGCCCGGAGGCGCCGGAGCCGGTGCCGCCCTGGGAGATCGTCATCACGACCGTGTAGTCGGAGGTGTAGGTGGCGAACCAGGAGGTGGTCTGCTTGCCGTAGACCTCTGCGGTACCGGTCTTGGCGTGCATGGGGATCTGCTTCTGCGGCCAGCCCTGGAAGCGCCAGGCCGCGGTGCCCTGGGTGGCCACGCCCGCGAGCGCCCCGTCGATCTGGTCGCGCAGCTTGGCGTCGAAGGGCAGCCGGCCGTGCGCGGTGGGCTTGATCTCGCGGACGTGCTTGCCGTCGGGGCTGACGATGGCCTTGCCGACGGTGGGGTTGTAGAGGGTGCCGCCGTTGCTGATGGCCGCGTAGATGTCGGCCATCTGGACGGGCGTGACGAGCGTGTCGCCCTGGCCGATCGAGTAGTTGACGGAGTCACCGGCGCGCATCCGCATGCCGGACTCGCAGTTCTCCTTGGCGATCTTCCCGGCGTAACTGTCGTCGGTCTTGCCCTGCTTGCACCAGGACTCCTGGTTGGCGTCCCAGTACCGCTTCTTCCACTCGCGGTCCGGGACCCGGCCGCGGACCTCGCCCGGCAGGTCGATGCCGGTCTCCTTGCCGAGGCCGAACCGGTGGGCCGTCTTGTAGAACCAGTCCGCGGGGTGCTTGGGGTTGTTGCCGCCGTCCTTCTGCCACTGGCGGTAGGCCAGGTCGTAGAAGACGGTGTCGCAGGAGACCTCCAGTGCCTGGCCGAGGTCGATGGGGCCGTAGCCCTTGGACTCGTAGTTCTGGAAGACCTGGTTGCCGATGCTGTACGAGCTGGAGCAGTTGTAGTGGTCGGTGAACGCGTTGCCGGCGGCGACGGCGGCCGTCGTGGAGACCACCTTGAAGATGGAGCCGGGGGCCGCCTGGCCCTGGATGGCCCGGTTGAGCAGCGGGTAGTCGGAGTCCGGCCCGGTGAGCGCCTTGTAGTCCTTGGCGGAGATGCCGCCGACCCAGGCGTTGGGGTCGTAGGCGGGGTTGGAGGCCATGGCCACCACGCGCCCGGTCTTCGACTCCATGACGACGACGGCCCCGGCGTCGGCCTTGTAGTTGGTGCCGGTGTTGCGGTCGGTCTCCTTGCGGGCGTCCTTCATCGCCTGGTCCAGCTCGCGTTCCGCTATGGCCTGCACGCGGGCGTCGATGCTGGTGACGACGTTGGCACCGGGCACGGCCTTGTCGCTCCTGGCCTTGCCGATGACGCGGCCGAGGTTGTCGACCTCGTAGCGGGTGACGCCGGCCTTGCCGCGCAGCTCGGAGTCGTACTGTCGCTCCAGGCCCGAGCGGCCGACCTGGTCGGAGCTCATCAGCGGGGTGCTGGTCTTCTTGGCCTCCTTCACCTCGTCGTCGGTGACGGGCGAGAGGTAGCCGAGGACCTGGGCCGTGTTGGAGCCGCCGGGGCCGCTGTAGCGGCGCACGGCGGTGGGTTCGGCGGTGATGCCGGGGAAGTCCTCGGCGCGCTCGCGGATCTGCAGGGCCTGCTGGGTGGTGGCCTGGTCGGTGACCGGGATGGGCTGGTACGGGGAGCCGGCCCAGCAGGGCTTGGGCGTCTTGGCGTCGCACAGCCGCACCTTGGCGGCGAGCTCCTCGGGCGGCATGCCCAGCACCCCGGCGAGGCGGGCGAGGACGGTTCTGCCCTTGTCCTTCATCCGCATCAGGTCGGTGCGGTTGGCGGAGACGACCAGGCGGGTCTCGTTGTCGGCGAGCGGCACGCCGCGGGCGTCGAGGATCGAGCCGCGGGTGGCGGGGGCGACGACCTGCTGGATGTGGTTGTTGGCGGCCTCGGCGGTGTACTGGTCGCCGTTGCGGATCTGCAGGTACCAGAGGCGGCCGCCGAGGGTGAGCAGGAGCGAGACGACGAGGATCTGAAGGATGATCAGGCGGATCGTGACCCGTGAGGCCCGTCCGCTCTCCGGCACCTTGGGCACCTTGCTCACAGCTTCTTGACCCCCTTCACACCTTTGATCCCCTTGATCCGCCCCGGCTTGCGCACCGAGGTGAGCATGCCCGGGCTGCGCCGGCCGCCGATGCCGCCGCCCCGGCCGCCGCGGAAGGCGCTGCGCAGTCCGCCGCGGAAGCCGCCGGTGGAGACCCGGAAGCTGCCGCCGGACATCCGGCCGTACCCGCCGTCGCCCGCGGCCGCCGTGACGGGCGTGCCGTCGCCGGTGAGCGAGTCGCCCACGGTGCGCCGGGCCAGCGCCATGATCACCGGCACCGTGAAGGGGGCGAGCAGCAGATCGTAGAGCGCGGCGGTGAGCACCAGCCCGGTCAGGCCCACGTGGCGGGCGGCGGTGTCGCCGACGAGGGCGCCGACACCCGCGTAGAGCAGGGTGGAGACGACGGCCGCGCCGGCCACGACGACCATGGGCAGAGTGGCCGAACGCAGCTGCCCGCTCTCGGGTTTGGCGAGGCCCACGAGGTAGCCGACCACGCACAGCACCAGGGCGTAGCGGCCGGTGGCGTGGTCGGCGGGCGGCGCGAGGTCGGCGAGCAGCCCGGCGCCGAAGCCGACGAGGGCGCCGGCGGTGTGCCCGTAGACCAGGCCGAGCCCGACGACCACGAGGAGCAGCAGGTCGGGGACGGCTCCGGGCAGATGCAGCCGGGCGAAGACGCTCACCTGCACGACGAGGGCCACCATCACGAGCACCGTCGAGAGCAGGATCCGGTTGAGACGCATCGTCAGTCCTGGGTCAGTCGCTGGGAGACGCGGAGGGTGCGGGGGAAGCCGTGACGGTCACGGTGGGGGTGGGCTTGGGGGCTTCCGGCTTGGGCGGCAGGACGCTGTCGCGCGGGTCCTCGCGGGGCGGCTGGACGACGACGCCGACGAGGTCGAGCTTGCTGAAGCCGACGAAGGGGCGCACCTGGAGGGTGCGGGTCAGGCCGCCGCCGGAGGGCTCGACGCGGACGACCTCGCCGACCGGGACACCGGGGACGAAGGGCTTGTCCCTGCTGGAGCCGAAGGTCACCAGGCGGTCGCCGCGGTGCACGGAGGCCTTGCCGTTGAGGAGTTCGACGCGCAGGGTGCTGTCGCCCTGGCCGTTGGCGAAGCCGAGTTCGCCGCTCTTCTCCATGCGGGTGCCGACGGTGAACTTGGGGTCGCTGGCGAGCAGCACGGTGGAGGTGGAGGGGGCGACGGTGGTGACGCGGCCGACGAGGCCGTCGCCGTTGATGACGGTCATGTCGCGCCTGACGCCGTCGTTGCTGCCGATGTCGATCGTGACGGTCCAGGAGAAGCCCTGGGCCGCTCCTATGGCGATGACCTGGGCGCCCTTGATGCCGTACTGCCCGGCGCCCGCGGTCTTCAGCAGGCGGTCCAGGTCGCGGAGCCGGCCCTTGTTGCGGTCGTCGCTGCCGAGCCGCTGCTTGAGCGCGGTGTTCTCGCGCTCCAGGGCGGTGATGCGGCGGCTGCGGTCGCCGGAGTCCCGCACGGCGGCCAGGGCGTTGCCGACGGGGTCGACGGCGGCGGCGACACCTTTCTCCACGGGGCCGAAGGCGGAGGCGGCGGCATGCCGGGCACCGTCGAGCGGGGACTGCTCACCGCCGCGGATGTCCACCGTGATCAGCGCAAAGGCGATCGCGATCAGCAGCACCAGCAGCAGCCGGCTCTCTCGTGTGTCCCTCACGTGCGGCGGCGTGCCCTTCTCGTCGGACCGTTCCGCTGCGGGTACGGACGGTCATCGGAAGCGTTCTGCCTGTATATCAGGTTGTTTCCCGGCGGCGGGGGTGCGCCGGGCGCCGCGGTGACCGCCGCCCGCCGCCGGCTCGGCGACGGGCGGACCCGCTGCCTCACCGCCGGGGCTGGGCGTCCAGGACCTGCTGCAGGGCCTCGAACTCCTCGACGCACTTGCCGGAGCCGAGGGCGACCGAGTCCAGCGGGTCCTCGGCGATGTGGATCGGCATGCCCGTCTCGCGGCGCAGCCGCTCGTCCAGGCCGCGCAGCAGGGCACCCCCGCCGGTAAGAACGATGCCGCGGTCCATGACGTCACCCGACAGCTCGGGCGGGCACTTGTCGAGGGTGGTCTTGACCGCGTCGACGATGGAGTTGACGGGCTCCTCGATGGCCTTGCGGACCTCGGCCGCCGAAATCACCACGGTCTTGGGCAGACCGCTGACCAGGTCGCGGCCGCGGATCTCGGTGTGCTCGTCCTGCTCCAGGTCGTACGCCGAGCCGATGGTGATCTTGATCTGCTCGGCGGTGCGCTCGCCGAGGAGGAGGCTGTACTCCTTCTTGATGTGCTGGATGATCGCGTTGTCCAGCTCGTCGCCCGCGACCCGGATGGACTGGGCCGTGACGATGCCGCCGAGCGAGATGACCGCGACCTCGGTGGTGCCGCCGCCGATGTCGACGACCATGTTGCCGGTGGCCTCGTGGACGGGCAGGCCCGAGCCGATCGCGGCGGCCATCGGCTCCTCGATGATGTGCACCTGGCGGGCACCGGCCTGGGTGGAGGCCTCGATCACGGCCCGGCGCTCGACCCCGGTGATGCCGGAGGGCACACAGACCACCACGCGCGGACGGGCCATCCAGCGACGCTTGTGGATCTTGAGGATGAAGTAGCGGAGCATCCGCTCGGTGATCTCGAAGTCGGCGATCACGCCGTCCTTGAGCGGACGGACGGCGACGATGTTCCCCGGGGTGCGGCCGATCATCTTCTTGGCCTCGGCGCCCACTGCGAGGATGCCGCCGGTGTTGGTGTTGATGGCGACGACAGACGGCTCGTTGAGGACGATCCCGCGGCCTCTGACGTACACCAGCGTGTTGGCGGTCCCGAGGTCGACAGCCATGTCACGGCCGATGAACGACATATTGTTCCCCATGAGGATACGTCTGGCCTTCCCAACTGGAGCGATTGCTTACTTGAGGTCGGCAGGTGGTGCGCTGCGGGCGCGGGAGCACTTCATCGTAGTCTCGCGCGGCGGTGGGGCGCGGCGCGAGGGTTCCTCCGCCATTGTCGGCAGAACACAAGCGCGCCCCCGTAATGGTGACGTCGTGTCGGAGTGAGAGGTTCCCTCGTTCGCTCCGCATATGCCAGGGGGCGACCGACAATTAATCGGTCGCCCCTGATCAGAATGGGTGCATCTCTGATCGGCTATCAGGCGAGGCCAGGAAAGAAAATCTTGATTTCCCGCTCTGCGGACTCCTCGGAGTCCGAGGCGTGGATGAGGTTCTCGCGGGTGATGGTGCCGAAGTCGCCACGGATCGAGCCGGGGGCCGCCGCGATCGGGTCCGTCGGGCCGGCCAGGGCGCGGACGCCCTCGATCACGCGCTCGCCCTCGACGACCATGGCGACGACCGGGCCGGAGGCCATGAAGCCCATCAGCGGCTCGTAGAAGTCGCGGCCCTCGTGCTCGGCGTAGTGCTGCTCCAGGGTCGCGCGGTCCAGGGTGCGCAGCTCCAGCGCGCCGATCGTCCAGCCCGCCTTGCGCTCGATCCGGCCGACGATCTCGCCGATCAGGCCACGCCGGACGGCGTCGGGCTTGAGAAGGACGAGGGTGCGCTGGCTCATGTGGCGGCTCCTTGTGATCAGTGCGGTTGCCGCAGAGGGTACAGGGGCACCCGGCACGGCCGGTACCGGGTCCCTGCGCAGGTCAGACGAGTACCGCGCCCCGAAGGGGCGCGGGGAACCGCGCGATCGGCCGAAGCCGGCCCGCAGCCGCCCACGATGGTCACGCCGTTTCCGGCGCCGCCTCCTCGCTCATGCGCGCGAAGCGCGCCTTCGCTTCGTCGATCTTGCGGCCGAAATGGACCGAGCACCACCACAGGCCGGCGAAGACGACGCCGAGGATGAACATCACCGGGACCACGAAACCGCTCGCGATCAATGCGGCCTGCAGCGCCCAGCCCAGCACTATCCCGCCCGGCCTGGTGATCATTCCGCAGAGCAGCACGCTCAGCACCATCGTGGTCCCGCAGACCGCCCAGACCGTGGCCGTCGACAGGCCCGGGTCCTTCATGGCCACCAGACCGGCGAATCCGATGACGAAGAATTCACCGATCAGAGTGCTCGCGCACAGCGTCCGCATCTCACTTCCTTCCCAGGAGCAGCCGGGCCTCGCCGACCGTGATCACCGAACCGGCCACCAGCACACCGGCGCCCGCGTACTCGTCCTCCTCCTCGGCGAGGGTGATCGCCGCCTCCAGGGCGTCGTCCAAGCGCGGTTCGACCTGCACCCGCTCGGCGCCGAAGACCTCCACCGCCACCGCGGCGAGCTCGTCGGCGTCCATCGCGCGCTGGGTGGAGTTGCGGGTGATGACGACCTCGGCGAAGACCGGCTCGAAGGCCTCCAGCAGGCCGCGCACGTCCTTGTCGGCGCTGGCGCCGATCACGCCGATGAGACGGCTGAAACCGAACGCCTCGCCCACCGCCTCGGCGGTTGCACGGGCGCCCGCGGGGTTGTGCGCGGCGTCCAGCACCACCGTGGGGCTGCGGCGCACCACTTCGAGACGGCCCGGCGAGGTGACCGAGGCGAAGGCCCGGCGCACGGTGTCGAGGTCGAGCGTGCGGGCGTGCTCCGAGCCGATGCCGAAGAACGCCTCGACCGCGGCCAGCGCGACGGCGGCGTTGTGCGCCTGGTGCGCGCCGTAGAGCGGGAGGAAGACCTCCGGGTAGTCGCCGCCGAGGCCGCGCAGCGTCAGCAGCTGGCCGCCGACGGCGACCTCGCGGGCGGTGACGCCGAACTCCATGCCCTCGCGGGCCACCGTGGCGTCGACCTCGACCGCGCGCTTGAGGAGCACCTGCGCGGCGTCCACCGGCTGCTGGGCGAGCACCACCGTGGCGTCGGGCTTGATGATCCCGCCCTTCTCCTGGGCGATCTCGCCGGGCGTGGAGCCGAGCCGGTCGGTGTGGTCGAGGGCGATCGGGGTGACGACGGCGACCGTGCCGTCCACGACGTTCGTCGCGTCCCACGAGCCGCCCATGCCGACCTCGACGACCGCCACGTCCACCGGGGCGTCGGCGAAGGCCGCGTAGGCCATGCCGGTGAGCACCTCGAAGAAGGAGAGGCGGTGCTCCTCGCGCTCGTCGACCATCTGGACGTACGGCAGGATGTCGCGGTACGTCTCGATGAAGCGCTCGGCCGCGATCGGGGCGCCGTCCAGGCTTATGCGCTCGGTCACGGACTGGACGTGCGGGCTGGTGTAGCGGCCGGTGCGCAGGTCGAAGGCGGCCAGCAGGGCCTCGATCATGCGGGCGGTGCTGGTCTTGCCGTTGGTGCCGGTGATGTGGATCGACGGGTAGGCGCGCTGCGGCTCGCCGAGGACGTCCATCAGCGCCTCGATGCGCGACAGCGAGGGGTCGAGCTTGGTCTCGCCCCAGCGCCCCGCCAGCTCGGCCTCCACCTCGCGCAGCGCCCGGTCCACCTCCGGGTCCTCCGGGCGGGCCGGAACGGCATCGCCCTGAGGCGGCCCGGCCATGGTGCGCAGGGTGCGGCTCCCGGCCTCGATCACGGCCAGGTCGGGGTCGCGGTTCGTCTCGGCTTCAGTGATTTCGGCAAACTCGTCGGCTTCGCCGGAGTTGCCGGATTCATGGTCGCCGGTCTCGTCGTTCAGGGGGCGCTCGCTCACGCCGACCAGTCTACGGAGCCGGGCCGACAGACCCGGCAAGGGCCGCTCCCGGAGCCGTCCAAGCGGAGCAGGACGTTCCGGAATGCCCTAGGTTTTTGTCCGTGGATGAGGAGAAAAGTCCACGCGGCTGTGGCCCGCACGGCTGCGAGCACCGGGACCGCCTGCAGGCGGTCCTGGAGGCGCTGCCCTCCGGAGCGGTCCTGCAGAGCCCGGAGGACGAGGTGCTGGCCGTCAACCGCCGGTTCGTCGAGATGTTCGACCTGGAGGGCCGGGCCGACCTCTCCCCCGGCGCCTCCATGCGGCCGCTCGTCCCCCTCGTCCGGGCCTTCTTCACCGCCGGCTTCGAGGGCCCCCGCACCCCGGGCGAGATCCTCGCCCGCCGGCACGTCCACCGGGTCGCCGAGATCCCCCTCGTCGACGGGCGCGTCATCCGCCGCCAGGTCGAGCCGCTGCGCCGCGGCGAGGAGTACCTCGGCGGGATGTGGCTGTTCACCGACATCACCGAGCACAAACGCCGCGAGCGCGACGCCGAACGCGACAACGTGGAGCTCACCGAGCTGGCCCGGCAGCGCAACTCCTTCACCGCCGCCGCCTCGCACGAGCTGCGCACCCCGCTCTCCTCGATCCTCAGCTTCTGCGACCTGCTGCGGGACCCGAACTTCGGTGCGCTCGGCGACGAGCAGTCCCGACTCCTCGACGCCGTCCACCGCAACGCGGACCGGATGCAGCGCGTCATCGCCGACCTGCTGCTCACCACCCGGATGCGGGCCACCGGGCCGCCGCTGGAGTTCGGGCCCGTCGACGTGCCCGCGATGCTGCAGGACGCGGTCATGGACCACATGGCCCGGAGCGCAGGCAGCACCTCCCACGTCTTCACCGTCCTGGACTGCACGCCCGGCCCCGTCCTGCGCGGGGACCGGCACCGGCTCCAGCACGTACTGGGCAACCTGCTGGAGAACGCGGCCAAGTTCACCCCGCCCGGCGGGCGGATCACCGTCACGGCGGCGCCGCACGAAGGCCACTGGCGGATCGAGGTCGCCGACACCGGGATCGGCATCCCCGAGGCGTCCCGCGCGGAGATCTTCAACGGCTTCGTCCGGGCGCCCAACGCCCGGAGCGGCGACTACCCGGGCACCGGGCTGGGCCTCGCGATCAGCCGGACGGTCGTGGAGCAGCACGGCGGCACGCTGACCGCCGGCGGCCGGGAGGGCGAGGGCGCGGTCTTCACCATCGGGCTGCCCGTCGGGGGGCCGGCATGACCCGGGTGCTCGTCGTCGAGGACGACCCCGACCTCGCACTCGCGCTGCGCACCCTGCTGACGCGCGCGGGGTACGAGGTCGTCCACGCCGGCAACGGGCGCGACGGGCTCCGCCTGCTCTTCGCCGAGCGGCCCGCGCTGATGCTCCTCGACATCGAACTGCCCGGGATCGACGGCTGGCAGGTGCTGGAGCGCACCCGGGACATGAGCGACCTGCCCGTCCTGCTGCTGACGGCGCGGGGCGCCGAGACCGACCGGGTGCGCGGCCTGCGGGCCGGGGCGGACGACTACCTGCCGAAGCCGTTCGGCAACGACGAGCTGCTGGCCCGGGTCGAGGCGCTGCTGCGGCGCAGCGCGCCCGCCGCCGGCTGGGCCGGCGACTCCTTCGGCGAGGACGGGCTGCGGCTCGTGCCGGAACGCCGCTCGGCGGTGTGGCAGGGCCAGGAGGCGCGGCTCAGCGACATCGAGTACCGGCTGCTGCAGCTGCTCGTCCGCAACCGGGGCCGCGTGCTCACGACGGACCAGCTGCTGGACCGGGTCTGGGACGACCCGGAGGGGACGGGGCGGGAGCGGGTGAAGTTCGCCGTGATGCGGTTGCGGCGCAAACTGCGCCAGGCGGCCGGTGACGAAGCGGCGGACCCCCTGGAGGCGGTCAGGGGCTTGGGGTACCGATACCGGGGCTGACGTCCTGGGGGCTCCGCCCCCGGACCCGGTTGTCCTGTGCGGGCCGACTGTGGCTGGTCGCGCAGTTCCCCGCACCCCTTACGGGACGCCCCGCCCCGCCCCAAAAAACCGCTACCGTCCGGCAACCGAACCTCATCCGGCGACGCAACCGTCGCCCCTCAGGCTCTGGAGCTGTCACCGCCCCCGCCAGCCCCAGGAGAGCCCCCGCATGTCCCTGCCGCCCCGCAGCATCGTCATCGTCCTCGGCACCCGCCCCGAGCTCGTCAAGCTCACGGACCTCTGCCGTCTCCTGGGACCCGCCGCCCACCTGATCCACACCGGGCAGCACTACGACGAGGCGCTGTCGGGCCGCTTCCTGACCGAGCTCGGGCTGCCCGAGCCCACCTTCCTCACCGGCGTCGGCGGGCAGCCGCGCGCCGTGCAGATATCCGCCGCGCTCGGCCAGCTCGACGAGCTGTTCACCGCCGAGCCGCCGCTCGCCGTCGTCGTCCAGGGCGACACCAACGCCTCCCTCGCCGGCGCGCTGGCCGCCAACGCCCACGGCATCCCCCTGCTGCACGTCGAGGCCGGGCTGCGCAGCCACGACCGCAACATGCCCGAGGAGCACAACCGCGTGCTCATCGACCGCATCGCCGACGTGCTGTGCGCCGCCACCGAGGACAACCGCGCCAACCTGCTCGCCGAGGGCATCGACGACGCACGCATCGCCGTCACCGGCAACACCGTGGTCGAGGCCGTGCACGGCCGGCTCCCGGCCGCCGCCGAGCGGTCGGCGCTGCTCGCGCGGCACGGGCTGACCGCCGACGCGTACGTCCTGGCGACCGTCCACCGCCCCGAGAACACCGACTCCGCCGACGCCCTGCGCGCCATCCTCACCGAGCTCGGCGCCCTGGCCACGGCCGAGCGCCCGGTCGTGCTGCCGCTGCACCCGCGCACCCGGGCCCGTGTCGAGGCCGCCGGGCTGACGGACCTGCTCGCCCCGCTCACCGTGAGCGCCCCGCTGGGCTACTCCGAGTTCCTCGCCCTGGCCCGGCACTCCGCGCTGCTGGTGTCCGACTCCGGCGGCATCCAGGAGGAGTGCACCGTGCTGGGCCGCCCGCTGGTCGTCGTGCGCCGCTCGACCGAACGGCCCGAGGCCATGGCCGACTTCGCGGACCTGGTCGAGCCCGGCCCGGCGATCGGTGAGGCCGCCCGCCGGCGACTGGCGGAGGGCCCCGCGGGCCTGGCCCGCCTGGCCGCCCTGCCGAGCCCCTTCGGGGACGGCACCGCGTCCGAGCGGATCGTCGCGCTGCTGACGACCGTCACCGCCCCGCAGCAGCTGGCCGCCGCCGCGTAACCGCCGCCCCACCGACGCACGTTCACACCCTCCCCGGAGTTTTACCCCCGCATGTTCTCCAGCCCCTTCCTGCTCGCGTTCCCCTTCTTCCTCCTCCTCTGCTTCCTCCTCTACTGGGCCGGCGCCCGTCACGCCTACCTGCGGCGGCCCGAGGCCGAGCCCGGCGACGCCGACGCCCTCGACTGGCACTTCTTCGTGCCCTGCCGGGACGAGGAGGCGGTCGTCGGCACGACCGTCGGCCGGCTGCGCGCCGACCACCCCCGCGCGCACGTCTGGGTCATCGACGACGACAGCGACGACCGCACCGGCACCATCGTGGCCGGGCTCGCCGAGGAGGACCGCCGCGTCCACCTCGTGCGCCGCCACCGCCCCAACGCCCGCCAGGGCAAGGGCGCGGCGCTCAATGCCGCGTACGACGAGCTGAACCAGTTCCTGTCGAAGCACACCGACCGCGAGCGCGTCGTCGTGTGCGTCATCGACGCCGACGGCCAGCTCGACCCGAACGCCCTGGACATCGTCAGCGGCCCGGCCGGCTTCGGCGACCCCGAGACCGGCGGCGTGCAGGTCAGCGTCCGGATGCGCAACGCCGGCGACCCCCGCCCGCTCCCGGACCGCGGCCGCGTGCGCAACGCCTTCGCCCGGCTCCTGGTCCGCATGCAGGACATGGAGTTCTCCGTCTCCAACGCCGGCATGCAGCTGCTGCGCGGCCGCACCGGCTCCGTCGGTCTCGGCGGCAACGGGCAGTTCACCCGTCTCGCCTCCCTGGACCGCATCGCCGCCGCCGAGCGGCGCCCCTGGCAGCGCGGCGCCCTGCTGGAGGACTACGAGCTCGGCCTGCACATGATCCTCACCGGTGACCGCATATCCCACATAGCCGACACCTGGGTCTCCCAGGAGGGCCTGCCGCACGGCCGCCGCTTCCTCACCCAGCGCACCCGCTGGGCGCAGGGCAACCTGCAGTGCGTCCGCTACGCGCCGCGCATCGTCTCCTCGCGCCACTACGGCGGCAAGGGCGTCCTGGAGACGCTGTACACCTTCCTCCAGCCGGTCGCCCACCTGGTCACGCTCGCGCTCTGCGCCGTGATGTTCGTCCTCCTCGGCCTGACCGCCGCCGAGGACGGCCCCGGCGAGGCGTTCGGCGGCATGCTGGCGCTGTGGCCGCTGGTGCTCGCCCTGGCCGTGGTCTCGGTCATGCCGTTCGTGCTGTGGGGCCCGGTCTACCGCCGGGACCGCGCGTCCGATGCCTCGTTCCTGGCCGCCCTGCTGTGGGGCCTGGCGCTGTGGCTGTACGCGTACCACCTCTTCCCCGCCTCCGCCCGCGGCTTCGTCCGGATGCTGCGCGGCCGCAACGGCTGGGCGAAGACGCGGCGCAACGCCGAGACGGTCGAGTCGGGCCCGGTCGCCATCGAGGCCTGACCGGAATGACGTGAGTCACTTCTTCGCCGATCGAGGCAACCTCCACCTCCGTTCCGCCATCTGACCGCCGGTGATATTCATGCCCGGGACCGGTTCCGGGTGGCGGAACGGAGCGTTGTGCGCACCCGACAACTCAGCAATCGGATGCACTTGCTGCTGCTGACTGCGTGGACCGTGCTGTGGTTCGCCGTGGTGGAGCCCAACGGCGGCTTCTCCTGGCACTACTTGCGCACCGGCGGCGAGCTGATCTACGACGGGTCCGGCGGCACGGGCGGGCTCAACCTCTACGCCCACCACCCCGAGCTCCAGATGGGCCCGATCAGCTTCCTGGTCGCGGGAGTGTTCAACCCCTTCTCGGAGCACGCCGGCCAGTTCCTCGCGGCCGCGCTGATGTCCGCCCTCGGCCTGGTGATCGTGGTGCTGGCCGGGCGCAGCGCCGCCACCCACTTCCTCGGCACGGGCACCAACCACCAACGGCTGCGGCAGCGCGTGCTGATCGCCGGGGCGGCGTTCATCCCCATGTGGATCGAGGTCTCGGTCCGCTTCGGACACCTCGACGACGTACTCGCCCTGTTCTTCACGGCGTTGGCCGTGTGGTTCCTGACGCGCTGCAACGCCGCCGCCGTCGGCGCCTGCCTCGCCCTGGCGATGGACTCCAAGCCGACCGCACTGGCCTTCCTGCCGCTGATCCTCGCCCTGCCCCGGGAACGCTGGATGCGGGCGGTGCTGTGGTGCGTGGGCCTGGTGGCCGTCGCCTGGCTGCCGTTCTTCATCATGGACCCGCACTCCTTCGCGGCCGCGAAGTTCACCATCCCCAACAACCCGGCGTCCGCGCTGCGTTGGCTGGGCGCCAACGACCCCGAGACGCCCGACTGGGCCCGCCCCGCGCAGGCCGCACTGGGCCTCGCACTGGGCGCGATCGCGGTGTGGCGGGGCCGCTGGGCGGCGGTCGTCCTGCTGGGCGCCAACGCCCGCATCGTCCTCGACCCGAGCGTCTACACCTACTACACGGCCTCCGTGCTGCTCGGCACCCTGCTGTGGGACGTGTGCGGGCAGCGGCGCCTGGTGCCGTGGTGGAGCTGGATCGCTCTGATCGTGCTCTACGGCAGCGTGTTCGTCGTGCCGGACGACTCGGCACGCGGATTCATCCGCCTCGTCTTCGTGGCGGTCACCACGCTGTACGTCCTCTTCGCCCCGGTCCGCGACCGCCGCGAGCGCAACAAGGACAGACCCCTCAACCGCCTGGAGGAGGAGCCTGTGGAGGGCCCGTGGGGGCCGATGTGGGACCCGGGCAGGACGAGGCCGTGGGACGCACGAAGCCGATAAGGGAAATCCCCGCGCCCCGTAAGGGGGCGCGGGGATTGTTGCATCCGGATCCCGTGCCCCGTCAGGGGCGCGGGGGTTACCTGCACGTAGCCGCATCCTGCGCCCCGAAGGGGCGCGGGGAACTGCGCGACCGGCCACAGCCGGCCCGCAGCCGACGAACTACGCCTGCGGCAACGCCGCCAGCTGCCCGCTGATCCGCTCGATGTCGGCCTCGGCGGCAGCCTTCCGCTTCTGGATCTTCTCCTTGACCGCGTCCGGCGCCTTGGCCAGGAACGCCTCGTTCCCCAGCTTGGCGTTCGCCTGCGAAAGCTCCTTCTCCGCGGCAGCGAGATCCTTCGCCAGCCGCTTCCGCTCGGCCTCGAAGTCGATCACGCCCGAGAGGTCGAGGGCAACGGTGGCCCCGGCCACCGGCAGGGTCGCGGTGGCCTGGAAGCCCTCCCCGGCCGGCTGCAGCCGCAGCAGCTGACGGATCGCGGCCTCGTGGGCCGCGAGCGCCGTGCCGGACAGCTCCAGCTGCGCCGGAACCTTCTGACCCGGCTGCAGCCCCTGGTCCGAGCGGAAGCGCCGCACCTCGGTGATGACCCGCTGCAGCTCCTCGATCTCCCGCTCGGCGGCGGCGTCGCGGAAGCCGCTGTCGGCCGGCCACTCGGCGACGACGACCGACTCCTTGCCGGTGAGCGCGGTCCACAGCGTCTCGGTGACGAACGGGACGACCGGGTGCAGCAGGCGCAGCGTGACGTCCAGGACCTCGCCGAGGACGCGCGCCGAGACCTTGGCCGGCTCGCCGCCGCCCATGAACGTGGTCTTGGACAGCTCGACGTACCAGTCGAAGACCTCGTCCCACGCGAAGTGGAAGAGCGTGTCCGTGAGCTTCGCGAACTGGTAGTCGTCGTAGTACGCGTCGACCTCGGCCACGACGGAGTTGAGCCGCGAGAGGATCCAGCGGTCGGTGGCCGACATCTGCTCCGCGGACGGCAGTTCACCCTCGACGGTGGCACCGTTCATCAGCGCGAAGCGCGTCGCGTTCCACACCTTGTTGGCGAAGTTGCGCGAGCCCTGGACCCAGTCCTCGCCGATCGGCACGTCCACACCGGGGTTGGCGCCGCGGGCGAGGGTGAAGCGGACGGCGTCGGAGCCGTACTTGTCCATCCAGTCAAGCGGGTTGACCGCGTTGCCGAAGGACTTCGACATCTTCTTGCCGAACTGGTCGCGGACCATGCCGTGCAGGGCGATGGTGTGGAACGGCGGGGTGCCGTCCATCGCGTAGAGGCCGAACATCATCATCCGGACGACCCAGAAGAAGAGGATGTCGTAGCCGGTGACGAGGACGGAGTTCGGGTAGAACTTCTGGACGCTCTCGGTCTGCTCGGGCCAGCCGAGCGTGGAGAACGGCCACAGGCCGGAGGAGAACCAGGTGTCCAGGACGTCGGTCTCCTGGTGCCAGCCCTCGCCCGCCGGAGGCTGCTCGTCCGGGCCGACGCAGACCATCTCGCCGTCCGGGCCGTACCAGACCGGGATGCGGTGGCCCCACCACAGCTGGCGCGAGATGCACCAGTCGTGCAGGTTGTCGACCCACTCGAAGTAGCGCTTCTCCATCTCCTGGGGGTGGATCCTGACCTTGCCCCCGCGGACGGCGTCGGCCGCGGCCTTGGCCAGCGGGGCGGTCCTGACCCACCACTGCATGGACTGGCGCGGCTCGAGCGTCGTCTTGCAGCGCGAGCAGTGGCCCACGGAGTGGGTGTACGGGCGCTTCTCGGCGACGATCCGGCCCTCGGCGCGCAGGGCGCCGACGATCGCGGAGCGGGCCTCGAAGCGGTCCAGGCCGAGGAAGGGGCCGTGGACGGTGATGACGCCGTGCTCGTCGAGGACGGTCAGCGAGGGCAGGTCGTGCCGGCGGCCGATCTCGAAGTCGTTCGGGTCGTGGGCCGGGGTGACCTTGACGGCGCCCGTGCCGAACTCGGGGTCGACGTGCTCGTCGGCGACGACCGGGATGCGGCGGCCGGTCAGCGGCAGCTCGATCTCGGTGCCGATGAGGTGCCGGTAGCGCTCGTCCTCGGGGTGGACGGCGACGGCGGTGTCACCGAGCATCGTCTCGGCGCGGGTCGTCGCGACGACGATGGAGGCGTCCCCCTCGCCGTAGGTGATCGAGACGAGCTCGCCGTCGTCGTCCTGGTACTCCACCTCGATGTCCGAGATGGCGGTGAGGCAGCGCGGGCACCAGTTGATGATGCGCTCGGCGCGGTAGATCAGCTCGTCGTCGTAGAGCTTCTTGAAGATCGTCTGGACGGCTTTGGAGAGACCCTCGTCCATGGTGAAGCGCTCGCGCGACCAGGCGACACCGTCACCGAGGCGGCGCATCTGGCCGGAGATCTGCCCGCCGGACTCCGCCTTCCACTGCCAGACGCGCTCGACGAACGCCTCGCGGCCGAGGTCGTGCCGGGACTTGCCCTCCTTGGCCAGCTCGCGCTCGACCACGTTCTGCGTGGCGATGCCGGCGTGGTCCATGCCGGGCTGCCACAGCACCTCGAAGCCCTGCATGCGCTTGCGGCGCGTGAGCGCGTCGATCAGCGTGTGCTCGAACGCGTGGCCGAGGTGGAGGGAGCCCGTGACGTTCGGCGGCGGGATGACGATCGTGTACGGCTCTTTGTCGCTCTGCGCGTCGGCCTCGAAGTAGCCCCGCTCTACCCAGCGCTCGTACAGCGGCCCCTCTACTTCGGCCGGCGCGTACTGGGTCGGCAGTTCGGGGACGCTGTGCGGTTGCTGCTGAGTGTTATCGGTCACGGGGGAATTCTACGGGGCGGGGGCGGAGGCTCACGAACCCGTTTCCGACCTCGGGCGTTCCCCTGCGAGACCTCCTCTACCGTCAGTAGAGTGGGTTTATGGCAGACGAAACAAGCATCAAGGTGAGCGTGAGCACACGCGACCGCCTGGCGGCCCTGGCCGCCGAGCACAACACCACCATTCGCAGCCTGGTCGATGAGCTCGCCCAGGCGGAACCCACCCAGGACGAGCTCCTTGAGCGCGCCGAGCAGGCCCGCGCCGAACTCGCCGCCGCCCTCGGCGTCACCGTCAGCGCCGAGGCCGAGACCAACGCCCGCGTCCTGCTGCAGCGCCTCGCCGCCGGGCGGGGGACGAAGGCCGCGTGAACCCCATCGCGGTCGTCCTCGACCACACGACCTCGACCGCCCTCCACGACCCCAAGGACCCGGCCAACGAAGCAGTGGCCGCGTTCTACGTGCAGGCTTCCGGCGGCCTCGGCACCCTCTACGCACCCGTCCTCGCTCTGGCCGCCGCCGACATCACCCGCCCCGGCGTCCTGCCCTACATCACCGGCCTGCGCTTCATCACCACCGAGCCGCTCGACACCGACGCCGCCACCACCGCCACCGAGCTCGTCCGCGCCGGACACGGCTGGGCAACAGCACACGCAGTGCACATGGCACGCCCTTCCGCCCGGTTCCCCGATGGGCGCTTCCTGCTCACTCTGGATCCCGAGTTGTACAACGGCACCGGCGTGCAAGCCGTGCATCCCGGGCAATAGCCGTCACCCTCGCCCCTGGCGTCGGCCGACGCCCCGAAGAGGGCCCGGCCGACGGTCGAGGGCGGCGCCGTACTCAAGTGCCGGAACGTGTACCCCCCACCGCCGACGAGGCGGGCGCCTTCGCGGCGAAGGTGCGTCACGACATGCGGGTGGAAATCCCGAACTGATCCCTCGAATGTTCCAGAACCGTTGCCGCCCCGACGTAAGTCCGGAATAAGCCATCGGGAAGGATGGCTCGGAACTGTCGCGCGAGAGACCTGCGTCGAGCCGAAGAGTCGAAGAGGAATCAATGAGCTACAACCAGCCGGGCCCGTACGGCCAGCCCCCGCAGCCGCCCCAGGGGCCCAACCCGTACGGCCAGGGCGGCGCCCCCGGCCAGCCCGGCTACGGCTACCCGCAGCAGGCCCCGCCGCCGCAGTCCCCCTACGCCGCCCCGCCGGTCCAGCCGCCGTACGGCGCCCCGCAGCAGCCCCAGCAGGGCGGTTGGGGCCAGCCCCCGCAGCCCCCGCAGCAGGGCGGCTGGGGCCAGCCGGGCATGCCGGGTCCGTACGCCCAGCCCCAGCCCCCGAAGAGCGGCGGCGCCGGCAAGGGCATCGCGATCGCGGTGGGCGCGCTGGTGGTTGTGGGCGCGGTCATCGGCGGCATCGTGTTCTTCTCCGGCGGCGGCAGCGGCGGCGGCAAGGTGAAGCCGTACACGATCGTCCTGCCGGACTCGCTGCTGGACGGGCAGTTCACCAAGGCGCCCACGCCCCCCGGCAGCCAGACCACCCAGGACCTCTCCAACAACGAGAAGACCAAAGCCCTCGGCATCGACAACGCCACAGCCGTCTCTGGTGGTTACACCAACACCCAGAAGCAGAGGCTGACGGTGGCCGGGGCCTACGGCGACGTCCCCGACCCGGCGAAGACGGTCGACGCCGCGCTCGCCCAGATGGACGAGAACGAGAAGAAGGCCGGCGCCCAGTACCACGCCACCTACGACACGACCTCGCCCGCCACCGAGTACCACCCCGGCGGCTTCGACGGCGCGGTGATGAAGTGCCTGTCCAAGAAGACCACCATCTCCATGGGCACCATGACCAGCAACGCCGAGACCAGCACCTGCATTTGGGCCGACAGCAGCGCCGTCGGCATCGTCCAGCACACGGTGCCGAAGGTCTCCGGAGGCATCGCCGGCGGCATGGGTGCGGGCGGCGCGGGCGCCACCGGTGACGTGATGTCCCCCAAGGACCTCTCCGACGCAACGGCCAAGATCCGCACCGCAGTCCGCAAGGACAAGTAACCCCGCACAACAGTGGAGGGGGCGCCCACCGGGCGCCCCCTCATACGTTTCTGCTCAGCAACGGCAAGCGCTACGCGCTCTTCTCGTGCCGCTCGTCCTTGCGCACGATGCGCGGCTCCCGCGGCACCAGCGTCGGGTTCACGTTCGAGTGGACGACGTCCTCGGTGATGACGACCCGCGCCACGTCCTTGCGCGACGGGACCTCGTACATCACGGACATCAGGACTTCCTCCATGATGGCACGCAGGCCGCGCGCACCCGTGCCGCGCAGGATCGCCTGGTCCGCGATCGCTTCGAGCGCCGGGCGGTCGAAGTCCAGCTCGACACCGTCGAGTTCAAACAAGCGCTGGTACTGCTTCACCAGCGCGTTGCGCGGCTCCACCAGAATCTGGAGCAGGGCCTCGCGGTCCAGGTTGTGGACCGATGTGATGACCGGGAGGCGGCCGATGAACTCCGGGATCATCCCGAACTTCACCAGGTCCTCCGGCATGACCTCCTGGAACTGGTCGCTCGCCTCGATCTCGCGCTTGGAGCGGATCGTGGCGCCGAAGCCGATGCCCTTCGCGCCGGCCCGCGACTCGATGATCTTCTCCAGGCCGGAGAACGCGCCGCCCACGATGAACAGGACGTTCGTCGTGTCGATCTGGATGAACTCCTGATGCGGGTGCTTGCGGCCGCCCTGCGGGGGCACCGACGCCGTCGTGCCTTCCAGGATCTTCAGCAGCGCCTGCTGGACGCCCTCGCCCGACACGTCCCGTGTGATCGACGGATTTTCGCTCTTTCGGGCGACCTTGTCGATCTCGTCGATGTAGATGATGCCGGTCTCGGCCTTCTTGACGTCGTAGTCGGCGGCCTGGATCAGCTTCAGGAGGATGTTCTCGACGTCCTCGCCGACATAGCCGGCCTCCGTCAGGGCCGTGGCGTCGGCGATGGCGAACGGGACGTTGAGCATGCGGGCCAGCGTCTGCGCGAGCAGCGTCTTGCCGGAGCCCGTGGGGCCGAGCAGCAGGATGTTGGACTTGGCCAGTTCGATGCCGTCGTCGCGGTTGTGGCCGCCGTTCTCGCCGGCCTGGACGCGCTTGTAATGGTTGTAGACGGCGACGGAGAGGGCCTTCTTGGCGGCCTCCTGGCCGACCACGTAGCCCTCGAGGAACTCGTAGATCTCACGGGGCTTGGGGAGTTCCTCCCAGCGCACCTCGGAGGTCTCCGCGAGCTCTTCCTCGATGATCTCGTTGCAGAGGTCGATGCACTCGTCGCAGATGTAGACACCAGGACCCGCGATGAGCTTCTTCACCTGCTTCTGGCTCTTGCCGCAGAACGAGCACTTGAGCAGATCGCCGCCGTCACCGATGCGTGCCACGAGGTGCTTCCCCTTCGCCTGGGATCCGCCCAGTTCCGCGGACCCGAGTGCTTGCCTATCGACGGTACCTTGCCGGGCCCCCCGTGCGGGCCCCCCTTGGACCTACTCGGCCAAGGGGGGTACCGGCGGCACACTGCCCGGGAGTGAGGCCCGGGCCGGTCTCTCAGACCGCCACGGACGACTTGCGCGTGGTGACGATCTGGTCCACCAGACCGTACGCCAGCGCGTCCTCGGCGGTGAGGATCTTGTCGCGCTCGATATCGTCGCGGATCTTATCGATGGGCTGGGTGGAGTGCTTGGCCAGCATCTCCTCCAGCTGCGTGCGCATGCGCATGATCTCCTTGGCGGCGATCTCCAGGTCGGAGAGCTGCTCGCGGCCCGTCTGGCTGGACGGCTGGTGGATCAGCACACGGGCGTTGGGCAGCGCCATGCGCTTGCCGGGGGTGCCGGCGGCCAGCAGGATCGCGGCGGCGGAGGCGGCCTGGCCCATGCAGACCGTCTGGATGTCCGGCTTCACGAACTGCATCGTGTCGTAGATGGCCGTCAGGGCCGTGAACGAGCCGCCGGGGCTGTTGATGTAGATCGAGATGTCCCGGTCCGGGTCCATCGACTCCAGGCACAGCAGCTGCGCCATGACGTCGTTGGCGGAGGCGTCGTCGATCTGCACGCCCAGGAAGATCACGCGCTCCTCGAAGAGCTTCGCGTAAGGGTCGTACTCGCGGACGCCCTGGGAGGTGCGCTCGACGAAGCGCGGGACGACGTAACGGGCCTCGGCCTGGGGGCCGGTGTAGAGGCCGCTGGCGGAGGCCAGGGGGGACGAGATGTTCATGCGGGTGTTCACCATCCTGGTGGCGGTCGGTGGGCTGGGAGGTGGCTTTCCGGCGGTACTCGCGAGGCCGTCAGGCCCCGGTGCCGCCGCCGCCCGGAACGCCGGAGGCGTGCGTGATGATCTCGTCGATGATCCCGTACTCCTTGGCCTCCTCGGCCGTGAACCAGCGGTCACGGTCACCGTCGCGGATGATCGTCTCCACCGTCTGGCCGGTGTGCTCGGCCGTGATCTTGGCCATGCGCTCCTTGGTGCGGAGCAGCTGCTCGGCCTGGATCTTGATGTCCGAGGCGGTGCCGCCGAGGCCCGCGGAGCCCTGGTGCATGAGGATGTCGGTGTTCGGGAGGGCGAAGCGCTTGCCCGCGGTGCCACCGGTCAGCAGGAACTGGCCCATCGAGGCCGCGAGGCCCATGCCGATCGTGACCACGTCGTTCGGGATGTACTGCATGGTGTCGTAGACCGCCATGCCGGCCGTCACCGAGCCGCCGGGGCTGTTGATGTAGAGGTAGATGTCCTTGGTCGGGTCGGCTGCCAGGAGGAGCATCTGCGCGGTGATCTTGTTCGCGATCTCGTCGTCGACCTGCTGGCCGAGGAAGATGATCCGCTCCCCGAGCAGCCGGTTGTAGACCTGGTCGCCGAGGCCACCACCGATGGCGATCTCACCGGCGGCGGAAGGCATCAGATTCGTCACGTATCCACCTGCTCGTCTCTGACGGCAACGGGCCGTCTCCGCGTCTTCTCTGAGGGCCGGGACCGGCGCGGCCGGACTGCTTCCCGCGCGCTGCCGGAGTCTCCCCTGCCCTCGTATCTACGGACCCTAACGCGCTGGTCGGCAGGCGCCATCCCGCATCCGTAACTGTTCGCTCTGAGCGCAGGTTCCCCCAGGGCTCCGGGAAGCGCGACGGGCCCGGGCCGCCACCCCTGCGGGGGTGCGGTCCGGGCCCGTACGAAGAGCGGCGAGGATCAGGCCTCGGTGCCCTCGGCGGCGGCCTCGGCGACCTCGGTGGCGGACTCGGCGATCTCGGCAGCCTCGTCTTCGTCCTCCAGGTCGACGACGTTGCCCTCGGTGTCCTTGACCGTGGCGGCCTCGACGACGGTGGCCAGCGCCTTGCCGCGGGCGACCTCGCCGACGAGCATCGGCACCTGGCCACCCTCGACGACAGCCTGGGCGAACTGGTCGGGGCTCATGCCGGAGGACTGGGCGCGGCGCATGAGGTGCTCGGTGAGCTCCTCCTGGTCGACGCCGACCTCCTCCTTGCTGACGATCTCGTCGAGGACGAACTGGGTCTTGATGCCCTTCTCGGCCTGCTCCTTGAGCTCGGCGTCGAACTCCTCGGCGGACTTGCCCTGGATCTCCAGGTACTTCTCCAGGTTCATGCCCATCTGGCCGAGCTGGTGGTGCTCGAGGTTGTGCTTGCGGGTCTTGATCTCGTCCTCGAGAAGCTTCTCGGGCATCGGGACCTCGACCAGCTTCAGGAGCTCCTCGAGCACCTTCTCCTGGGCCTGGGTGGCCTGGTCGAACTTCTTCATGCGGGCGAGGCGCTTGCGGCTGTCGGCCTTGAGCTCGTCCAGCGTGTCGAACTCGCTCGCCAGCTGCGCGAAGTCGTCGTCCAGCGCGGGCAGTTCACGGGACTTCACCGCGGTGACGTCGACCTTGACCTCGGCCTCCTTGCCCTCGGCGGAGCCGCCCTTGAGCTCGGAGGTGAAGGTCGCGGTGCCGCCGGCCTCGAGACCGGTGACGGCCTCGTCGATGCCGTCCAGCAGCTGGCCGGAACCGATGGTGTAGTCGATGCCCTTGGCGACGCCGTCCTCCAGGACCTCGCCGTCGACCTTGGCCTCGAGGTCCACCGTGACGATGTCGCCCTCGGCGGCGGCGCGCTCGACGGGGGCGGTGGTGGCGAAGCGCTCACGCAGCTGCTCGACGGACTTCTCGATGTCCTCGTCGGTCACCTCGGCGACGTCGACGGTGACCTCGATGCCGGAGTAGTCCGGGATCTCCAGCGCGGGGCGGATGTCCACCTCGGCGGTGAAGGCCAGCAGCTCGTTGTCCTTGAGCTCGGTGATGTCGACCTCGGGCTGGCCCAGCGGGCTCAGCTCGGCCTCGTTGACCGCCTCGGTGTAGAACTTCGGAAGCGCGTCGTTGACGGCCTCCTCCAGCACCGCGCCACGGCCGAAGCGCTGGTCGATCACGCGGGCGGGGATCTTGCCCTTGCGGAAGCCCTTCACCGTGACCTGCTGGTTGATCTTCTTGTACGCCGCGTCGAGGCTGGCCTTGAGCTCCTCGAAGGGCACCTCGACAGTGAGCCGAACCCGGGTCGGGTTCAGGGTCTCCACGGCGCTCTTCACGGTTCGGTCTCCTTGGGGCTGACTGCTTGGGTTTCTGCTGATGATGTTCAGCGGATCGCGCGCGGTAGAGAAGACACACAGACGCGCAGCTTGCATAGTAACCGCAAGCAGGATGAGCCCCACAATGTGATCTTGCTGGTCGGGGTGGCCGGATTCGAACCGACGACCTTCCGCTCCCAAAGCGGACGCGCTACCAAGCTGCGCCACACCCCGTAAGTGCGAGACGTAGGGTACATGGCCGCGGGGGTGCGGGGGACACGGAAAAGCGGGGGCGCAGGGGGTGAGGAGGGGTGGCGTGCGGTGCACCGCCCCGACCCGCTACGATGCTCACCGTGCCGCGCGGTCCTCACGGACTTTCCGGCGCGCGCGGGCGTAGCTCAATGGTAGAGCCCCAGTCTTCCAAACTGGCTACGCGGGTTCGATTCCCGTCGCCCGCTCCGATGACGCCTCCGGCTCCGGCCGGGGGCGTTTTTGTATGTGCACCGCGCCCGTTCCCTGCCGGGAACGGCTCAGATCCGGATGCCGTTTATCGTCTGCATGATCGAGTCCAGGAACCGGTGGATCGACGGGGCCATGCCCGTGGAGGCGAGGAAGAACCCGAAGAGGATCGCGACGATCGCGGGCCCTGCCTTGATGTTGTTGGCACGGATCATCACCACCAGGACGATCGCCAGGAGCAGCACCACGGACAGTGAAATCGCCACGCTGATCACACCTTCGGTCGGAGACTGACCACCATCGTGCCACCAACTCGTGCACACGACAGGTGACGTGACGATTCCTCGGGGTATTACCAGGGGCCTCTCAGGGAATTCCCAGGTCCGAATCACCTGGTACGGAGTGGTACGGACCTGGTCCGCCGGGTACGTCCCGGCCGGTTTACCGGCCTCTGCCCGCGCGGCTAGGGTTCCTCGAATGTCCCCCACCGCCACCTCCCGCCCGGTGGCCACCGCACCTTCGCCACCCTCCCCTGCGGACTCCGCCCGCGACCCCTTCTTCGACAACGCGAAGTACCTCGCGATCGTGCTGGTCGCCGTCGGGCACGCCTGGGAGCCGCTCACCCACACCAGCCGTACGGCACTGGCGCTCTACCTCACGGTGTTCACGTTCCACATGCCGGCCTTCATCCTCATGTCCGGCTATTTCTCCCGGGGTTTCGACTTCACTCCCGCGAAGATCAAGCGGCTGGTCACCGGGGTCGCCGTGCCGTATCTGATCTTCCAGACCGGCTACATCCTCTTCCAGCACTGGGCGGAGGACGACGCCCCGCCGGACCCGTTCACGCTGACCAACCCCTGGTACCTGAACTGGTTCCTGGCCGCGCTGTTCGTCTGGCGGCTGACGACGCCGGTGTGGCAGGTACTCCGCCGGCCCGTGCCGATCGCGCTCGCCGTCTCGATCGGTGCGATGCTCGCGCCGCACACCGGGCCGGACTTCGACCTGATGCGGGTGCTGCAGTTCCTGCCCTTCTTCGTGATCGGGCTGCGGATGAAGCCGGAGCACTTCGAGCTGGTGCGGAAGCGGTGGGTGCGGATCGCGGCGGTGCCGGTGTTCGCGTGCGCGATCGCGGTGGCGTGGCTCCTCGCGCCCCGGATCGACTCCGGGTGGTTCTACCGGAACGACGCCGTCCAGGACCTGCACCAGCCGCTGTGGACGGCCCCGGTGATGGGCCTGGCCCTGTTCGGCTGCGCCGCGGTGCTGACGGCGGGCTTCTTCGCGTGGGTGCCGCGGAGGAGGACGTGGTTCACGGCGCTGGGGGCCGGGACGATCTCCGGGTTCCTGCTGCACGGGTTCGTGATCAAGTTGTCGCGGTGGTGGGGCTGGTACGACCTCGCCGGGTGGATCCGGCAACCCGTCGGCATGGTCGTGGTGACCCTCCTGGCCGTGATCATGATCACGGTGCTGTGCACCGCGCCGGTGCGGCGCGTGCTGCGCTTCGCGCTGGAGCCGCGCATGGAGTGGGCGTTCAGGCGCAGCGCCCCGTAAGGGGCGCGGCCCCCTTCAGGTGCCGCATCAGCGTCTCCAGCGCCGTCCACCCCTCCACCGTCTCCCCGTCGCCCAGCGGGTAGTAGAAGCCCGGGCGCGCCTCCGCGCCCAGCCTCACCGGTGCCTCCGCCAGCGGCGTCCGCCCGGCGCGCGCGGTGCCGAGCTCGCGGACCTCGCCCGCGCCCAGTGCGAACGCGAACGGAACCGGCGGCCGTTCGAAGCACGGCGGCACTCCGAGGTCGCGCCGTGCCTCGCGCAGGTGGCACAGCATCGACCGCAGCCCGTACCGCGTCGCCAGCTCCTCCGCGAGCTGCGGCACCGCGTCCAGCGGCGGCTTCTCGCCGGCCCCGTAGCCGACCGTCAGGGTGATGTCCTCCTCCACGCCGTCCGGCGTGCGCACGACCCGCAGCGTGGCGACGGCGGGGCGCTCCGGGCCGCCGACCACCACGGTCCACGTCGGCTGCGGCGCCCGCTCGTACGCGAGGTCCGTCAACTGCCGTCGCGACCACGGCAGGTTGGCCGGCTCGGCCGTGCCCCAGCCCGCGGGGAGCCCGCCGGTCAGCGCCTGCCAGGCGGCCTCCAGCGCGCCGCCGAGCACGAGGTGCGCCTCGGGCTGGTGCAGGGTGCGGAAGGACACCGAGACCTGGCGCTCGTCCGTGCGTTCCACGTCGGTGAAGGCCGGCGCCACCGCGGTCTCGCCGTTCTCGTCCGTCGCCGCGACGAACATGCCGTCCTGCCACCGGAGCACCGCGCCCGACAGGCCGTCGTAGTAGCCGACCTTCTCGTCCTGGACGACCCAGCGCGACGGCATGGCCGTCGTCATCAACGACCGTGTCGGCAGCGACAGGCGGCAGTGGCCCGGCGTGACGATCTGCAGTCCGCGGTTGCTCTCCAGCGTGGCCCGCAGGGCCTCCGACAGCCAGCTCGTCATGGCGACGACCGGCCGGTCCTGGAGGATCACGGCGACGTGCTCCGTCAGCACGTCGACGGCCGGCTGTGCGGCCGCCTGCGCGGGCACGGCGGTGATGCCGGAGGTGTCGACCGGCTTGGACGGGTCGGCCGTGCCCGGCGCGTCCTGCGGCCACACGCTGCCGCCCAGCAGCATCTGCAGCCGGGCCGCGAAGGTGCCCGCCAGTTCCGCCGCCTGCGGCACGGCAGTTGACGCGCGTGCCTCGGTCCACCACACAGGGCCGTCACCCGGTACGTGCGCACCGAGCAGCCGGACCGCCTCGCCCGGCACCTGCAGCAGCAGGGGGGCCTCGATCGAGACCAGCGGCCGTCCCTCCGCGTCGCAGAGCTGGACCACGGCACCGTCCCCGGCCGCCTGCACGTGCAGGTCGGGGCCGCCGGAGAGCAGGCCGGCCAGGACGCTCCAGGCGTCCGGCATCCGCTCGGTGAGCGCGATCACGTCTTTGGTCATCAGCCGTTACCCCCGTTGTCTTCTGCGGCAAGCGCCGTCTGGATCAGCCGCGTCGCCTCGCCCCGGCGGACGAGCGTGCCCCTGCCGGGCGGCTGGGCGGCGGCGTACACACCGGGGAAGAGCTGGCCCTCCTGCCGGTCACCCGTCATCACGACCGCCGCCGTACCGCTCTCCCGGAGCGTCATCAGGAACGGCTCGTACAGCGCCCGCGACGCACCGGCCACGCGCCGCGTGACCACGAAGTGCAGGCCGATGTCCTGGGCGGAGGGGATGAACGGCAGGAAGGGCGCGAGGGGTTGCTGTCCTGCGGTGGTGAGGATGTCGTAGTCGTCGATGAGGATGACGATGCGCGGCCCGGAGTACCAGGTGCCGGACGCGAGGGCGTCCTGCGCGGCCAGGTCGTCCGGCATGCGCTTCTCCAGCTCGGTGGCGATGCCGGTGGCGAGGGCGCCGCAGAGCTTGGAGTTGTGCGCGTAGCCGCCGCGGTACTCCTCGGGCACCAGCTTGCGCAGGCCGCGCCGCGGGTCCATGACCGCGAAGACGATCTCCTCGTCGGAGTAGCGCTCCATGAGCCCCTGGGTGATCAGGCGCAGCAGGTTCGTCTTGCCGCACTCGCTGTCGCCCAGGACGATCAGGTGCTGGTCGCGCTTGAACAGGTCGAGCAGGACGGGCGCCAGGGCCGTCTGGTCGAGGCCGATCGGCACCCGGTTGGGCTCGGCCGTCACCTGCGGCAGCGAGGCCGCCGGGATCCGGGCGGGCAGCACGCGGACGCGCTGGGCGCCGTCGCCGGACCAGGACGAGCGGACGACCATGGCGGCCTGCTCGACGGCCGCGCCGAGTTCGGCGGTCGAGGCGAGGCCGTCGATGCGCGGCAGCGCGGCCTGGGCGAACAGCTTGCCGTCGGTCAGCACGCGGCCGGGCTCGTCCGCGGCGATGGTCTCGGCGAGCTTGCGGTCGATGCTGGAGTCGCCCGGGTCGTTGAGCCGCAGCTCCATCCGCGTACCGAACATCGCCTGCGTGGCGATGCGCACGTCGTTCCAGCGCAGCATGCCGGCGACGACGTGGATGCCGTAGCCGCCGCCGCGCTTGAGCAGGTCGGTGACGGCGTCCTCGATCATCTCGAAGTCGTCGCGCAGGGCGCCGAACCCGTCGATGACCAACACGATCTCGGTGGAGGAGAGTTCCGGCAGCCTGCCCTCCGCGCGCATCTCGCGCAGCCGCTCGACGGAGTCGATGCCGTGCTCGCGGAAGAGCTCCTCGCGCGCGGCGAGCATGCCGCGCACCTCTTCGACGGTGCGTGCGGCGCGTTCACGGTCGGCGCGTCCGGCGATGCCGCCGACGTGCGGCAGCCCGGCGAGGGCCGCGAGGCCGCCGCCGACCAGGTCGAGCCCGTAGATACCGACCTCACGCGGGGTGTGCGTCATGGCCAGCGAGAGCGCGAGGGTGCGCAGCAGCGTCGTCTTGCCGGACTGCGGGCCGCCGATGACGGCGGCGTGGCCGCCCGCGACGGTGAGGTCGAGGACCCACTGGCCCTGCCACTGCCGGGCCGGGTCGTCGAGCAGGCCGAGCGGCACCTTCATCGCGCCCGGCCGGACGGACAGTTGCATGCCGCGGGCGTCCGCCTGGACGGGTCCGGCCGAGGTGTCGAGCGCGATGGCGGAGGGCAGCGGCGGCAGCCAGATGGAGCGCGTGGGCGCGGCGGCGTCCCGCAGCTGGTCGACCATGACGGACATGACGCTGGGGCCCGGGTTGCGGGTGCGCATGGCCGGTCCGTCGTCGCCGGAGCCGTCCTCGGGGCCGTCGAGCGTGTTGAAGGCCGGGTACGGCAGCGCCAGCGGAGCCGCATCCTCCACGTCGCGCAGGGCCGGTCCCTTGTACGGCCCGGACACGAAACCCGCCTTGAAGCGCTCGTAGGCGCTGGTGTCGACCTTCAGGTAGCCGAAGCCCGGGATGGGCGGCAGGTGGAAGGCGTCCGTGGTGTCCAGGACGGTGCGCGACTCGTCGGCCGAGAACGTGCGCAGGCCGAGCCGGTACGACAGGTAGGTGTCCAGGCCCTTCAGCTTGCCGCCCTCGATGCGCTGGCTGGAGAGCAGCAGATGCACGCCGATGGAGCGGCCGATGCGGCCGATGGACAGGAAGAGGTCGATGAAGTCCGGCTTGGCGGTGAGCAGTTCGCCGAACTCGTCGATGACGACGAACAGGTGCGGCAGCGGCTCCAGGTCGGGCCGGGTCTCGCGCAGCGCCGCGTAGTGGCCGATGTCGGCGACGTTCCCGGCGTCCTTGAGCACCTGCTGACGGCGCTGGACCTCGCCCGCGAGGGAGGAGTGGACGCGCTCGACGAGACCGGCCTGGTTCTCCAGGTTGGTGATGACACCGGCGACGTGCGGCAGTCCGGCGAACGGCGCGAAGGTGGCACCGCCCTTGTAGTCGACGAGGACCATCGCCAGGTCCTCCGGCGGGTGGCTCGCCACCAGCGCGAGGACGAGCGTGCGCAGCAGCTCGCTCTTGCCGGAGCCGGTGGCGCCGACGCACAGGCCGTGCGGGCCCATGCCGAGTTCGGAGGACTCCTTGAGGTCGAGCAGCACCGGCTGGTGGCTGTCCCCCATGCCGATCGGCACGCGCAGGAAGGCGCGTTCGCCGCGCGGCTGCCACAGGGCGGCGACGTCGAGCTGCGCCGGGTCGTCGATGCCGAGCATCTCGGTGAAGCCGACGGGGCCCGACAGCGGTGCGTCGGCGAGCGACTCGGCGGACAGCCGCAGCGGGGCGATCAGCCGCGCGAGGCCCTCCGCACCGGCCGCGCCGACCGGGTCGGCGGTGCCCTCGACGACGACGGGCTCGGGGGTGCGCAGGTCCTCGACGTGCACCTGATCGCCGTCGACGGTGATACGCAGCGCGACGTGGCCGGGCTCCTGGACGCGCTCGGCGACCAGGTGCAGCACGGTGACGCCCATCTCGGACAGGCCCACGGCCTCGTCGGGGCACGGCAGTTCACGGGCGTCCGCACCGTACTCGTCGCTGACGACGAGCAGACGGCTCTGCATCTGCAGCGCGTCCTTGCCGGCCAGACCACGGCGCACCTCGGCCGCGTAGGAGGCGCGCTCGCGCAGGTCCCGGCTGATCAGCCGGGCGAGCTGCCCGAGTTCGGGGGCGATGCGGCGGGCGGAGACGGGCCCGTCGTGCTCCTCCGGGTCGAGGGTGTGCGGCAGCCACTTCACCCACTCCCAGTCGGCCGCCATCCGGTCGCCGGGCGCGGCGAGGGCGAACGCGACGTCGTCGGGCGCGTGGGCGACGGCGGTCTGGCACAGGAGGGCACGCACGACGCGCAGCACGCCGTCACGGTCACCCACGATGCTGACGTTGCCCGCGCGGTCCAGCGGCACGGTCAGCGGCAGGTCGGCGGCCGTGCCGAAACGGGCCTTGAGCGCACCGGCCTCGTTGAGCATGAACCGGTCCGGCGGGGTGAGCACGCTGCTGCCCTGCTGTCCGACGGTCAGCGGGCGGGCGGGCATGCGGCCGGTGCCGATGCGCACGCGCAGGAAGTCGCCGTCCGCGCGCCGCCGTTCCCACAGCCGGGCCGGATCGCGCACGACGTCGTAGAGCGCCTCCGGAGCCGGGTCGAGCACGCGGGCGGCCTCGCGGCGCTCCCGCTCCTCGGCGCCCAGCTCCTCGCGGAGCTCCTCCAGGTACTCCAGGTAGCGCTCGCGCTGCGCACGCCGGGTGCGCTGCGCCTTGCCGCGCTGCGACAGCAGCATGCCGACCGAGCCGATGACGGTGACGACCAGCACGATGGCGCCGAGCCCGGCGAACTGGCTGTTGCGCACGACCGTCATCATCACGACGGAACTCATCACGCCCGCAATGGGCATGAGGGTGTGCAGGGCGCCGCCGGTCTTGCCCTCGGGCAGGTTGGGCGGCGGCTCGATGGTGCGCGCGTCCGGGACGGCCAGGGGGCGCGTGGTGCGGGCGGGGCGGTGGACTATGCGCGTGGTCATCGGGGGCTTCGCCTGCTCATGGCTCGGGTGAGGACGTCGGCGGCGAGTTCGGTGGCGGCCTCGCGGGTGGCCTGGCCCAGCAGTTCGGTGCGGATCGGGCCGCCTGCGGCGAGGTGCCGGTCGTACGGGAGCGTCAGCACCTTGACGCCGTCCAGCTGGAGGTGGCCGCTCGCCGCGGCCACGTCGAGCGTCGTGTGCGGGGAGGACGCGGCGAGGACCACGACGGTCTTCGCCATCAGCTGCGGCCGCCCGAGGGACGCCATCCACTCCAGCACCGCACGGGTGCCGGTGACGCCCTCGGCGGTGGCGGGGGTGACGAGCACCCGCGCCTGCGCGGCGACGAGGGCGGTGCGGGACAGCTCGCTGGGCAGCGTCTCGGAGTCGACGACGGTGATGCCGAAGTAGCGGCGCAGCGCGACCATGACCGAGCGGTACTCGTCCAGCTCCAGCCGACTGCCCACCCGGCCCTGGCTGCCGGGCAGCAGCCAGCCGCCGCGCTCGGGCAGTTGGACGAGATAGCCGACGACGTCCGTCAGCTGCATCGAGGGCTCGATGATCCGCGCGAGGTCCGCGGTCGTCCAGCGCACCTTGGCCGCGCCGAGGCGCGCGGGCAGCGTGCCGAGCGCGGCGTCGGCCTCCAGCATCAGGACGGGGTCCTGCCGGTAGTGCGCGAAGGTGCGCCCGAGCAGCGCGGTGACGGTGGTCTTGCCGGCGCCGCCGCGGATGCTGGTGACGACGATCTGCCGCCCGGTGGTGAGTGGCTGCTGCAGCGCCTGCGCGACGCGGGTTGCCTCCTCGACCTCGCGCGTCGCCGAGGACCCCACGAGGCGGCGAAGGGAACGGCTGGTGCGCCTGGCGGCCGAATCCCCGCTGAGCGGCTTCCCCTTGACGAGCTCCTCGGGGAGCTCGATCTCGGTGGTGACGGGGGTGGGGAGGGGCTTCCGGGGGGCGGGGCGGTAGGGGGCGGGTTGCGGGGCCGGGTCCGCCTGGGGCGGGACGGCGTCGGCGGGCTCGGTGGCCGCCTCCTGCTCGGCTTCCCGGTCGGCTTCCTGCTTGGCTTCCTGCTTGGCGGCCAGCTCGTCGAGCTCGCCGGTCAGATTGCGCAGGTTGCGCAGCAGGTCGCCCTGCCAGTCGCTCCGGCCTTGCTGGTCCTGGGACATGTGACTCTCCTAGAACTGGTGCAGCAGGCGTACGTACACGCCGAACACCCCGACCGCGAGCGGGAACAGGGCGATCACGCCGAAGGTCTCGACGAGGTCGACGGCGCGGCGCAGCCGGACGCGTACGTGCTCGGGCGGCCGGACGGCGAGGACGCCGAGCGGCACGACTGCGGCGAGCGCGAGCACGGCGAGCGGCCCGTAGGGGGTGGCCGTTCCGGTGCCGTGCGTGTGGCCGCCGTGGTCGATCCAGAGGACGGTGAGCCGGACGAGCAGCACCAGGGCCGCGGCCATCAGCGCCACGACCTCGGCCACCAGCGGGAAGGCCCGCGAGCGGGAGAGCAGCACGACGGCGAGCACGGCGGTGAGGCCGACCGTCCAGGGGGACGGGTCGCCGACGGCGAGGATGCCGCCCGCGGTGGCGGACGCGGCGACGACGACCGTGGCGAGGGTCAGCCCGCGGTGCGTCGCGGCGAGGGCGGTCTCGACCTCGTGCCGGCTGACGGACGCGCCGCCGGAACGGCGGTCGTCGAGCCCGGTGAGCCCGGCGGCCATCAGCGCGAGGCGGGGCAGCAGTCCGAGGACGACGACGGAGACGACGGCGAGGACCGAGCCGACGCGGGCGGCGTCGCTCTGGAAGGCGGCAACCGCCTCCCACACAGCGGTCGTTGCGACCACGGCCGCGGCACCGACGAGGCCGCCGCGGCCGAGCGGCGAGAACAGCCCGAGCAGCGCGAGGGTGACGGCCAGCGCGGCCGCGGTCGCGGCGAGGCGCGCGGGCCCGTTCCAAGCGTGTGCGTCGGCGGCGGTCCAGGCGGCGAGCACGCCGAGGGTGCCGCCGGCCACCATCAGGATGGTGCCGAGGTCGCGCCGCCCGGCCTTGCCGACGACAGCGCCGACGACGGCCATGAGCGCGGCGGCCCCTGCGATCCCGGCCGGCACGGCGGCGGAGCCGAGGCTGCTGCGGGCCAGCACGCCGGCGACGAGGGCGAGGAGGACGGTGGCGGCACCGGCGGTCCACTGCCGGGCCTCGGGGCGCCAGCGCCAGGCGCGTACGTCGAGGTCTTCCGCGACTTCATCGGTGACGTCGTGGACGACGGGCGCGGACGGAGCGTCGTGGGACCGGACGAGCCGGAGGATCGCGCCGTCCGGCACACCCGCCTCGGCGAGGCTGCCGTCCTGGGGCAGGACGGCGCCGTCGGCGGTCACCAGGTGCCGGGCTGCGGGCCGTTCGGCGACCCGGTCGTCGAGCAGCCGCAGGACGTCCGGGAGCAGCCTCCCGATGGGTTCGTCCGCGGGCAAAACAAGATCCACCCGGCGCCGTTCGCCGACGAGAGTGATCCTGCTCAATTCCGTACGCTGTTTTGCCCCCACGTTCACGCGGCAGAACCTATCACTGGGCCGACTCCGTCACTTTGTGCGCTTTGTGCGTTGATTCGGGGGTGGGTGTGGGGGTGGCGGGAGTGGAAGCAGGCGTGGGCGCAACGGGCGCATACCGCTGCTGTTGCTGCTTCTGCTGCTCTTTCTGCTTGGCGAGGGTGTGCTGAATGAACGACCACCCGACACATCCGGCGCACAGCACCGCAGCAATGGCAATTCCGGCAAATACCTTGCCGAGCTTCTCGTCCGCGGAGCGGCGGGCCCGCTGGGCCCCGTAGAGCAGCGCATCCCGCATACGGCGGCGCCGCACGGACACCGACTCCAGCAGCTGACTGTCGTAATCCTTCGCCATCATTCCCCGTCTTGCCCGGTGCACCGGGCCTGCCGCGCTTGCTTCGCGATCCGGCGACCACCCCCACGGTGGCAGCCCGGTCCGGTTCGGGACCGGCGCCGGGAGTTTGTTCAGCTTAGCCCGTGGGTCCGACAGGGCGGGGCGGGGAGGGCCCCGACGGAATATCCGTTACGCACGCATTACTTGATCACGGCGATCACGGCGATCACGGCGATTTCCCCGGCTCACGGCGACAAAGGCGGGGCCTGGGCGGCGCGGGCCTCGTTGTGGATGGCCAGGCACTCGTCCATCGCCGCCCGCCAGGCGGGGTCGTCCCCGTCGAGGGTGTTCGCGGCGTCGAGCGCGGCGTGGTACCGGGCGGCCACCGCCGGACGGCGCTCGATCTCGATCTCCGTGGCCCACTTGGTGAGGAAGACGCGGATGGGGTGGAACGAGGCGTGCCGCGTGGCGAGGCTGAACGCCTGGTCCCGGTCGGCCTGGTACTCGGGCAGCCGCGACGGATCGAGCCGCGCGAGGGCCGTGCGCAGCGCGGGGAAGGTCGTGGCGGGCCGCGGGATGAGGTCTCCCGGCCCGTCGGTGTGCGAGGCGCTCATGCGACGGCAGCCTCCTCCTGCATCTCGTGTTGCACGCGTGTCAGCCCGCAAGAGTACGGAGTTCTGCGGGGAATTACGGGGCGATCCATGGCCAAGGGCTGGCAACGCGGCGGGTACGGTCGGTTCATGGACATACCCCGCGACCTCCCGGCCGCCGTCAAGGCCACTGCGCGCCGCCTCCTCACGGAACTGGGCGCCGGCGGCCTGTCCCTGGAAGCCGTGGCCCAGGGCAGCGGTCTGGCGGTCACCGATGTCGCATCCGCCTTCCCGCACCGGGACGACCTGCTGACCGCGCTGCTCATCGACGCCTACGACGAGTCGGGCGCCGCCATGGAGCAGGCCGACCGGGCGGCCCGGGACGGCGGCGCACCGGCAGGGACCCGCCTCCTCGCGGCGGCCCGCGCCCTGCGGCAGTGGTCGACCGCCAACCCGGCCGAATTCGCGCTGGTCCACGGCTCGCCCGTGCCGGGCTACCACGCCCCGCAGAACACGGTGCCGCCCGCCTCGCGCACCCCCGCCGTACTGGCCGGCATCCTGCGTGACGCGCTGGAGGCCGGCGAACTCACCCCGCCCCGGCGCGCGGTGCCCGGCCCGCCGCTGATCCGCCCGGAGGCGGCGGCCCTGTTCGGCAGCGTGCCCGCCGCACCGTTCGAGGACCTCGTCGAGCGCGGCATCGTGCTGTGGAGCAACCTGATCGGGCTGCTGGCGTTCGAGGTCTTCAGCCGTACCCATGACAGCGTCAGGGACCAGTCCGCCTTCTTCGACTTCGCGGTGGCAGTGACGGCGGAGGGCGTGGGACTCACGGTCGTCGAGTAGGCCCGATCCTGCTGGCGCAAACCTTCGGCCCTCCCCTGTGAGGCTGAAGATTTGCGCCACAGAAGACGCCGGCAGAAGGCCCGGGCGAGTGCCCGCCCTACAGCCGGGGTTCCCACGGGACCACCGTGAAGTCACCGCTCTCCACCTTTTCGAACGGCGCGGAACTCACGCACTTGGGCAGGTCGTTGGTGTCGCGCGGACTGCCCGTGGCCGCCCAGCTGTAGCCGAGGCGGTCGCCGCGTCGGCCTCTGTCGTCGACGGTGAAGCCGACCCGCTTCCCCACGGCGCCGCCCAGGTCGGACTTGGTGATGACACCGGTGGCCACGGCCACCTTGCCACCCGTGACCAGACAGTCGATCCGCCCCTCGGCCGAGGCCCCCTTGCCGTGCAGGTAGTGACTGAAGCGGAAGGTGCCGTGAGCCTTGTCCGGAGCCATCAGGTCCTTGGCGTCCAGGTGCGCGTCGAACGTGAAGTGGATGTCGTCCCCGGCGGATCGGTACAGCTTGCCGGTACCGGTGAGCGAGGCGGCCTCGCGCTGCGGCCGGTGGCCCCGGCCCGCGCCGTCGGAGGCAACTGCCGTACCGGCGGCGGCCGTGGCGATGAGGAGTGCGGCACCCAGGGCGGCGATGCGGGTGCGGTTACGGGGCATGGTGAAACGGGTCATGACGAGTCCTTGTGTGCATCAGCGACGGGGTCGGCCGAAGGGTCTGCCGACCGGCTTCTCCGGCCGCGCTCCACACTCCCGCCCGGCATGCCTTCGGCACATCGCGCCGCGGACTGATCACCACTCAGCCGCACGGCGGGCCACCGGTCAGACCCCGGGAGGAGTTCCGCGCGGCCGCAGCCGGACCCGTGCAGTGGGCGGCACGCCCCCGGCGTCGAGGCGGCGGTATCCACACCCGTCGGACACGTCGTACTCCCACTCCAGCGCACGCGCGAGCACACCGGTGATGGGGTGGTCGCGGTAGTAGCGAACCCAGTCCGGCCAGAGCCACGTGCGGTCTTCACCGGCCAGCGCGGCGAGCCGGAGCCGCTCGGCGGTCAGGGTCGCCTCGATCCGCTGGGCGTGACGCCGCAGGCAGTCGACGCCGTCGGCGCGGACTTGGGTCTTGTAACCGGTGGGCGACCGGAACGGCGCCGTGGTGCGCGTGGTGGTGCCGTCGTCGTCGATCCAGTCGACGGTCACCTGGCCGGTGTCGTGCACGATGACGACGGCGTCGAACGCGGAGTTCCACCACAGTGCCCCACGCCCGATCCAGCCGATCGTCAGCGTCCCGTCAGGCTCCAACCCGTGGCGGGGCACGGTGCGTTCGGCCACCACGTGCGGCGGCACGTCGAGGCGGGCCGCAGCCTTTTTCACGGACTTCACCAGGACCTTGTGCGGGGGTCGGGTAGGGGAAACCCAGTAGTGCAGCACCCACAACTCCTCCATGGCGGCCGGGCCGCGCAGCTCGCCGAGGGCCGTGAACGCGGCACCGGCGAGACGGTCGTCCACGCGGTAGTAGGTGTCCATGGCCTGGACGTTCTTCCGTGCAACGACGGCAAGGTCGGCGGCCAGGCCACTGGTGTCCCCACCGAGCCAGCCGGCGGCGAGGGTCACCCCGATCGCAAGGCTCCGGGCGGGAGACGACGGCTTGTTCTGCCCGAACTCCCGCATCACCTGCCTGGGGTCGCTCACCCCGTGGAAGGAGCCGCCCCGGGCCAGCTCCCGAACCAGGAACTGAACGAGCCCAGCTGCACCGTCAGCCTTGAGCAGAGCCTTGGTGCGGCGTTTCCAGGCAGTGTCGGCCTTGTAGCGGTGGTCCCAGAACTGGGAGGCAGCCCCCAAGTGCAGGACAAGGTCCGAGAGTTCCGGCGACAGGCCCGTTACACGGTGCCGCGTACGGTTGCTCCAGTCGTTACCGGCGTCGAGCAGGCCGGCCACAAGATCACTCATGCCGACGATCCTGCCAAGGGGCACTGACAACGGCGGGCGGACACAATCGGAACACCTGATTCCGGCAGCAGAAATCCTCAGTTCCGGGACCGGACAGGCGGGGATTCCGCTGCCGGAAGCGTCGGCTCGCCCACAACAGCCCTGCTCCCCAGGGTCAGCAGCGTTCAGCCAGGTGGAAGCGGCTGCTGGACCCGGCTGCCGAAGAGATACTCGTCCATCTCTCCCAGGTACACATAGAGGGAGTCCTCGTCTTCGAACTCGATCCCTTGCGTCAGTCCGTCATAATCAGCGACGGACAACTCGCGCGACGCGATCACTTCGGCCAGCCCCTCGCGGACAGCCTCAACGAACTCCGGTCTGAAGGAGTGCAGGGTCCGCCGGAGCCCCCGGCCCACGTCGTAGCCCTGCTCGATGTCCAGGTAACCGGTGATGATGGTTCGCAGTTCTTGATTCACGAAAGCACCCTCCAGAAGGCCGTGATCACGCACTACTTCAGTGTGTACTCGCACGGCTTGCCAAACTTTCCGCCCTGGTTGTCCGCGACCTTCTTACCGTCGGCCTTGATGACACACGAAGCCGCCCGGAGCGTGCCATCGGGGGCCTGCGTCGAACCCGGCGCAAGGGTCACCAGGTGCCCGACCCTGTGCTCCGCGCCGACCACCGAGACCTTGGCCGTCCTCTGCCAGGGGAGGGAGACTCCCTCGCCCTTGTTCGTGTCCAGGTCGTAGCAGACCTGGGTCTTCCCGGTGCCCTGCACCTCAAAAGTCACTTCGTGCGTGACTTCCTTGATGCCGAAGCAAGTCGCCACAGCGCTCCGCATCGAGTGCCCAGAACTGGTCGAAGGTCAAGGCGGACTCGGCACACGTACCGATGAATCGCTCGCGCTGGTCGGGCAGCAGGGAGCCGAAGAATGCCTGCACAGCCGGGTGCAGGCTCGGGATGCCCTCACCGAACAGGCTGGTGTGGCTGACGATCGTGTCCCGGATGAGCAGGGAAGAGGCCACGGAAGGGCAGATGTCAGACAAAGTAATCCTCCGCGTCAGCAAGGGTGTCTCCGCTGAGCGCGTTCACGAAAGCTTCGAACTCGTTCTGCCCGAGGAAATATCCCCCGGTGTGGTGTAGGTAGAAGAAACGCCCTGTCTCGTCCACCAGCCAGACGCCGTTCTCATAGGTTTCGAAGGCCACCGGGAAGACTGGCGAGCCCAACCCCTCGGAGAGCTTCGCGATCTGCTGAGCGTCCCCGCGGAAGCTGATGGTGGGGTCCACCATCAAGGTCATTTCCGGCTTGGCTCCGGGGTAGGGAAGTTCGAGCCCTCCGTACGACCGGATGGTGCGAGTGGCTGCCTCGACCGGCACCAGGGACGATCCCTGCTCCATCACGCCGTGTACACGCAGGGATACGAGTTCGTCAGCCCGTTCGCCGATGTCCCGGCCCGGAAACCACCCGTGCGCGGACAGCCAGCGCTCGACATCGGGCGTATGAGTGTTCAAGGTCATGAATAGAAAGGCCCGGTTCGCCCCCCGCCAGCAGAGGGCATGCTAGATCACACGCCCAGCGCCTGAGGCCAACTGGCTTCGCCGTCCAAAGCGTCGAGCACCGCCCGGTCGAGTTCAACGACCGGCTCTGCCGCGACGTTCGCCTGCCAGGTGCGGATCGGGACGCGACGCAGCTCGAAGTCGGCAACCCCGTTTTCCGTGAAGAACACGCCGCCACGTTCATATAGCACAATCAGCGGTTCGAACGGGTCCGGCAAATCAGGGAGTTGAACCTCTGACTCTTGCCTGAGTGCAGCCCAGTGAACCATTGCACGGCACATACGACGAGCTTTGAACTCCGGAATACTCTCTTCCGTGAATTCATCCAGCTGCTCAATCAGCTTCGCGTCAGCACGCACGGAAGGGTCGACACGTTCCGCGATGTCGATGAATGGCCACCTACCACTGCCGCCGAGCCACTCCACCCAGGAGGCTGCACGGCGCAGGTACTCGCTCATGAGCAGGGTTCGTGAGCGGGCATTCCTGTCGCCCGCCACGCAGTCTGCCCAGTCGATGGCCAGGAGTCGTTCCATCACCGCTTCCGGTGTCGAAAACCAACGACCTGCTAGGCGCCTGGTGCTGGCTTCTGACATCGGAAGCGCCAACTCCACTACATACAAGGAACAGAGATCACTTGCCCTTGCCCTCCCACGGAAGCGCAATCGGGCGACGCTTCCAGTACCAAGGATGCTGGGAACCGATGACACGCTGAGGGCCGATTGCTTCTGAAAGCGCTTGCCCGCCATCGTCCACAGTGAGGCGATGATAAGCGGCATCGATCTCGCCAAGGGCCTGGCGCGCAGTGGACTGTTCCGGCTCGGGAAGCTGCCCCAACCAGCCCTCGAGCTGGTCGCGAATCTCGAGATCCTCGGCATACATGGTTGCGGGGTACCAGGCCGATGGCGGCCAACCGGCGGCCATACGTACGACCAAGCGTTCCCAGTCGAATAGGTCGTAGTAGAAGGTCCCCTTCTGAGGTGCTCCTCCTGCATGAGCGTCAGTGACTGGAGTGGCAACCTTGTAGAGCCTGACCAACTCAGGGAAATTGTGGACAGCAGCACGAGTGAACTCCCTCACCGGGCGCTCTACGGCCTCGACTGCGACTTCGCCTCCCTCTTCTTCCGGCTCACGAATGTGCGCATACGTGAAATCACCTTCCGGTGTCACGAGCCGGCGCAGGCTCGGCATCGCGACATCCGACGGAAACAGCACGGGTGTACCCAGGTGCCGGGCAAGGTGGGCCGCCAGATCCTCCTCCGATGGCCGCACGTCCACGTCGTCCGCGGGCGAAACGGAGAAGGACCAGTCCAGGTCGCCGACGAGCCTGTCGTACTCGCAGAAGACCTTGGCATCCCAGTTGCGGGAATCCCACTCACTGCTGTCCGAAACGTCCACGCTGTCCACGGGCACATCGAAAGCCTGCGCCACTGCTTCCGCCAGTCGGGGCAGCACACCTTGGCCGATGGTCAAGAAAATGTACATCACGAGTAGTACTTCCGATACAGATCAAGCGCCTTCTCGGCGGCGTGCGGCTCCCTCTTGAAGTCCGGCGCATTCTGGAACATTTTTTCCAGCCTGCTCATGTCGCCGTCCGCCTTTATGATGCTCTGCAAAGCCTTGTACTCAGTTCGAGTCATGGGAAGAAATCCGTCACCACGAGCAGGGAACGTCCTTCCGTTGGGCTCCACTCCATAGCTTCTTCCGTTGACCGTGTAAAGCTGAGTATGCTTGTCGAACTCTGCCTTCCCGGCAGCGATCTCGGCAAGGTCATCCGACACCTTGCCTGCAGCTTCCGGAAGAATCAGGGTGTTTTCAGTATTCAGCAGACCGCTCTTGACGCCGCCCAAGCTGTGCCTCCTGTGAGGCGGCAGCAACGTCTTACCACGGGCAGGTCCGACGACATTCTCTCCACCGTGCCACCCATGCTTTCCTGATTCCCCGGGGTTGCCCGGCGGAGTTCCGTGATTCCCATGGTCCCCTGGACCAGTGACGTCCGAGGCATCGTGCGAAGGCGAGTCGGACACGTCTTCTGCGGCATGGTGATGCCTACCGTCATGCGGCGGATTGTCGTCTGCGTGACGGGGCTCATCCTGACCGTGCGGAGTGAGCTCGTGGTCGTAGTGCCCCCCGCCGCTACCCGTGCCGTGGCCACCCGAGCCTGCGCTCGGGGCACCGTGCCCGGGGTGGATCGACGTGCTGTGGCCGCCGCCCTGCACGTTCGGCGTGTGCGAAGCACTTCCTGAATAGCCCGCGGATTCGCCGGCGTGACCGCCCGCGTGCGAGCCAGTGCTTTCAGCGGCTCCGCCTCCCACGTGGGCAGAGGCCTGGGAGTGCGAAGCACCCACGCCGACAGGAACACGGTGGTCAGACGGGCTGGTTTCGTGGACGTTGGGCAGGTCGTCCTTGTGGGGTTCCTTGACGGCAGGCGGTTCGGCCGGCTTGCCGTGTTCGTCGAGGATTTTCCCGTCATCGGTGATGACGCGGAGCTGGCCCTCGTGATTGACGTACTCGAAGCCCTTGGGAACATCGGCCAGCGCACCCGAGGGTTTCGATGCGCCCTTGAGGAAGTCTCCGGTGGGGCCTGTGTGGGTTTCCTTCAGGGAGGTCAGGAGGTCACCGACCTGGACCTTTGCGTATTTGGTCGCTCCGCCTATATAGGTCATCGGGTCCACGAGCTGGCCGACCCTGCCCAATGCGCCCGCCACCTTGGCTGTGGTGCCGCCGGCTTCGCCTGCCTTGCCCATGTTGCCGAGCTCGCCTGCTTTGCCGAGCTTGAGCAGGGGGCCTGCGCCCAGGGTGAGGCCGTTGAACACGACGGTACCGATGGCCCGTCCCGGGTTCTTCTTCCACTCGTCCCAGGCGACCAGGGACTTGCCGAACTCCCGAGCCGCCTTCCTTGCACGGTCACTGTCCGGGTCCGGCTTGTCGGGCAGGCCCATGGCGGTCATGGCAAGCTCGAACGGCCTGACCGTGTACAGGCCGATACCGGTGACAACGTCACCGACACCGCTCCATGTCTTCTTGAACGTGTCCCAGTCGAAGAAGTTGACCATGTGGCCAAGCCCCTTCACTGTGTCCAGGAAGCCGTCCTTGACGAAGCCCGTCACCAGGCCGCCCACGAAGTGGGTCCCGTGGTGCCAGAGCCACTTCACACCCGTGTATTCACGCGCGTCGACCGTTCCCCACGGCGTCTTGTCGGCCTTGGCCGCGTCGTCCGTGGCGAAGCCGTACATGCCCGGCTTGTGCGAGCCGTCGTCCGGCATCCAGCGGGTGTTTCCGACCAGTGCGCTGATCTTGTTCGCGGTGGAGAGCTCGGCCTCCTGGAACTCGCCCCATACGCGGCCCACTTCGTGGACCAGGTGGGCGTTCTCCTTCTGCTTCTTGTCGTCGCGCTGCCAGTGCTTGTCGTCCGCCACCGACTTTGCGAAGGTCTCGGCCTCGCGCCGGAGTTCGTCCATTCGCTTGGCCAGCGGGCGCCCGGTGTGGGCGAAGTCGGACAGCGCGCCCCCGACCGTCTCCAGCTTCGACGCGAAGTGGTCCGCCCCCTCGCGCACCGGCACGGTCGTGTGCAGCAACGGGCCCTTCTCCGGGGCCTCGTAGACCGGGTCCAAGCCCTGGAAAGTGCTATGGATGTCACCACCAGTGGTCCGGATGCTGGACGCTGTCTTCTTCAGCGCCGCGGCATCCTTCTCCAGCTGGTCGAAGTTGCTGGTGCAGTGGGGTATCTTCTCGGGCTCGATCACTTCTCGGCCTTGCCCTTCTTCCCGCTCAGCTCCTCGGGAGTCGGCGCCTTGGCCGCCTCGGTCTGGGCGTTCTGCGCCATCTCCAGTGCACCGTTCTCGTAGCAGCGCGTGGCCTGCGCAGCACCGGTTATGGACTTGGCCGAGCGGACCATCAGGAACTTCAGGTCGTCCTGCGTGTTCTTGCCGAACTCGCCCAGTGCTCCGGCCACCGGGCCGAAAGCACCGTCCTTGGGGGCCTCACCCTGGATCATCGTGCCGGCCGACTTCGCCGCGCTCTCCATGGTTTTGGCGTAGGCCTGCAGCTCTTCCCCGAGCTTCTCGGCCTTGTCCCGCGTGTTGCCCAGCACCACACGCACCGCGTCCGGCTTGATGTCCCACCCAGGCATGACGTGCCCTCCCCCTCCATGCCCCTACAAAGTTCTTGCTCTACTCAGCCGATGCCGTCGACGGCGGCCTTG